>JAISPR010000032.1 GCA_031274765.1 Nitrososphaerota archaeon | reverse complement strand
GTTTGCTGTTAAATATCTCACTACATGTGTTGGGCACAATTCAGGTGTATACATCCATGTTTTGAGTTATCCCTATGGTTTGGAATTTTTAAAAAACCTCCAAAAAGATTAACAACTCACGTTTGACAGTTTGGGAAAAAAATATTTTGAATTGTTTATATTACCGGTTGTTGCGTGTTTTTGGTTATGTTTACGATGATTTTCTTATTTTTTCGAATATTTTTTGAGCATGATTTAATTTTTGACTGTTTTAGGTTAAACTGCCGAATGTAAGTAACACCTTTTTCTTCCACTAAAGCTATGTCGCCTCGGCTGTTAATTTATAGCTACCTAAAATGCTACTTTTTATCGTGGCTTGTATTTGCAATTTGTTGTTAGCCAAGTACCATGTTGACAAATTTGTCAGGATTAAACAATTCTAAATCCTTATAGGTCTGCCCAACACCTATGAAGAGAATTGGTTTCTGCGTTACATATGTTACACTCAAAGCTGAACCGCCTTTTACATCTGCATCCACCTTTGTGAGTATGGTTGCGTCAATGCCTATTGCTTTGTTAAATTCTTCTGCTTGTAGTACCGCATCATTACCAATAAGTGAATCCACCGTGAAAATCGTTAAATCAGGCTGCACAACACGCTTGACTTTGCTAAGTTCATTCATTAGGTTCTGGTTAGTTTGCATTCTACCCGCGGTGTCGATTAGAACCGTGTTAATTCCATGTGCTTTGGCATGATTAACTGTGTCGTAAGCAACTGCTGTGGGGTCACCGCCGTAGGTACTTTTAATCACGCGGATACCCAGACGTTTACCATGTTCCTCAAGTTGTTCAATTGAACCCGCCCGGTATGTGTCTGCACCAGCTAACACAACCGAGTAACCCTTATTATGAAAGAACCGCGCAACTTTGGCGATGGTGGTGGTTTTGCCTGTGCCATTGATACCCACAAACATTAGTGTTAGGGGTTCTTTTTTTCTACGACACGCTTCTGCTCTCTCTATCAGATCAATTTTTTGGTTGGTTAACATGACCTCTAAGAGAACCTGACGAAGATTTTCATCAACGATTTTTTTACGGTCTTCCATCCGTTTAACCTGAACTCCTGATAGTCTCTCAATTAGACTATCACAGATTTTGTCTGCGACCGGAAAAGCAACATCATTTTCAGCGAGGGTCATTTTAAAATCGGTTACAACTGGAGTTAAACTTTCTGCTTTAAGCTCAGTCGTGGTTACTTTGCTTACTAAGCCTTTAAACCCTGACTTGAGCTTCTCAAACATTATTTTTCGCTCTTTGGTTTGACTTATCTGCTATCTGCAAGCAACGATTCCAGTTTGTTTCTGCCGCTACTTATACGTTCAACCACCTGGTTGAACTGTTGCTGAGCGGAAATCATGTTTTTCTCAAGTTCATCGAGACGTTCTTTGAGTGTAACTTTTGCGTCAGGCAATGTTTTTTCGACGGAAACACCCGAGCCTAAACCGACAATAACTTTGTCTGTGTCTGCAAGGCTAACCTTTACATAAGAGCTACCGCCGATGGGAACAAGCATTTCAGTATTTTTTTGTTCATTCTCCACACTGTCTAAAGTTGTATTGGCGTAGGTTAGGTCTGCGATGGCTGTGTTAATCATCGTTATGCGTTGCTGGAGTATATCTGCTGTCTGCTCTAAATAACGCATTTCTACGCTGAGTTTACGTAATTCTTCTTCCGCTGGGGTTCTTTGAGTCAACTTTTTATTCTCCAGTGACTATTTTTTTTAAGATGGGATTTTTGATATCTTGCGCAGAAATTTCTTCTGCACTGGTGATTTTTATGTGGGTACGTTTTACTCGATGGCGGCTGCCTATTTCAGCATAAACTTTTTCTACGGCATGTTCACTTTTGTCTGCTAAGAGTTCTCTAACAAATGAAGTCGAGAGTCTAGGCTTGTTGATTTCGCCAGTTACTTTGAAGACTTTCATGGCTATTTTCTTCCTGCACAATTCCAATGCAATCCCAATTATAAACGTATTCGCCTGTATTTACCCAAAAAGTGGCCCTATAAGTATCTCTCCCAATGTTTATGTTGATGTTCAGCGGCGGGTTGTGATGTTGGTTAAAATTTTTGCGGGGTCATTTAGCGGTTCATTTTGTAAAAATGAATTATTTTTATTTTAATTTTTCGTATCGCAAAAATTTTAATGCTTGCTTTCTCTATAGTTGCCGATTAATGATGTGTTGCTGTTTGAAATCCTGCACTATCATGCCTTTGAGAACCTCGTTTTTTATTGTACAATAACCCATGCCTTCCATGATCCCACTGATGAACCGGGCAAGATGTTCTGTGGCCTCTTTAGTGAGCACGGTGGAAACACATCTGATCCGAAGCGTCTCATCTATCTGTTTTATTTGGACCTCACTTAAGTCCCATCGACTCACGACAAGAAAACTATTTAACGCTCTAGCAGCGTCATCATCAAATCTCTCCTTTAAATATTTGCCATGCCACTTCCCACTCTCAAACCATATAGTGCTCAATTGTTCTTTTTGTTCTTTACAGGCAAGTTCAGTCAAATAGTTTAGAACAATCAAAGGAACAAATGTGTCTCCTAGAATTTTTTGTGCCTGCATAATTTCAAAAAATTCGCCTGACTGCTCCAAATCACAGCCCACTGCTGTGACCTTTATTGCTTGCGTCAAGGCTTCTTCAAGGAATTTGGTCACTGTTTCTCCTTGGCTCTGAGCGGCTTTAGCGGCTTTTTCAAGCAGGTCTGGATTAACGTAAACTAGTTTTTTTTCTCTATGTTGAACCATATTTTTCCTCCTTTATGCAGTCTAACCGGATGACTCCTTGAGTAACCTCTTGAACTGTTGGTTTATAACCCAATCTCTGCATTGCACCCAAAAGAAATGAGGTGAACAAAAACGTATATGCTTCTGTAAATCGGGGGCTGGTAACTCTGATTGAGACCTGATTAGTTGTCTGTTCAAGCTGTAGGTCTGGGGCATTCCAGATAAAGGCTAGTAGGTCCTCTTTAAATGCGTTTAATGGTGTTTTTTGGTCTTCTGAGGTGTAGCGGGAAGCAAACCAGATTCCTGTATCAAACCAGCTTTTATGTGCCAAGCGTTTATTTTTGTCGTAGGCTAAATCAGCCATATCATACCAGATGTTTTCTAATCCAAGCATAAAGCCTGCGTGTTGAGCGTCTTCTATTTTTCTGCGGTCAGTCGCCATTTTTTTTAGGTTTAACTCTGTGTCGTTAGAATCTATTTCTAATTGGAAAATCTCATTAACCAGATCAAACAAGCTGTAGCCATGTGTTTTGGCAATTTCGCTTAATCGGTTTAGTAGGTCTTCTCTGGCAACAAAAGTTTTTCGCTTAATAACGTTAGTTTGTTTGATCATAAGACATGCACCAGTTTGTGAGCTGTTTGCTAAGGGGTTAACGCCCAAAATATCTGCTTAACACTTAACAAGTTAGAGTTAAGTCCAAAATAAATGTTTTTAAAAAATATTCCAGCCGATAGGTGCGGTCCATTGTTGGGTTTTATTGAGTGTTTATGTTTAATTTGTATAGTTTGGTGAATTTTTATATCAAAATATACATAATATGCATGTGTCATCGCTTTTGTTAAATAAAAATAGCAAAAAACTAAAAATTAGCCAAAACAAATTGACAAGGCACTTTTGTTAAAACTATACTCCAAATACCCAAACAGTCCGCCCTTCATAATAACTGTTAAAACATTAGTTCAAAAGTTTGTTGATTGAAAAAACAAGTAGATGTTCAGTCTAACACCGATTTCACTCCTACATTTAACCTACCTGCCTTTGGCACCAGACCAACCCTTTATTTTTACCTGACGCATACACAAATACCTTAACAACTAACAACTCTTAACAAACAGAACTATTTCATAAAACAACATGAACATAAACCAAACAGTTCAGTATACACTAATAAAAACCAAAGACCCTTCTATTTTAGACGGGCGCATTTACCTTTAAACTTTTATGTTCTCCTGTATGTTCAAAACAACAATATCATAACACACTTGTTAACCCTATCCGTTTGACAAACCAATCAAACGAAAACCCTCCCACCAAACCGCTATATAACAAACCCAAACAGTCTGTCCGAAAAACAATAAAAACCTCGGAAAACAAGAAAAAACCGCTTTTCTTCGCCCGTTTCCTCCAAAAACACGAAAAATTCTAGTTTTCAAACAGTCTCCCAACTCAAAAACCCCTAAACTAAATCATACCCAAACTTGCAACACATAAAAACCCTGCATATCATAACTAACAAACAACTGCACAACTGAATTACAACTACACAACAACATTTCACACAACAAAAAATACACGGCTAAAAAATTCCAATGTTGATAAAACTATGTTGTTTTTATACATCCAAAACTGTTTATTGTAGATGCCTAACTACCAAAATATTGATAACCCCCCCAACCTTCGAGAAAGAAACAAATGAATACAAAAACAACCCCAAAAACAACTACTATAATTACCACAACAGCCCTCTTCACAACACTCATATTCATCATAATCTCACAAATCCCACCCATACCCATCCCCGCAACATCAGGCTACTTCAATATAGGCGAAGTAGCTATCTACGTCACCGCTTTGCTCTTTGGTCCTTTTGTTGGCGCATTCGCCGGAGGCATCGGCGCAGCTCTTTCAGATGTTTACTTGGGCTTTACACACTTTGCCCCCGGAACATTGATAATAAAAGGCACCCAAGGCGCAATAGTTGGATTTCTCAACATCAAACTTGGACGCATCCAAAACACAACCCTGCGAGCCACCATCTCAATAACAATAGGCGGTTCCATAATGGTTATCGGCTATTTCATCTACGAAACTCTGCTCGCCATACTAATCCCCGGATCAGAAATCTATGCTCTCCTAGAAATACCTCTAAACATAGGCCAAATGGTAATAGGTCTAATAATAGCCATCCCAATCACACATACAGTACAACGGCTTTTCCCACAGTTTAAAAACTACCTTTGACAAAGATATACCTATGAAACTCCAACCCGGAAAAATCCCCCCCGACATCTTAAAAAATATAGTTTTCAAAAACTTGGGCGCCAAAAGAAACGAAATAAAACTAGGCCCAACTGCAGGTGTTGATGGCGCAGTATTGGATATGGGCACCAAAGACGCCATAATATCTATGGATCCCATCACAGGCGCAGTAGAACGTATCGGCTGGGAGGCCATAAACATCAATGCCAATGATGTTGCAACCTTTGGTGTCGAACCTGCATTTTTCTTTAGCTGTATTATGCTCCCCCAAAATACCGATAGTAAAATCGTTGAAACCATTAGCAAACAAATGCATCGTGCTGCAGAAGACCTAGGCATAGCTATTGTTGGCGGTCACTGCGAAACTACACCTGGCATAACAAACCCTATCATAGTTGGTTGCCTTGTAGGCCTAACCGAAAAAGGAAAATATGTGACGGCCGCAGGGGCAAAAGCAGGTGACATGCTTATCATGACTAAAAGCGCCGGGATCGAAGGCACCGCAATTCTTGCTACCGATCGCCAGCAACAACTCCAAACCGTTTTTAGCCAATCCATGCTCAACGACGCCGCCGCCTTTTATAATCAAATCAGTATCGTCAAAGACGCTCTAACAGCATATCATGCTGGCGGAGTCCATGCGATGCATGATCCAACAGAGGGCGGTATTCTAAACGGTGTACATGAAATGGCAGATGCAGCTGGTTTAGGTGTACGGATTTTTGAGGAAAAAATAACTGTAGAGCCTGAAACCGCAAAAATTTGTCGCTACTACGAAATCGATCCGCTACAATTAATTAGTTCTGGTGCTCTGCTTATCGCCGCAGAACCCCAAAATGTATCAAAAATAATCCAAGCCCTCGCAGCTCAACATATCTATGCCGATGTCATCGGCGAATTTTTATTAAATCCCCATAAGCGGCTACTCATAAAAAACCAAGATTCAACCAAGGAACTGCCCTGCCCCAGCTCAGATCATCTCTGGATAGCCTTATCCCGCTAATTTCGCTCTCATGGCGGTAGAGCAGTTTCTTGATGCCCAAACATCACATCTCCACAATTGGTATTTATAAGCTCGCAGACACATTTGCAACTGTTTTATGCAAAGGGTGAAGTAGACGCTAACACAGACAGATGCCATAACAATTATAGCTATGTTAAGAGATACCTTACCTATCCCACCTGTCAAAAACAGCACCAATCCACATCAAACCCTGGTCACCCCAATTATTTCGCAAACCACCCCTGCTACCAATACCCAACACGCCTTCAAAAGACCCTTCGACAAATTTCCAATAACCCCCAAAATCCTTGCAACCACAAAAATTACTGCGATAAGTGAATGTATACAAATCGCCAAACTCTACCAAACTAAACCAAAAACTATCTATACAGCCCTCAAAACAATTCTTACCCAGTTAGACCGTACCCCACCTATCCTCTTTTCACCCCAAGCGGCAGTAAGACAAGCGCTTATATCGATAAGGGTAGGTCCAAAAGCAACCGATGGGGCGTTATTGTTTTTTGCCAACAAACCTCCAACACCTGTGAGCAAGCACATTAAACCGGTCTCAGAACAGTTGAAAATAACAGTCACAAATGATGGCTATAAAACAACCCCTCAAAGCCTCCAGTCGTTTATTAAACCCCAAAATTATTCATTGGTGAACCTGCGCTTGATTGCACATAGCCAAAAAACCTGTAAAACCCATAATCCACTTTGCACAAAATATCTTAACACTTATTACGCATCAAACTGGAGAATAAACTAATGCAACTACCCCCAGAAGTTCAAGAATACTTTCCCTATGGCCGCCCTCGTCCACATCAAGACGAATTCATAACTACTGTTAACAAAGCCGTCAACAACCACCAAAGTGTACTCATCGAGGGCAGCAATGGCCTGGGCAAAACAATCTCAGCACTCTCTGCAGTGCTCCCTGTGGCAATGAAAAAAAACCTCAAAATCCTCTATGTCGCCAGAACCCACCGCCAACATGACCGCGTTATCGAAGAACTACGTGCCATTTATAAACAGCATCCTATCACGGGAATATCTATTCGAGGCCGTAACGAAATGTGCCTCAATGTATTTGCCTCCAAAGGTTCCTCTGACTCTCGCTCCCTTATGGAAGTTTGCGAAATGCTCAAAGCCAAAGGCCGATGTCCATATTATACCAATGTACAGAACCGTTCCTGGGAATACACCCAGATGCAACAAGAGGTTGCTAGGCGTCCCTATATGGGGTCTGAAATTCTGCGGTCCTGCAAAAAAAAGCAACTCTGCGCCTACGAACTGGTGAAAGGAGCAATCACTGAGGCACAGGTCATTGCACTGAGTTACCTCTATGTGTTTGATCCTATGATTCGAACAGCATTTCTCAAAAACCTAGAAACTGAACTTTCTAAAATTATCCTAGTTGTGGATGAAGCACATAACCTCCCCGAAACCGCCATAGACATCTCAAGCAGTCAATTAACCTCATTTGTCATGAAAACTGCAGAGATAGAAGCAGAAAAATACAATTATCGCGATATCGAACAATTCATCCATTATTTCCGTAACGAAATAGAAACCCTAACCGACAAAATCCACAAGGAAGAAATCATCCAAACAAGTCACATAAAAAACATAATTGAAAAAAGCGGTATTCAAAAACCAAAAGACTTCTTTGAACACATCCACGAAGCCGGGTTAGCAATAAGAAAAGCAATGCTCGCTGAGGGCAAGAACCCTCGTTCCTATGTTAATTCTATGGGTGAATACCTACAAAAGTGGATCGAAACAATCGAAGACAGCTCCTACATCAACGTAGCAAGTCGGTACTTCACAAAGGAAGGTAACAAAACTGCTAAACTCGAGATTGTCGCATTAGATCCCTCAAAAATAACCGAACCCGTATTTTCTGCCACCTATGCTAATGTGGTCATGTCTGGTACTCTCCAGCCCTTGGAAGCCTATGCACGCATAACTAAAATGCCTCAAAACACCGTCCAGTTTATTGCTCCCTCCCCGTTCCCAAAAGAACACGTTTTCTCTGCAGTTTGTCTTGGCGTTACCACTTCAATGGAAAAACGTACCCCAAAAATGTATCAGACCCTGATTAGCTGCATAAACGCAGTCGTTAACAGCACTCCCACCAACACAGGAATTTTTGCCGCTAGCTTCCAAGTTCTAAACGCGCTACTCTCAGAGGGCCTAGAACAGCAGCTACTCAAACCATTGTTCTATGAGCAAAGTGGTATGACTTCTAAAGCTAACGAAAAATTGGTGCAGGATTTCAAGGCATGCGGGGATAAAGGTGGGGCAGTTTTTCTTGGCGTACAGGGGGGGCGAACTTCGGAAGGTGTAGATTTTCCTGGGAACCAAATGAATTCGGTGCTTGTTGTGGGCGTGCCATACGCAGAGCCGACACCTCGAGTTAGAGCCCAAATTGACTATTATGAAACCCGTTTTCCAGGCAGAGGCCGGGAATACGGTTACATCTTACCGGCTATGAAAAAAGCCACACAGGCTGCAGGGCGTCCTATCCGCACACTAGATGATAAAGGTGCTATAGTTTTTCTAGATTACCGTTTTGATTCTGCGTACTGCAAGAGTTTCATACCTAGTTGGATAACAAATGGTATGAAAAGTTTGCCTGATAAGCAAGGTGTGTTAGCTGATGAAGTTAGAACCTTTTTTAGTAGTTAGTCTTGTTGGGTTTCTTGAAGTTTATGGTTCAAAAAAACTTTTCCAATGATAAGACGGTGGGGTTTTGTGATGACTGCAGTTTGAACCTTTAGAGTGCGCCTAGTGGGATTGATGGCGCGCAAAATTCCAATACCTAAAAATCTATTGCCTCTGCCATATAAGCCCACTAGCACGCCTTTTTCAGGTTTTTGGGTTTTAGGTACTGCGTTTCTTGGTTCAACTGTGAGTTGGCTTAGAGGATAACATTGGAGTTTGGAGTTGCGCAGATATTTAGCGTAGCTCATTTCACGTAAAATTTTGCGTTTTTCGCGGCTCCGTACATTTAATGCTTCAGATGCTCCAACAGTTAATACTCCGCCGCCGCCCAGATAAGACATTAATTCCTCTAGTTCATTTTGAATTTGTACCCCAACAACTATATCGGGTTTTAGTTCTCTAACCAAATTTAGTTTGTAGCGGATAGCATCATTGCCTACCACAAAACCGTCGGTGTTGATTAATATAGCATCTGTGTGTCGCTCGATGGTTTCCTCCATCATGGTTTTTAAACCTTCAAGTGTTTTGGCAACTGCAACAGATGGTGAGGTGGCACCGATGAAATAACCATTTTGGTACCGTAAATCATAGAGTTCCCCAATGGGTTTAGCCGTTACAGCATAGCCGACGCTTGCACAGGGACCAATATCAGATTGCCCCAAGTCACCGTCAAGAACTGCGACTCTGCGTTTGGCTTCAACCATTTTGTTTAATATGTAGGTACAAAAACTACTTTTCCCTGTATCAACTGCGCCTAAAACCAAGATCACAACCGGTTTTTTCTCTAGACCCAAAATAACCTGGACTGGTTTATTCCATGATTCTGGTACTGTATTGCCCATTATCTCTTTTGTGGTCGCGCCTGCACCTAATACCACTTCAAAAACTGCGGTTTCAGAAACAAAAAAAGGTGTACGTTTACCTTCTCTGACGATGACGCGCTGGAGTTCTTTGAAGGGGCTTCCAAATACTTCAGCTTTTCCAGTAAGCAATTGAACTGACGCTGGTCCGTCTACTATGAGCGTTTTATTGGGTTGTATGGTTTGCTGCAATCATTGGTCTCCTGTGTACTGAACTACCTAATCGCCCAGCTATATGTATAGCTGAAGAGATATGCTTTATCTTCTGGCTTTGGTTGTGCTTTTTTAGGGGGCGGTTAGTCCCGGCTTCATTTACTACTTTGAGCTCAACCTGTTTGGCAGGGTATAATTGAGTTCTTCAAGTAGGTCTCTAACGCTGGGATCCCGTTGCCAATTTTTATCGTAACACCGGTTAAGGAGTAGTCGATGTTTTTAAGGATTTTTTGTATGCTCAAAGCTATTATGTGGCTGTTGTAACAGGTTTCTGCTGTGATAACTTTTCTATTGGTGGTGACTACTAATTCGATGGTCTCGCCGGGGTCTCGATGCATATATGATTTTTCGTTACTACTCAGCTGGGTATGTAGCGTTATTTTTCACTCGCAAACCGCTATGCATAATGGGTTTCTGCAAAAATATGACTGTAAAATAAGGGAAATAAAAACAAACACTACATGTGAGTTATTTTGCTGTAAAAACACTATAGTGGGAACCTGTTGAGTAGTAAAACATTTAGGGTTTGACGTTCAACAAAGCCCATAGCCATAAAACGCCTCGTAGGATACGTTCCAGAATCACTAAACATCTACGCGTTTCTAACAGGAACATATCTTGATTTTATCACAACATCTACCACATATCTACAGACAAGAAACAGCAGAGAATAACTGCGGTTATTCGTTAAATTAGGTGGGGGGGGGGTCAATAAGTTTTGTTGCGGTATAATGTTGTATGGAGCATTAAGGGAGAACATAAGTTTAAAGAAGAAAGAATGAGTGCACCTACCTAAAATGGCGAAAGGCCAAATAGATGTAGAAAGAATGCAGATTTTTTCACTTTGACCAATTTGGGTATTGATGAAACAAGCAAAAAGGCCACGCTACGTCACAAACTTGTAGCTATAGATAAGAAAAAATATGTATGTGGCTTTAGGAAAAGATGCGAAAACAGTTGGGGAATTTGTTCTAGATCTAGAGGTGTATGGGGGTGTGGTGAAAATGTTACGTATGTTGTAGTGATATGAGTTTAGTTTTTGGAGGTGGTATAGTTAATGAATTTGTAAGCAGTAGTTTTGTTATCGATAAATTTTGTGTTATCAAGTATTTTGATGATGTAGTTAATTAGGTTCTGTGGGTAGATATTGTGGTTGGATATGTTTTTGTGAAGAGTACTATTTGGGTGAAAAATTGTGAGTTTTTAACTGAAAAACAATTGGAATGTGTGATGTGTGTGAATTGGGTGTATTTTAAGATGGGGTGGGTGTATCGGATGGAGGTTATGGTGCAGGAAATTTGTTAGTTGTTAGAGGTGATGTTGTGGGTGTGTTTGATAGATTGTTTGGTTGGTGGGTGGTCAGGAAATGTGTATGTGGTAAGGGTTGTTGATATGTTTGTTAATCGTTATGGGGTGGTGTTTTGGGTTATTTTGGTAATTGGTTGTTTAGTGTGGTTTTTTGGGGGTTTGGTGATGTGGTGGGGTTGATTGAGTTGTTGTTTGGGGGTTTAGGGGTGATGAGTTTTTAGGTGTTGGTGTGTTTGTGTTGTGGGGTGTTTGGTGTGGTGGTGTGTGTGTTGTTTGTGGGTGTGTGTTGTTTGTTGTTTTGTGGGTGTGGGGTTGTTGGGTTTGTTTTTTGTTTTTTTGTGATTTATGTCATTGTGGATTTAGGGTGCGGGTTGAGTTTTGTGTTCCTTGGTTTTTTGTGGGGGAGACTGTCTGAAAACTAGAACTTTTTGTGTTTTTGGCGGAAACGGGTGGAGAAAAACAGTTCTTTTCTTGTTTTCTGGGATTTGTGTTAATTTTCGGATAGTCTGGGGGGTGGGGGTGTTGTGTGGGTTGTGTTTTTGTGGGGTTGGGGTAAAGTTGTGGGGGGGGGGGTACTAACCTAAAATAGCGAAAGGCCGTTTTTTTGGCCTGATGACATTGAGGGTTGAGTGGATTGACGGGATGAAACATGCTATGTGTGTATGTATCCTGCATTCCCGAAACACGTGCTTATGTGTTGGGCTTAGCAATCAAGATTATTTTGCACATATGTTGTTATTTTATGTTATTTTTTCTATTTTAAATGCGAGTAAATTTAGTTTTTGATTCATAAAAAACGAGTACGAAATTTTATAGTTGTGTGGTGTGACACATAACTGTATGTTTAATCATCAATCATTTAAAAATACATTTAATAAAATTTACAATAATTAATTTTGTAATTTCCATCTTTTAATGAATGCATATTGACATATGAAACATAGTTGGGTATATCGAAAATCCGGGATGTATCGCATCGGGTCTCAAAAAGCAGAAATCTCTTTTCTTCTCTTTAATTGTTTGGCTACAAATAATGTGGCATTACACCAGCCAATGCTCTATTTTGACTCCATTACAGTTTGTTTTATTCGTAAAAACAGTATAAATTGACTTATTTAATAATCAATAAACAGTTTACTGCTCCATATGTTACATTTTAACCCGCGTGCCGTGATTAGATGCACTCGTATAGAAACAAGCAAAACATTGGTATACAGGTGATAGCACAAACAGTAGTGCATAAAAAAAGTTTAAGTGCAAACACAATATTCTATCATTAAACTAATACTCCTTAAGTGATTCCATGGTACAAATTTCAACCGGCATAGACTGCATCGATAAAACTATCGGTGGAGGCATAAACCCACAAACAATCACCCTCATCTACGGTGAACCCGAAACCGGCAAATCTACCCTTGCCCTGCAAGCAGCAGTGAACTGTACCTTACAGGGCTATAAAGTCCTCTATGTAGATTGCGATAATACCTTCTCAACTCAACGCCTTGCCCAACTCTCTGGCTATAGATTCGACGACATCGCCGAACGCATCGTTTTAGTGAAGCCCAAAGATTTCAGAGAGCAAACTACTTTAATCGACCACATAGAAAATTACACTTTAGGCGTCGGTTTAATGATCATAGACACCCTGACTTATCTCTACAGTGTCAAAGCCGCAGAATCCCCTCGAGCGTTTGGCACCAACCGAGAACTAAACCGTCAGCTCGCAGTATTAGCCCAAACCGTAAAAACCAAAAAAATTCCCCTAATCATGATCAGTCAAGTCCGAAACATAATCACCAACGAAACCTCAGAAATACGCCCCGTGGCAACACGGGTTCTACAATTCTGGGCTGAAAACATTTTGTTTCTAAAACCCACAGAATTACCCCAAATAATCAAAGCAACTGTTGAAAAAGCACCCGGACTCCTCCACAGTTTTGTATGTTACATACAAATAGGAGGAAACGGAATAAAAGATACAAAACTCCACTAAGTGGCTGAACACCATGGATATTGTTCCGCTCATCATAGCTGCTCTAACATTCATTTTTCCCGCCTACTGTGCAAACGCTACCCCTGTCCTTGTAGGCGGCGGCACAAAAATGGACTTTGGCAAAACCTTCTTCGATGGCAAACGCATTTTTGGCAACAACAAAACCTGGCGGGGTTTCTTCTTTGGTTGGGCCGTGGGCATTCTGGTTGGTGTAGTGGAAGGTTTTCTTTTTGGCTTCACAGATTACCCTTTGTTATTTAGTTTTCTTATCCCTCTGGGTGCATTATTGGGCGATCTGGCGGGGGCATTCATCAAACGCCGCATAGATATTGCTCCTGGTGGTTTATTGCCAATTGTGGATCAGATTGACTTTGTGGTGGGTGCAGTAGTGTTTGCCTTGCCCTTGGCTCTAATTAGTTGGCCCGGGCTAAGCTGGGCAGTCATTGTTATAGTGTTACTGTTGACTCCGCCGATTCACTTGCTTACTAATTTTATAGCGTATAAACTAAAACTTAAAAAACATCCTTGGTGATGTATGTACTTACATTCGGCAATTTGACACAACACGGCCAAAAATTAAATCATGCTCAAAAAATATTTGAAAAATAAGAAAAATATTGTAAAAATAACCAAAAACACGCAACAACCTGTAATATAAATAATTCAGGTATTTTTTTCCCAAACTGCCGAATGTCAGTATGTACTTTTTATTTTTAACTTATTGCGGGTTTCCGTAGTTTTTAATACCTGTTTGGTAGTTTAACTTGAGCTGAAGATTAAATTGTCGCCCAACATCCAAAAAATTAGGGAAATGTTTCAAAAAGGCCTAACTCAAGGTTCCAGATTTCCTCACACCACCATTAACATGAAAACAAGCAAACAAAAACCGACAAACAATCATAGCAAACTCCCAAACCATACAGGTCTTCCAACAAAACCACACACACCAAGTTGCTACTCAAAATTATTCCGCTCCACACTATATGCGTCTGGATCTTCGTTTGAACCAGCAGCACAGATAAAATCACCTCTACATATGTCTCCCAGTTATCTGCAAAGCAAGCTTGATATCCAAGCCTGTAGCCTATCAAGCATCTGCTTTAGTGTTTGGGCGCTTGGGTTTTCGCATTTCCAACTAACCCCTTCTCCGATAGTTCGACAGTACGCCTTCCAGACCTAGACTTTGTTTTTGATTGTAAAAGTGTCCCATCTCATATAGTTTAATTTGATTTCGCCTGGGTGGGTTTTTGATAGGTTTTAAGGGAAGTTTTTTACCCAGTACTGTGTGGTGGGGGTTGGACTTTTAGTATGCGTCCAATGACGTTTGTGGATAGTCCACTGATGCGGGTGCGAGGGTGTGGGTGTGTTTTGTTTGTGGTTTTTGTGATTGATGTTTGTAGTGTGTTTGTTGTGGTTGAATCTGCTTTTATGCAGTGTGGGTTTTTGTATTTTGGGATTTTATGATTATCTGTATAAAGAGTCAAATCACTTTTATAATCCTTTTTACAACATTATCTGCAACTAAAATAGCTTGTCAAAAATTCTGCAAATTTTATACACCCTTATTTTATGTACCTTGCAAATTTTATACGCCAATAAATCTAGTGTTTACAATTTTCATATACCAAATCAATCCCGTTATCACAACAACTTACATCCTTTCTATAACAAATGCAATCAATCCTCCCAATAAAATATTGGCTCTCCATTAAAACATGTGTGTGATGATATTGTTTTAACTATGCTTTGTTTTTTGATGCGGCGGATTATTGAGAAAGAATAACAACAGGCGGATTGTCTTTTGATTGTTGTGTTGCGTTGTATCCTAAATTCCCGAGTTTTTTATACCTGTAGTTTACGTTCGGCTTAAAATACTGTTAAATTGCAAAAAGATGTTTAAAATGGGCAAAAACATTATTCGTTGCAGGTATAAAAATTATACCTACACAAATTGTTTGCTCACAGCATTTTTAGCCATTTTAAGCGCCTTATTACTTTTTAACGATATTTTAAACCAAATACATATTGTAGGTATAAATTTTTCGGGAATTCAGGTTGTATGTGTTTAACGTGCGTTCAGACACAACCCGCCTAAAATAACAAACCGCGCAGACCAATATAGTCAACACTCAAACTGTGAAACCATCCACAAAACAACCCTAAACCAAACCCACCGTCCATATCCCAAAAATCGTCAAAACAAACCCCGCCAACACAACACACTCAATTATAGAATAACGAAACGAAGTCATAAAAATTTAGAAGCGGCAATATGCCGCTGCTTTATTTTTTTACTTTCTGAATAAACGACTCCAAAACGTCTTCCATAGTAGGGCGGCCGATTTCTTGTAGGTTATATTGCACGCGCGTATTTGGCTTGTTAATCTGAATAACTCTGCCCAAATCAATTGGTGTAGCAATGATAACTGAATCACAGGGCGTCTGTTCAATAGTGGCGGATAGATCTTGCATTTGCTGCTCACCATAACCCATAGCCGGTAATAACTCTCCAATATTTGGATAAATACGGTAGGTTTCGGCTAGCTTCCCAACTGCATAGGGGCGCGGATCAACAATTTCTGCTGCACCAAAACGACGAGCCGCCACAATACCCGCTCCAATTTTCATTTCACCATGAGTCAGAGTGGGGCCGTCTTCGATGACTAATACTTTTTTGTTTTTAATAATTTCTGGTTTGTCTACACTGATGGTGGATGCAGCATCTATTACTGTGGCCTTGGGGTTTGTGTGTTCGATATTGTTTCGAACAGTTAATATGTTGTCAAAGTTGGCGCTGTCAATTTTGTTAATCACCACCACATCGGCTATGCGCAGGGTTACTTCGCCCGGATAGTAGGCAAGCTCATGTCCTGGACGCAGGGGGTCTACTACTGTTATCATGAGATCTGGTTGATAGAAGGGGAAGTCATTGTTGCCCCCGTCCCACAAGATGATGTCACAACCATTTGGGTCATTTTCTGCAGCGCGGAGAATTGCTTTGTAATCTACTCCTGCATAAATTACGTTGCCTCGGGTAATGTGGGGTTCATATTCTTCCATTTCTTCGATGGTACATTGGTGTTTTTTTAGGTCCTCTATGGTGGCGAAGCGTTGTACTTTTTGTGCGACCAAGTCGCCATAGGGCATAGGGTGACGGATTGCAATTACTTTTAGACCGCGGGCCATTAGTATTTCTGCGACGCGCCGTGAGGTTTGGCTTTTACCACAGCCTGTGCGAACCGCACCAACTGCAATGACAGGTTTGATGCTTTTTAGCATGGTGTTTTTACAGCCCAGCAGAGTAAAATCTGCACCTGCGGCGTTTACTTGTGCACTGAGGTTCATGACTTTAATGTAGGGTATGTCGCTGTATGCAAAAATACATTCATCAATTTCATATTCTTTGATGAGCGTTTGTAGGTCGTCTTGGGGGTAGATGGGGATGCCTTGGGGGTAGAGGTCTCCAGCAAGTTCTGGGGGATATTTCCGGTTAGCTATATCTGGAATTTGTGCAGCAGTGAATGCCACCACTTTATAAGCGGGGTTATCTCTAAAAACGGTGTTAAAATTGTGAAAATCTCGTCCAGCGGCACCTATGATTATGATTTTTCGTGGATTCATATTATTTTGCTCCGATAAAAATTTTACATAACCTTGTCAATATTAAACTTTACACCGAACTTTTAATTTTTGTTGACAATGAAAATAAAATAAACTTTAATCCTTAGTGTTTGGCTTGACCTAAAGTACATCCTGTTGTTTGGTGTTGGATGAGCAATAGTTTATGTGAATCTGCTAACCTGATTGTAGAAAGTATTGCTGTGTTTGTGTGCTAAGCTGGCGGTTGTTGGGGCTGTATAGAAACCTTCTTTACCCAAATTGTATGTCACAATAAGGGAGATACATATGCCCTTAGTATTTATCATCGGAACCGCCGGTTCAGGCAAATCTCTTTTTACTGCTGCCTTTGCAGAATGGTTAAAGATAAGCAAACAAGATGTCGCAGTTGTTAATCTTGACCCTGGTGCACTCAAACTACCCTACCAACCCGATGTTGATGTACGCAACTATGTCGATGTTGGTGACCTGATGGAAAAATATGGTCTAGGACCCAATGGAGCACTTATCATGGCGGCTGATTTAATCGCTGATGAAATCGAAAACCTAACCCGCGACATCGACGAAGCACACGCCGACATTGTCTTGGTAGATACACCTGGACAGATGGAACTCTTTGCCTTTCGTGCAAGCGGACCCTATATCGTTAACGAATTAACCAAAGAACCCAAAGCTCTTCTCTATCTCTTTGACGCTGTTTTTAGCATCAACCCCCTAAACTATGTCTCTAACATGTTTCTCTCTGCGGCAGTCTACAACCGCTTCTTTCAGCCCCAATTCCATGTGCTCTCAAAAACCGATTTGCTTCCCCCAAAAGATACCCAAGCCATTGCCTCCTGGTCAGCTAATCCCCGTGCACTAGAAGATGCCATAGAAGCCAAACTAGATGGAACAAAGCGTCTCTTTAGCCGTAATATGATGCAAGCTATTAATCGGCTGGGATTAAAATTTCTCCTCTCTCCGGTTTCGTCAAAAACCAATGAGGGGATGGTTAATATCAATACGATTTTAGAACGTATTTTAAATGAAGGTGAAAAATACACCACTTAACCATTGCTGATAAGTGACCAAGCGGCAGCAAATGCGCCACGTTTAGCTTTTAGGGATGACTCGGCACCTGCAACAATAATTACATCGTTGTCTTGCGGGGTTAATTGTTCTAAGAGTTGTTTTGCGGCGTTTGGGAATTGGGTTTCTATGTTGTTGCTCACGGATTTAATCAAGAGATGGTTATCTCTATATACGATGACAAGGGCTTGGCGGGCTCCTGCGATAATAGCTGCGTCTCGTTGGTCGATGCCTGAGCTTACTTTTTCTCCTTTGTTTTTTACTAGGTAGGTGTGGTTAAATTCTGCGGGGGTTAGTTCTGATTGGGGGAGGTCTGTTTGTTTGGGGAAAAGGTCTTCGAATTGTTGCCAGATTTCTTTGCCTTTGGGTGTCAGGTTTGCGCCGTTTTTGGAGGTTTCAATTAGGTTTGTGTTTCGGAGTCGGCTGATGATGGTGCGGACTGCGCCGTCGCCGACGTGGAGTTTTTCTGCTAGTTTGTTTCTGCCTTGGGGGTGTTTAGCTAATAATTCTATGGTGTAGTAGAGGTGGAAAACAGTAAAGGAGGTGGAGGGTCCGGGTGCTTTTTTCTCTGCTATTTGTTGCATGAATTGTTTTAGTGTGGTTGCCATATTGTTGTCTATACATATTAGTGTTGGTTGGGTACTTATAATTTATCTGTGTGCGGGTGAGGTGGTTTAGTTTTTTGGGTTGTTGTATTTTTTGGTGTGTTGTTTGGGTTGTTAGTGGTTGGTTTTTGGTGGCTGGTTGGTGGGGAAGTTTTTGAGTAAATGTTGGCTGTGGTGTGTGGCAGTATTTATCTGTGGAGGTTTAATGTAGTGTGCTAAGTAATATGCAGAATCGATAGAGTGGTGGCGAGATTATTTCTGTTTTTTGTAAGGCACTTAAATGATGAATATGCTGAGGTGTGTTTGTAGCTACGCTAAAAGTTGTGTCGTAAGTGTTCTTTGTTGGCTGTTGTGTAAGGCAAATATTTGGGCTTGCGGGATTGTGTATGCGGTGGGTTGAATAATTTTTTGTTTGACAAAGTAATAACTTTTGGTAGTTTGACCTAAAATAGTCAAAATTAAATTGTCCCCTAAAAATATTTGGAAAATAAGACAACATTGTAAAAATAACCAAAAACTCGCAACAACCTGCAATATAAATAATTCAAAGTATTTTTTTCCAAACTGCCAAATGTGAGTAAGTCTTTTGTAAGCTAAAGATTTGGTGTAGTCTTTGGGTTCTTGGTGAGTAGGTAATAGGGTTCATGAGATTCCAAGTGGGTAAATGGTTAATCTTGAATGGACTTGCCCGCATGCTCAATGATAATCTGGTTGGATGTTTACTGATTCACGTGGATTTATATTGATGCTGTGATGTGTTGCGTGCAGTGTAAGAGCAACTGTTTAGGACTGGTTAATTCCATTCATGTTTGTGTCGAAGAATCAGATAGGGACAATAGTTTGGGTGTTTTGGTTCTATAGTCTTGTTTTATTTTGGTTTTATTTTTAGTTAATGTTACCAAGTTTAATGTTGGTTTTTTGCGAAATTGTTTTGTGTTCCCATATTTTGTGTTGTCTGTGGGTAACTGTGTTTGTGGGGGGTTTCAAAAATGTTCCTAAACAGAAAGGCATATAAGAAAACCGGCGGGTAAAATACCGCTCATAATTGTTTAATGGAAGAAACCCCCATGAAACGAAACGGAAAATACTTGTTCACCTCTGAATCGGTAGGCGAAGGTCATCCAGATAAAGTTGCAGACCAAATCTCTGACAGCGTTCTAGATGCCATTTTTATCCAAGATCCCATTGCTCGTGTAGATTGTGAAACCCTTGTTATGCAGGGCACCGTTATAATCACTGGTCAAATCACCACACGTGCCTATGTAGATATTCCTAAAATCGTTCGCAGTACCCTAAAAGAAATAGGGTTTGACAACGCCAAAGATGGCCTGGACTGGGAAACCTGTGGCATTTTGGTTTCTTTGACTGCCCAGAGCCCTGATATTGCCATGGGTATTGACGAATCCGGGGACCACGAACAGGGTGCAGGAGATCAAGGTATGGTTTTTGGCTACGCTAGTAATGAAACTAGTGAACTTATGCCTTTACCTATTTTGCTTGCCCACAAACTTGTAAAACGCCTTGCGGAAGTACGTAAAAATGGTACCATGCCCTATTTGCGTCCAGACTGCAAATCTCAGGTCACTGTTGAATATGAAAATGGCAAACCTCAATGCGTTAAAACCGTTGTCATAGCGGCTCAGAACAATGGGTCAATCGAAGATGCGGTTCTCAAAAAACAGATTATCGAGCAGGTTATAAAATATGTTATCCCAAGTACTTTGCTCTCTGAAGATATCAAATATATCATAAATGGCACCGGCCGATTTGTCATTGGTGGAACCCTTGCAGATTCGGGTTTAACGGGCAGAAAAATCATTGTTGACACTTATGGGGGTGTTGGAAGTCACGGCGGCGGCTGTTTTAGCGGCAAAGACCCTTCCAAGGTCGATAGAAGCGGCTGTTATATGGCCCGCTACATCGCCAAAAACGTTGTGGCTTCTGGATTAGCTGACCAATGTGAAGTCCAAATCAGCTATGCCATTGGTGTTGCCCAACCCATATCGGTGCTTATTAATACCTATGAAACTGGCAAACTAGCCGATGAACAAATTCTTGAGCTTGTTAGAAAATACTTTGACATGCGTCCCAAAGCCATCATTGACCAGCTTGATCTGCTAAGGCCTATATATAAGCAAACTGCGGCGTTTGGTCACTTTGGACGTGATGAGTTGCCCTGGGAAAAAACCGATAAGGCTGAAAGCCTCAAAAAGGAACTAGAAGAAATCCAAAAAACCTAACTTCTTTTTTATTTAAATATTGTGACAGTGGATTTGTGGTTTTGTTGTATATTTTTGTTCTGATTTGTGTTGGTGGTAATTTAATTCATTGATGTGCTAGCGGCAGAAGAAACATTTTTCAGTCCAGGTTTTAGGTACATGTTTTTCGCATTTGGGACACATTAACCCCTTTTCTCGGGTGGTAGTGCAGATTTGGCAAAAGAGTGTTAGAACCTTGATTTTATTTTGTGGGTCAGCTATTAATGCTTGAATCATCTGCTCAATGAGGGTTAGAATTTCAGGAGAATTCTCAATGGTTATGAGGTTTGTGCCTCTTTCTCTGCCTACGTAGCGGCTTATGGCCGATTGGGACAATCCAAGAAGCGCGGCAGTTTGTTTTTCGTTATAGCCGTGCTTTTCCATGATGGTTCGTGCCATTATAGCCTTAACTGCTGGCAGTACTGTTTTAACTCCAATTTCACAGGGTAATATCAAGTTTACACCCGAATATATTTTATTTTTAAGAGTAAATTATTTAAGTATGACGCCTGTCATAACACCTGACGCATGTCAAAACGGGCTATCAACAATTCATACCACCTTACATTTCCCTCTATCCACATGACATACGTCAGAAAGGCGAACAAACAAAATGGGAAACGTCCTCCAACAAACCCTCCCCAACAACGCAAAACAAAACCTCACAACCATGCTAGAATCTCTTGATACCCAATGTCACCTCTGTACCCCAACCTCACCCCTTGAATGCATAAACCACTGCCAAACCTACAAACTAAAAAACGAACTCTACAACCTCCGAATAGCCATGGACCAACCCAACTATACCAAAGAACTCTTCAACGTTCTAAAAAACGAAACCCGCCTCCACATACTATCTGCCATAACCAACAACAAGTTCTCCCTCAACCAACTCCAACAAGAACTCAAAAAAGCTGGACACGCCCACAGCCAAGACACCATAAATGCAGAATACCTCCAACCCCTAATGGCCGTTGGCCTAGCAAACAAATCCCGCGAAGAATACTATGCAACTCACTTCGGCGGCCGGTTAACAGAAACTATATGCAGTTTCCCCGAATTTGCCTCTGTTTTACCCCCACATTCAGAATGCTACGAAGAAATGCTTCTACCCGAACTGCTTAGCGGACCCAAAACCCTAGAAGACATAGAAACTCTGCTCGCCCCAAAAATTGCTTCCCGTATCCTAAAACGTCTTCGTGCCGTGGATTTAATAGTAACGCCTGAAGAACGGGACTATATCTTTTTCTTCAAATCTAAACGTGACCCAAACAAAGAAACCTTTAGTATTACTGAACGCAAAGTCTATGACACTTTGCCTGCTGAGGGTATTTCTGCAGGTAAACTCGCCAAAGAAACAGGTCTATCTATGCGGCTTATCTACAAATATCTGCGTGGTTTAAAAGGGAAAAAACTGATTTTTGTAAGAAAAACTCCCAAAGCCTACGATCTAACCCATAAAGGGGTACAGTTGGCCTGTGTCTTAAAAACACTTCAGCAGATAATTGGCGAAACCTGGAGCGGCTCACACCAAGTCATGCACGCAAACAGTACCTAATGGGCTGTGCAAAAATAGTGTGTAATTATTTTTGCTGAAAATACATGTAATTCCCGACTATTATTACAAGTTATTTTTATACAGTTCCTGCATTTTAGGGTCAGTTAGGTGGGAAACAGTGCTTGTCTATATCGAGTTCCCGGCTTTAGGCACAACATAAAATTTTTACACTGATTGGAGTTCTTTTTTGCGTTTAAACCTTTAATGACTTTTAACTTTTTCACTCATGTGTCTATAGGTCAATATTTGCATAAATTTCTCGCGCAAAATATTTAACTCGCAAAATGACCCAAAAAGAGTTTTTTAAATCAATTAGTGTCTAAAAACGATAAACTTGGGCTATATAACCTCTCAAATCTTGCCGGATATTTTGTACAAATATATCTGTTGCTAACTGAAATGTCGATATTTTTGGCTCCGTCTTAGTAGAGACGGCTTTGTTCACAGAGATTTTTGAGAGCCTATGCGTTGTTTTTTATTATCAATTACATGCCTCTATTTTTTGTCGTCTGCTTGCTCACAAACT
Organism: Nitrososphaerota archaeon; assembly: GCA_031274765.1. Classification (GTDB taxonomy): domain Archaea; phylum Thermoproteota; class Bathyarchaeia; order Bathyarchaeales; family Bathycorpusculaceae; genus Bathycorpusculum. Next base: position 12,731 of record JAISPR010000032.1, on the reverse strand, counting down.
ATCAAGCTATTTCTAATTGAGGTTCCAAATAATTATTCCCCGTCACTTTTTCAAGCCCGCCCCTTAGCAGTCATAGTTCACAACAAAAGCAGGCCTTTATTTTGTTGCTTCACATCAAGCAGACACTATTAACAGGCCCTGTTTGCCAGCGTGCCAACAACAATTTTTGAATATATGTCCTTTATCTAATAGGCAGAGACAAAAAGAAACAGGTCACCATATGAATAAAAACGAAAAATACTCCATCAAAAAATACAACACAATTGCTGCCACATACGATCAAACATCTGAGGGCAAATTTACCGCAAAATTCAAACCTGAAGTACTCAAATTGTGCACCGTAGCAGAGGGTGACAAGGTTCTTGACGTAGGATGCGGAAACGGCCGCCTCATTTACGAAATCAGCCGCAGAGCTAAAATCCAAGCATATGGCATTGACATATCACCCAACATGATTGCGACATGCCAACAACGCTACCCAAATATTACTTTTGAAATCTCAAGTGGTGAAAAATTAAACTTTGCCAACCACAGCTTTGATATGCTGATCATCTGTTGCGTTCTTCATCATTTAAATAACGCCGATAACTTTGTAAAAGAAGCCCGACGGGTGTTAAAACAAGACGGCATTTTAATCATAGGTGAACCCTGGTATCCGTGGGGATTGCGACAATTAATCGATTGGATCGTTTCTCCCATAGTAGAGGCCGGAGATAATAAAATATTTAACCATACAAAATTAAAACGACTGGTAACAGGCAACGGATTTGAAATTGTCGAATTCTATAAAAAAGACGTTAAACAAATTATAAAAGCAAAAAGCAAAACCAATTCAGCTAACACACAATAAACATTCTCTATTCTGTATTCTCATTGTCTTGTTCATAGAACATGACACAAAATAAGATTGCATTAGTCACATGAACACAACACATAACATACACTACAAGGTCCATTGAACAAAATGACCTCATGCCACTAAAGACACGAAAATACAGACACATTTTCAATACGCTAAACATGTCAAAATAAATTCTCTTACACAAAACCCAAAACAGCCGTTCTGCCCACATAAATACTGCATTTAAACTATTGCTGTGCGCCAACCAGCTGAACTACCAAACAAACACTGTCTAACATAGAGTTGCACTCACAAACCTACCAAACAACAACGGTGCAACTGACAAAGGATCCACTACTGACCTTGTTTTCAACTCTTATCACAATACTAAATTTTGATGATTACCTCTACTTTGTTGACTTACATAAAAGCACCACCTAAACATGCTCCTGACCTATGTCGCACAATCTCGGGACAGGCAACAATTCGGGTTGTTAAATACATGGGTTATGTTTTGCGTTTTTCAAGACTTTTTTTACGTTTCTCGCCGCCTTTTTTACCAATTTTTTTATAATATTCTGTCCCGCGTTGGGCGGCCACTTTTTCTCCACCTATACGGCCTATCTCGCGATAAAATTCGGTTCCCCTTTCTCGAGCAACCTTTTCACCGCCTTTTTTACCCGCTTCCTGCCGGGTCATCTTTTTTTTCTTTTCATCTACCAAAAAATCACCTCCCACAAAATTCTCTACTAACAACTCAACTGTAGACTCCAAAGAGCCGCAAACAAATACCAAACATCAAGAACCTAACGCCTAAAATAACAAACCCCTATCATAGTGCTATTATCCGCGTAGGGGTTCTCATGATGTTTCTCTAATGTTTGTGTCATTGGTTCACACAAATTTTCCCTGTAAAATTTTAAGCTGATTTGAACTAACGGACAATGCTATTCTATTTTACCTATTTCTTTTGTTATGTCAATGGGTGAATTGTATGTTTTATCGGGCAGTTTAGAGATCAAATCTATAACATCCTCAGTCGCATCTTTGCTTTGGGCACTGCTTATCATGGTCTTTTTATTTACCGGATAACCCATACCCTTGAGATATTTTACAACAATCGCTGGACTGACATGACCTGATCTTCCGGCTCTGTTTGTATACTGCTTCCTTGAACCTCGACCTTGACCAATTCCTTTACGGCGGGTATCTATGATTTGTCCACTCATTGCTTCCACCTCCAAATTTTAGTGCTAAAAAATAAAAAAAGAACCTACTCATCGATTATTCTTATTCGTATTGTTTGCCTTCTGCGATGAGCTTCTTTACTTTTTGACCTCCTTTATGCCCGATTTCACTGTAGAATTCGGGTCCATGAGTTGTAGCGGTTTTTTCTCCTCCAAGGCGGCCTGCTTCTGCCACAGTCATTTTACCTTTTCTTTTATCAGACAAACATTCACCTCCTATGATTAACCTGTAAAAAAATTATCTATCTTCGTATGTCTTTCCTTGCTGGACAAGCCTTCGAACTTTTTGCCCACCTTTATGTCCTATCGTCTCATAGAATTCTCTACCATGAGTTTCTGCTGTCCTCCGTCCGCCTTTTTGTCCACCTAAGCGCCCAGCTTCTTCAACACTCATCGTCCCCTTCTTTTGACAATCAACCAACACCTCACCTCCTCTTAAAACTCTATCAGTTGACTATTTTTCAAAAGAGCCCCAGTTATTCGTCCTCATAGTGCTTGCCTTCTTGAATCAGTCTCTTAACTCGTTGTCCGCCGCGGTGCCCTGCTTCCTCAAGGCTAGTTTTGCCCTCAGCTGCACGAGTGCCTTCATGTTGGAGTGCTCTCCTGTTACCTCCCTTACTGCCGATTTCACTGTAGAATTCGGGTCCATGAGTTGTAGCGGTTTTTTCTCCTCCAAGGCGGCCTGCTTCTGCCACAGTCATCTTACCTCGCCTTTTGTCATCGTTCAATCATTTCACCTCCAAAAAAAGTTAGACCGTCGCTTTGCTCTTTTTCCAGTTGTATAGCTTCAAACATTATTCTTAAACGTATGTGGCTATTCATGTACAGCAACAGTAACTATTAGATTCAAATGTTTACGATAGACAAAAATAAAAACAAACTAAACCTTGAAAACTATCGTGGTTCATGTTTTTTTCCTTCTTGGATGAGTTTGCGGACACGCTGTCCTCCTTTTGGTCCTCCAATTTTTCCGCCTTTGCGTCCAATTTCACTGTAAAATTCTTCTCCATGGGTCGAAGCTGTTTTTAATCCACCTCTACGACCCGCCTCTTCTACAGTCATTCTTCCTTTTTTTTCGTCCAAAAATTCACCTCCATCTCAAAGATTAAAAGTTAAGGTAGAGGAACAAATGTTACGACTCTGATCATCGCGTTTCATGTTCCTTTCCGGCTTGAATTAGGCGCCTAACTCGTTGTCCGCCGCGGTGCCCTGCTTCTTCGAGACTGGTTTTGCCTTCTGCCTCTTTTGTGCCTTCATGCTGTTTAGCTCGCTCAGATCCGCCTTTACTGCCGATTTCACTGTAGAATTCGGGTCCTCGTTCAGCTGAAACTTTTTCTCCGCCTTTGCGTCCGATTTCCTCGTAGAATTCTCGTCCATGAGTTGAAGCTGTTTTTTGTCCGCCTTTCCTGCCGGCTTCTGCCACAGTCATTTTACCTTTTTTTGTTTCTTCAGTTCGTGTACTCAAAAATTCACCTCCTAATATACTACGGAAAAGTAAACAAGAATAGAGCCGAATAACCGCTCATAAATATATGTTGTTGTCGCCTGGCAATAACATACTGCGACTTAACGAAACTATTTTACACAAAAAACGGCTAATCTGTCTTGTCTGAAAAGGACGCAATATGAGTTAACTTATATTTGGGCGGGTAACTATAGACATGGGCATACGATGAAAATTCTCCTGATTAATCCTCCCCAGACCTTTTATCCGGGTTCAGAGCTACCGGCAGGTAATTTACCCATAGGCTTGATGTATATAGCCTCAGTACTTCAAAAAGCTGGTTATCAAGTGGAGATCTTGGATGCCTTTTTTATGGGCGAGGCCTTTAAACATACCGGTGAAACAGCTACTGTTGGCTTATCATTTACACAAATCAGAAAAGAAATCCAAACACGCAAACCCGATATTGTTGGCATCGCTGGACCATTCACTAGTCAGATAGGTAATGCCATCAAAACCAGCCAGGTCGTCAAAGAAGCTGATCCGACCATCTTGACAGTTGTCGGGGGGCCTCATGTATCTTTGGTGCCCAAAGAATTTCTCAAAGAAACCCTAACTGTTGACATAGTTGTTTGTGGAGAAGGCGAGTCTGCGATGCGCGAAATTGTTCACTGCTATGAGCATAAAAAATCGTTTGGCGAAATCAAAGGGATTGCTTACCGCCAAAATGACAATGTTATTGTGACTCCGTTGCGTCCTTTTATAGCTAATCTTGATGAGCTGCCCTATCCGGCCTATGATTTAGTTGATATGGAACAGTATCTAAACCCCCACCTCATTGGGTATCGAAGTTTTCAAAATCGAGCCATATCCATGGTGACTAGTCGGGGGTGTATGTTTAACTGTTGTTTTTGTGCGGTCCATCTCCATATGGGAAAGAGTTTTCGGGCGCATTCCACAGATTATGTTTTAACTCACATACAATATGTTGTGGACAAGTATGGTGTGAAAAACATTTTTTTTGAAGACGACAACCTTACCTTTGATCTCAAACGCTTTGAAGCTATTTGTGAGGGTTTAATTGAGCGAAAAATTCCCATAGGCTGGGAAACTCCAAATGGGGTTCGAGCGGATTGTCTCAACTTGGCCCTGCTCAAAAAGATGAAGCGCTCAGGGGCTAAGAGCATTTTTGTTGGGGTGGAATCAGGGGATCAGAAAATTCTTGATAATGTGATTTGTAAAAGTCTTGATCTTAATCGGGTGATTGAATTTGCCAAAAATGCTAAAGCAATCGGATTGAAAACCGGGGCTTTCTACATTATTGGGTTTCCCGGAGAAACAAAGGCAAATATGCAACGCACGGTTGATTTTGCACTTGAATTAAAACAGAAATATGATGTTGGGATGCATTTGTTTATAGCAACCCCCTCTTTTGGGACTCGTCTCTATGAGGACTGTCAAGCTAAGGGTTATATTAATGCCGCTTTGTCCTGGGATGCCTATGCACAGGCCCGTCAACCCAGTGGGATGCCCCTTATTACCACTCCCGAATTTACTCCTGTGGACGTTAAAATGATAGCAGCTGAGGCGCTGGCCCGATATAAAAAACTCTCCCTTCTAAACCATATCAAAAATCCAAGAAAAGCTCTGGAAACCGCTTTTGACCAACCCCAACTCATATTAAAATACCTCAAAAACTTAACTAAATAACCTCCTTGTCCCATAACATATTGACAAACCACAACACACTATAAATAATAAAACCACCAATAACACACTACCCCCCAATTCACGGAATTTATAAAATGAAACAACCTACAAATAACTCCCAACTCAACAATATACAACAAATCACCACCATTTAATTTTCCACAAACCCCCCAGACTATCCGAAAAATAGCAAAAATCCCAGAAAACAAGAAAAGAACGGTTTTTCTCCGTTCGTTTACACCAAAAACACAAAAAATTCTAGTTTTTAGACAGTCTCCCCCATCCACAACTACCAACTACAACTACCTGACAGCAAACAAACCCAAACCAACACACCCAAAACCCCCCAGACTGTCCGAAAACTAACAAAAACCCTTGAAAAATAACAAAAGAACGGTTTTTCTCCGACCATTTCCATCAAAAACACAAAAAATTCTAGTTTTTAGACAGTCTCCCCCGCTCCTTGCTATTTAGACGGGTACATTCATTTCTTCTCTAAACTTGCTATTCTCCCTTATGCCCCAACAACCACCCTCGTAGTGAAACTTTTGACCCCCATAATTTGACAAAGAACCAAACAACTCACCTACAAACCAACAAACATAGCAACCATAACCTCTAAACAACCAACAACCAACAACCAAACCAAAAGACCAACCTAACTACAACAAAAAATAAATCCAAACAAACACTTTCTCCTACCCAACAAACCAAAATCCTACCTAATAGATACCCCCCTCATGGAAGTAATAGTCCTCTTCTTTTTTAGGCCCAAAACTCCGCACCCCTTTCTCCCTAAGCTGCCCCAAAAGTTCCCCCGCATATTCCTCAGTAATCTCCTTTCTCTTTTGTAAAAACGCAATGATCTCCTCTGCCTGCGCCAAAGTATCACACCGCCGCAAAAAATCCACTGCCTGAGGACTAAAATTACGCAACCTATCAGGCCCCCTAGCACACTGTACCCCCGATTCATTTAAAAACGCGCCCGACGCATCATCTTTTTTGGTTTCTGATACATCTGCTTGCACTTCATCAATAGTAACACTATTTTCTCCCTCTTCTAGTTCACGATAAAGATTGGGAAACATTTTCCTAAGATCCTTTTTACTCAAAACCATAAAATCAAATAACCCCCATCAACCACAAATACATTTTCACTAAAACCAACCAAAATCTAAACCCAACAACAACAGCTCACACAACCATACAACCCACATCCTGCCAAACAACCCCCACCTGATATTTCGCAAGCCCGTCACCGTTTAATGATTGTTTCATAGAGCCCCACAGTTTTCTCAGCAATTTTATTCCACGTAAACTCTGCTAAAACACGCTTTCTACCATTTTTACCCAACAACTTTGCCCAACTCACCGACTCAAGCGCACTAGTGACCCCCCATGCAATATCACTTGGATTATAGGGATCAATATGATAACCACACTGCTCTGGCCCACAACAAATAACAATCTCACGCATCCCACTCACCCCCGAAGCACCCACAACCACTGGTTTTTCCATACTCATAGCCTCCAAAGCAACAATACCAAACGGCTCATAAAAACTTGGAAACACTGCAATATCACATGCCGCATAATGAAGTATACGTTCCTCTTCAGCAATAAAATCAAAACAAAACTTAACATAATTCCCCATCTTGGTTATTTGCGTGAGATTAGTGAGATACTCCTGAAGATCCCCCACCCCAACAATGACCAATTTGGCTTTAGGTATTGTGGATAATATATGTGGCATAGCTAAAATGAGTTTATCAACCCCTTTCACACCAACCAACCGGCCTATGAACAGTATCATTGTTTCATCAGCTTTAATACCATATCTTGCGCGCACCCGCAAAATATCTTCCTTTGCAACATTTTCGGGATTATACTTTTGCGGATCAACACCATTATAACTGACTTGAATTTTCTCCCTTGGAAAACCCAGTCCAACAAGTTCATCTTTCATAGCAAAAGAAACCGTTACAACCATATCTGCCATCCTACCTGCACGTAACTCAATATTACTAACCACTCCTGAACCCGTCCCCATCGTGCGGCCCTTTTCAGTAGAATGCACATGAAAAGCAAACGGTAACCCCGTTTCACGCTTAACCGTTATGCCCCCCATCGCCGAAAGCCAATCGTGCGCAATAACAATATCATATTTCATATTTTCATGCTTAATTAATTCATTGATGAGCTTAGCCGCAGAAAGATAATTATAAACCATAAGCTTACCAAAAAACTGTTGCCCACGCCCCCACTTTTTGATATCTTCTGATATGACATCAGGCAATGAATCAGAAATATCAATATGCAACGGTCGATGAATTTCAATACCCCGCCAAATCTCACGCGTCGGCATAGACCCCGCATCATCATTCATCGTAAAAACAGTCACATCATGATCATTTAAAACAAATTTACGCGTAATCTCCGCAGCATACGTGCCAAGTCCACCAACAATTTTTGGAGGATATTCATAGACAAAGGCGGCAATCTTCATAGCAATCACTCTATAGAGTAGAAAACCCCTATACTAACCTTACCGCCACCCTCAAACATATCTTTTGATGAGGAAAAGTTTGATTAGCTCGAAGACAATATCTTCTGTAGTGTTCTCTATGAGTTTATCACCTGCTAAACAAGAAATACTAGAATCAATGCTCCTAAATGAAAACCCACAAACAGCCACTGATATCGCCAAAGACATCCAAAAAGAACTCCAATCCGTTACGATGCACCTCCTGGGCCTGCGACGCATGAACTATGTCACCCTACCCCAAAAAGGTCTCTACACCATAACCGAGTGTGGCAAACAAGCATTGGGTCTGCCCCAAATCACAAAAGAAAAAGCAACAGCTATTCTCTCCTATGCACCCCACGATAGAGCCTTTAACTTTTATGTAACCATTGACAAACCCCTAAGTGTCCATGCACATAACCTGCGAGATTTCACAACAAAACTCCCAAAAGTCAGCACAGATTCAATAGAGTTTCACCTCCAGCGGAGCGATTTTGAAGCGTGGTTTAGGGACTTAGGTGATGAGGAACTTGTCAAAAAAATTTTGTTGCTTAAACAAAAAAATCTATCTGGGGACGTGTTGCGCAAAAAACTAGAAACGTTAACTAAGTGTCGTTATGTGGAACTCTCCAAACTCACAGGTGCCCCTATCATAATGGAGTGACATATTTTTGATCTTTCGTTATTTTAGGTAGTGTGTTTGATTCTTTTTCTAAACTTTTATGTTCTCAATTATGTTTTATATGATGTTATGTTGCAACGAAATTTGTGGCTCCATCAATCTGTTTTGACTCTGAATTCTCATTAAAATTGTAATATGCGGGGCTGAAAGTTATTTATTATTTTTTGACGTATATTGTTTATTGTATTTCATTATGTTTGTTTTAGTTAACGAATTTATATAATCGAGACAATAACTTTTTTATTTGTGTGATAGTTTTTATATGTTGATTGTATCATAATTTTTATTTTCAATATGATGATTATGCTCCAACAAAAATACAAGTTGTAAAATTTTGCGTCGGCCACAGTCAATATTTTATTTGACTCACTACTTATAAAATCAAGTTAAAATTAATACATGTGTATGTATGGTGTAGAACGATGAGAATTCAGTTACGAAGAACCCTATTTCTACAATTAAACAATATTTGGTCATTTTTTTATAAATTTTGGATTCAATGCAAAAATTATGGTGGAGTAATGTTGTGGTATGGTGGCGATTTAATGGGTGGGCTGAGGTGATTGTGTCTTTATTGTTTGAGCAAAATGCTTCTATATGTCAATACACTTCATAAACGTGTTGATTGTGTTTCAAAATCTGACGGTGATGACGTTATTCCAACATAAATTCCCGAATTTGTTGTAACTGTGTTTGAATGTTTGGATCGATAAAGCCTTTAAACGGTTAAAAAAGACCTAAATACGTCGGAATTATTTTCGATAATAAATTTTGTTGTTATAAAAATTATGACCATATTTGTGTGATGCTGAATGCATTTATGTTTTTTTAGGTGTTTTGTTATGTAAATGTTATGTTAATTTTCCATTAAGTGTTGTTATAACCTAATTTCTCGGTGTTTTTGTACTATATATGTATATGTATTGCTTTTAACTTGATTTTACTAATAATGTTTCAATTAAAGTATTGGTGATAGTTATCACTATTTTTTACAATACGCATTTTTGTTGTAGGGTGTAGGTGACCTCCGAAAACTCACATTTTTCCAAAATCATCTGTTAAAAACCGTACAAATAGTATGGTTTTCTGAAAGGTGTTTTCGGAGGTTGTCTGTAATTATACCATACAGTATGTGTAAAAATTATGATGCAGTTATCATATAAAAAACAAGAGTTAACACACAAAAAACGAATATAATATGAAATAATAAATGATATGTGCTGAAAAGCGACAAATAATTTTCAGCCGCGTATATTACAACTTTGACGAGAATTCAGGTTATAACTTATCGGGGAATTTAGTTGTAGTTTGGTTGATTCTGTTAATTGGTGTGTTTGAGGGGTATGAAATGGTTAAGGAATTGTATGAAAATAACTTGTGATAATAGTCGGGGCCTCATGTATTTTCAGCAAAAATATTTACGCATTATTTTTAGAGTTTTCACGTATGGATAGATAACGCCATTTTTTGTAATTTTACCAGACTTCCGTCAACGTTTTTGGTCATCAACTTTCAATTTTTCCATACTTTTCACTCCTTCTCTTACAGCCTAACGAGGTAAAACTCACAAATCTATCTAAAAGTGAAAACTCTATTTTTGTACAATTCCTAAGTTGGGTGGTGTGGTGTGTTGTTGTGTTTCTTTGTCGTTTGCTATTTTTTTGGTTTGTGTTTTGGTTGTGGGTTGGTGTTTTTGTTTCAAGTGTTTGTTTTTTGGTTATGTGTTGAAATAATCACGATGAATATTATTTGGTTTGAATTGTTAACGATGTTTGATTGTGTGTTGTGAACAAGTATTTTACTGCTATTGTGAATCGTGTGTATGTTGACGTATTTTTTGATTTAAAAGCTACGTTTATTAATATTGAACAAAAATCATGTATGCCGCATGTGTTGCTAAATTAAAACAAATATGTTGGTTATGTATAATTTGTAACATTCTTTTCCAGCAAGAATGGAGTAAAGCTAATATGACAGCAACCCAAACAAGCTGGCTAGTGAAATTTGAACTAAACTACGTAGGTCTAATTATGAAAAATAAAACACAAAAAATATTATCACTGATGCTTGTGCTCGCGTTTGTTACGGTTTGTTTTGTGACAGCGTTCACCTCAACAACAAACGCGGCAGAGCTACCACCCGATATAACTGTACCGTCTACAGTAAGAACTCTTGTAAATACCAACCTTAAAAATTTAGATGATGAATTTTTAAGTACCTTTGCAGTAAACGCTGTGTCAGGTAATGGTCTAAACGGTCCAGTTATTGTTTGGTGGTATCATTTCCCCGATGCACCAACTGGCAATGTATATATGCTGGTTGCAAGTCAAAGCGCTGGAAAAATTGCTACTGCGGCAAGGCTTGGAACCGCAGAAGGAACAATACTTGGCGGCGTAGACAAGAAAGACGCAAACAATATCGCATACACAATGTTAAAGTTTACCAATGTTTGGCTTATCGGCAATGAACTTGTACACATCAACATGGGCAACGGCTGGAACACCGGACAAGCTATAATTGGCAAAGTAAACGAATACTTCCCACAATTAGTAACAGTAACATATTTCGATGGCGGCATCTTTTACCACGGACCCGAGTACACACTTGGCTACTCTGACCCTGTAGTGAGCGGCTCAGCAATCACAATAGCCGACATAACAAAATTACCAAGATACCTCCCACACACTGGGTACACATTCACCGGCTGGGCTACAAGTGTAAACGGCGGCGTAGTCTACTCGCCTGGGGATCCACTTATTGTTAATGAAGACACGAATCTATACGCTGTATGGATCCCAATACCGGTGAGTTATGTTGTGAATTATCTTGAGCAAGGTACTGACTTAGTGTTGGCTGATCAGAAGTCTGGTGCAGGTTTCTTTGGTAACGATGTGACTGAGGTTGCGATATGGATTGAGGGCTTTACGGCGGTTCCTCCGGATACTGTGACTGTTCCGCTTGCTGTTAGTGATAATGTTATCAACTTCTATTATAGTAGAGATGCTGCGGATTATGTTGTGAATTATCTTGAGCAAGGTACTGATTTAGTGTTGGCTGCTCAGAAGTCTGGTGCAGGTTTCTTTGGCAAAACTGTGACTGAAAACGCTATTGACATTGAAGGCTACGAAGCAGTGGTTCCTATAAGTGTAACTATCACTATTGATGTGACAGGCAATGTAATTAACTTCTACTATGTTAAAAACGTTGATGAGCTAGTGATGACTGGTATAAATTGGAATAACGGTAATGCCAATGGTAATGGTGATGGCATTAATCAGTTTAGTGTTAATGGTGTTACGTTGAAAAATAACAAGAACTATATGACTTCTGCAGATTTTGACACTGCTGTTCAAAAGACACCTGTTAAGAATGATGCGACTGCACTCTATACTGTTGATGAGCGGACTGTGCTATGTAGTAATGGTTCATATGTGAAAGTCTATGATGTGCGCGTTGCTCTCTTTGTTGCTAATGCTGGTACTTGGAAAATCTATGGCGGAACAATAGAAGTCGATAATCCGGGTGGAAATAATGCTAATCAAACGGTTATTCTAAGTTTGATTTCCCCCATCCCCTAATTTTTCTTTTTTTTGGTCCATAATGCACTATCATTCCCAACATATTTTTTAAAGACATAACTATTAATTGGCCCCAACCCCAAACAAACCCAACAAAACAAAACAAAAACACAAAACCCAACAAATAAAACCCAACAAATAAAACCCAACAAAAAACATAAAGCCCACCGTAATTTCAAGCTACGATGAAAAAACAAAAAAAAACTACAGCAACGAACAACAACTATATGAGTTTTCATTTTTTATCCTAAATGCTTAGTTTGAACTACTTAAAATTAAATCACCTATATTTTTCAAAACACACAATACTTAAACCAAAAAAACATTAAAACTAAAAAACTCTGAAAAAATTACCCTCATAAAAAATAATTATTCTTCGTAGAATACTGCTATAAAGAACCGTTTTCACGAAAAGTCCATCAAAAATAGGTTATAGTAGAAAAATTGAAAAACTCACATTATATAGGTGTCATTTGTGTTATTAAGCTATTTTTGAATCTCGTATTTGCGAGTTTGATGTATGTTTAATATGGTGATTTTTTGGTATGTGATGAAATCGGGTTATGTGATTTGTGAGGTGTATGTTTGGTTATTCGTCAAATCAGGTGGGTGGGGTCAATAAGTTTTGTTGCGGTATACTGTTGTATGGAGCACTAAGGGAGAACATAAGACGTTTAAAGAAGAAAGAATGAGGGTACCCACCTA
>JAISPR010000102.1 GCA_031274765.1 Nitrososphaerota archaeon | reverse complement strand
GCAACATTATCAACTGTGGTGCTGTCCCATGTTATGCCTTGTTTTTTCATCAGGAATTCAAGTAGTGCGGAGCCTTTTAGTTCTTGCAAAGTAGTGCCTGTGCGGTAATAGGCGATGCCTTTGTAGGTGACAGCTGTTGGAGAAGGCTTAACTACAATTCGAATGTACTCACTATTGTTGTCTTTTATGTGGTTTACGTCTGCAATGATTCCCAGAGTATTATTGATGTTGTTTGGTAAATCTGTGAGGAGTTTTTTAATTCTTTTATGGGCACTATATTGCCATCGTCATTTTTGCCGATTTCTATAGTTCCACCTTGAGCATTAGCAAAGCCGCATATCCATTTTAGGTATTTTTCTTCCCATTTTGATTTCCATTCAACAGTCTGATTTTCCATAGCACTAAACCCCCTGTCTCTTAAAGAAAGCATATTGTTTATATGATTTTAAATCAATTGCGTACGTTTAGGTTCTCCTGAACTTTTGAACCTGTGGCAGCTGATGTTACTGTATTTATTGTTAATTTTTGAACAGTATAAGGGGTTAGTGGCTAAAAACTTTGCTAAATGCTATTGTGCATAATGATTATAGTCGTGAAGTTCCGCGGGTGGTTGAGGTTTTCTCATCGACCCGCCATTACTTCTTATGGTGGGTTGCCGCAGGGGTTGAGTTGTGAGAGTTTTTTAGGTGTCGTTCTATGCTGCGTAATCGTGAGCTTATGCGAGTGTTTAAAGATGTGGGTTAGTGGAACAGTTGGGTTCGGGTATGAGTCGTATTTTAGAAGTTTATGATCCATCTATATTCACGTTTGAAGATGAATTTTTAATCGTGACGTTTTCGTTTGCCGAAGGTTTTACATTGCCACATGGCAACGTAAATGGCAACGTAAATAGTGTTGATGTAAAGAATCAAATTTTGATGTGTGTCATGCAGAATCCGGGTTATTCATTAGCAAAGATTGCTGAAAAGACAGGGTATTCAAAGCGGACAGTATCGCGTCAAATGAAATTGCTCCAAGAGGCAGGAACTATAACGCGGGTAGGTTCACCAAAGACAGATCATTGGGAAGTAATACAACAGACAGACAGTAATAAGTAACGCATTGAATTCTTTGTTCCATTTTTGTACTAATTCATCAGATACTGATCCTCTTCCTAAAACTCGCAACGCGTTGAGAGTTTTGTTGATAAATAGATTTTAACACAAAAGAAAGCAAGAGAGTTTTCACCAATAGAGAGATAAAGAGGTTTGCGGTAACCTTGTATGCTAACTTTTTGGTGCTGTCTGTTATTAGGTTAATTTTTTGGTGTTAATGCCGAGGTTGATTATGTTTGTTGAACAACACCAAATGTCCAATACCGTTGCAGATTCGGTCATGTTGGCATTAATCGGTACAGTTTCATTTTTACATATCGGTAAAGTATTTAAATAACATCAATTACCGATATATCGGTACAAATTCATGAAAAAATATTTACCGACATATTAAGGGGAACATCATGAAGAATAGAGGGACACATCGCGAACGCATAATCAGAACACTTCTAGTAGAGCCAAACGGCACACTAACAAAGTACAAACTTGCCAAAATGGCAGAAACATCATTCCCATGGACACACGAATTCCTAAACAAACTCCAAACCCAAAACCTAACCAAAAACACTCAAGTCACAAACTATACCGGACTCATCAAATACTGGCTACAAATAAAAACCAAACCAGAAAAAAGAGAGTATATGCACAAAAATGCCTTAGACCTAATTCAAACAAGCAAACTCCCGTATGCGCTCACTACTTATCAGGCAGAAAATCTTGTCCAACACTACCTCTTCCCCTCCCGCATAGACCTATACGTAAAAAGAGAAAACGTGAATAAGTGGCATGAAGACTTGACTACTGATGGGTTAGTTGGTAAAGGCAATCTAAGACTACTCATAGCAGATGAACATGTCTTCTACGGAGCAATTAAACGCCAAGACCTAACGGTTGTAAGTATTCCACAGTTAATTGTTGATCTGCTACAAGAAGGCGGTGTATGTACGGAAGCCGCCGAAAAACTCCTAAACAAGGTGGAACAACATACTATATCAAACAACTGAAACAAAAACCTCCCAGCAACAAATGCAGGTAATCTTTGCTCAACTTAAAACCCAAACTTGTCTGATCGGCGGCTGGGCAGTTTACTATTTGGTAAATGAGAAATTTCAAAAAGTTACTGGAAGATCCTATATTGGTTCAAGAGATATCGACTTGGGTTTTCATGTAAATAGAAACTGGAATCAAGAGCAGTTAAAACATTCCGAGTTTGCCACAACAATTCAAGTAGTTGAAAGCATGGGTTTTAACTCTGTTAGTTTCAGACTTGTCAAGGATTTTGATATAGACACCGGACAAGAATTGACACCCGAAGAATCAGTTAAACGCCCCTTGTATCAAATATTTCAGTTGTACATAGACCCAATTGTTGACTGCATTCATCCTGAAATAAAAAATTTGCTTGGGTTTGTGCCAATAGATGAGCCTCTCTTATCTCTGGTTTTCCGAGAAAAAATGTACAGAACCCAATTGTTATTTGGAGAGAATATCTTAATTCCAGAGCCTTCTGTTATGTTGGCGATGAAACTTAACTCTGCCCCGCGAAGAGATAAAGAGCACAAACTACTCAAAGATGTAGCCGACATCTACGCTCTTCTATGGTACTCTGATATAAAATTATCCAAGCTCAAAGAACAGATCTTTACCATAACGTCAAGAGAGAAGGTAGTGCAATCAGTGCGAAGTTTTTCCGTCGAAGACATCAGTAAAGTTGCCGCTAT
>JAISPR010000044.1 GCA_031274765.1 Nitrososphaerota archaeon | reverse complement strand
AAAAGAAATCGAAGTCTTGTTCCCCGGCTTTGAAGCCTTCATAGATGTCACTGAACAAGAAATCCCCCGCCCCAAAACCAAATATAAACGTAAAACTCAATACAGTGGTAAAAAGAAAACACACACCGTAAAACTCAACTAAGGGTTAACAAGGCGGGTTTAACTGTGCACAAATTGTCTCATGCTAAAGACAGTACACATGATTATTCTGAGTTTCATTTTTTGTACTATAAACGTTGTGGAGCGATTTTCTTCAAAGACCACCCGCTTACGCCCAACTTTGACTCCAAATCACAAACAGACCCGCCCGGAACTCTAAACCCAAACACACAACACCATCCACCCAACCTAACAAACCCCCAACCCTCCAACTCTTTCATGCAAAATAAACCCAACCCGACGCTCTCATCTAAAATCTCCAAAGAAGAACAAACAACCCCTGCAAACGCGAACCATCCACACATGACGCAAATACGAACTCAAAACAAAAACACAAACAAAACAAACAACTGACCCGTCTTCCCCTCCAAAGACCAATTCCGCTACTATCAGACCCCAACTGTTCTTTCATCTGACAAAGCACCCCTCCTGCAAATCCCCACCTATACACCTTCAAGAGCCAGCAACGCACTAAACTTAACCCAATAGAGGTCACAACATGTTTCAAAAACTCACAATTTTACGTCAACTCATTTTAGTAAATTTTGATTAAGTTCATTTTTTTTGATATAAATATAATAAAAGTGTTTAATTTTATGTTTTCTTTTTTGTGTATCTGTTAGTTTTTTGTGGGTGGATTTTTGGTGGATTTGTCGGGGTTGTTGAGTGTTGGTTTGGGCGGTTTGCGGTTTTTTGGGTTATTTTTTTGGCGGCGGATGGTGGGTGTATTTGAGTTGGTGTTGGTGGTTTGGGGGTGTTTTATGCGGTGGGTTTCAAATATGTTTGTTTGTAACTTGTGTATGGGTAGGGTTGTGTGTGAGCTATTTTAAAATGACGAACAATTAGATATGTAACTTGAGGTATGTAGCGAAACGTTGTTCACACGTGATTGTGTATATCTCGGAATATTCTTTATATTGCTCCGTAGGACAAGAACTGAGGGAATCAACTCAGTTAAGGTAGCCCTTACTGCTTTTTCATGTCCACTTCCTTCAGGAAGGGATTCATAGTTGTACTTACAAATTTCATACACTAAGCTGCATAAATAAACAAATATGTGTGTTAAAATGAAAAATGTAAAACATATAACTTTGTTATCCTGTTTGCTCATAGTTGCCCTTGCAACCTTACCCTGCAACTTTACAGCCGCCCAAACCGAAAAAAACACCGTTGCTATCATCTCAGCTCAAAACACACTCAATGCATGCTATAACGTCACAAAAGACGCCGAAACCGCCGGAGCAAACATAACCCAACTACAAGAAACCCTCAACACCGCTGGATTATTACTCTCTAGAGCCGAACTATACAACACACAAAACAACACCTCAGCTATAGACGCTTATGCCGCGCAAGTCCAAGCAGTTCTTGTAGATTTCATCCCCCAAGCAAACAACCTCCAAGATAATGCAACCAAAATCCAACAAACAAATTCTCTACTAATCATTAGCTCAATTGTTGGTACTTTTGGTGTTATTGGAACTAGTTTAATTGTTTGGTTTTATTTAAAAATCAACCCCAAATTAAAGATCAATTTAAATAAACTTAAAATTATGTTTGTTATTGTTGTAACTATCACTACCTTGTTTGTGGCCTCTCCGGCGGTGCAAAGTTTTCTATTTTTTCCTCAAACAGATTTTTTTACAGAGTTTTGGATTCTGGGTTCAGACCAAACAACAAAAACCTTTCCTTCTACTATAACAAGTAACCATAATTATCGTCTTTTTTTGGGAATAGGTAATGATTTGGGTTCTTGTGGTTATTATATGATTCAGATGAAATTTTATGCCCCCTCACTTGAAGATTTCAGCATCTATGAATGCAATAGTTCTTCACGGTTTCTTTATGTTATGAATGTATTTGTTGCTGATAAACAAACTGTTTTATTGCCTATAGATTTTTCTTTTGACTACACTGTTACTGATTCTACTATTGATTTTAATCATTTATTGCTAAATGAAGATGTTGTGGATCTTAGAGGGTACTCCATAGCCTGGAATCACCCGGGTCAAAACTTTTATGGCAAATTAGTCTTTGAACTCTATTTATACAATAGTACACTGGATTGTTTTGAGTATCATGAAAGATATGTAGATCTGGGGCTAAACTTGGCCGTATAGTTCCAATTTTGAGGGCTATTGACGATCTGTTCTGCCTTAAAAATAATATTCCCTCACACGAAACAAGCATTAATATGACTGCTTACTTTTTCTTATTTGTTTTCTTTAATGGTGAATTCATTACTTGAGCCGTGTCTTTAGAGTTCGAATAATTCTTCCTACCATAAATGAAGAAAAAAATATCAGTCGAGTGATTTCGCAGTTACACAAACATGGTTATACTGATATCATAGTTGTCGATGGACATTCTACTGATAACACCGTTGAATGCGCTCGACAGCTTGGTGCTAAGGTTATTTGTCAAAAAGGGAAAGGCAAGGGCAATGCATTAAGGCAGGGTTTTGAAGATAGTCGTTTTGATTTTGATGCGGTTATTATTTTAGATGCCGATGGTTCTATGGCTCCTCGGGAGCTATCTTTATTTGTTGACACTATAAAAAAAGGTGCTGATGTTGTAAAGGGGTCTCGTTTTATTGGTAATGGGGGTTCTAAGGATTTTAGTTTACTTCGGCGTGTGGGCAACACTATTCTTACGACTACTTTCAACCTTTTGTTTCTAACCCGATATACTGATCTATGTTATGGTTATATGGCCTTTAGTAAAAAAGCAATAAATGAATTGCTTCCTGTTCTAAATAGCGATGGTTTTGAAATCGAGACTGAGATATGTGCCAGATCAAATTTGCTTGGTATGTCTATTAGGGAAGTTCCAAGTTTTGAATATCCAAGATATAGCGGGGTTTCTAATCTAAACGCTTTTAGAGATGGAACCAAAATCATGGGTGTTATTCTCAAAATGTTTACTGATAATGTGCGAAAACAAAAAAATGAAATAAACACTTGAAGGAAATAGTTTGTTTAAAGCTATAAAAGTTTTTTTGGGCATGTATGCGCCATCTAGGCGCATTCGTATGGCTATGTATAGGAGTGCTGGAGTTCGTATTGGTAAGGTTGCTGAATTTGGCAGCAATATTTGGATAGATACAATCTTTAAAAATTTAGTTGTTATTGAAGACGACGTTATTATGTCTGGTCACAATCTTATTCTTTCACATTCTTTTCTTATGGCAAATATTGAAGAAGAAGGTTTTTGTCCTGTGGAAATTAAAAAAGGTGCACGTATAGGGTTACACTGTATAATTCTTGCAGGAGTAACTATTGGTGAAAACAGTGTAATTGGGGCTGGCTCAGTGGTGGTAAAAGATATTCCCCCCAACTGTATAGCTGCAGGTAACCCTGCTAAACCTCTAAGATTCCACAATAAACCCGTATATTAGCTGGTAGGTGAGCTGATTTTTGAGAATTCTTTTGGTTCCTGCTAATGACTGGTTAAACTTTCCCGTTTCCTCAAGGCTTCACTCCATTTTTGAGCGCTTAGCAGACCGTCATGAAATACACGTAATTAGATATCCAAGTCCTCTGTGGAACAATCCCCGAAAGTCAAAGGCCATTGTTCATGAAGCAAATGGGTTAGCTATTCGGGATCTATCACTATACTATGTGCTAAATGCCCAAAGCCATCTTAGTTTAATTGAACACGTTTTGAAATCATATAAAATAGACCTCATAGTTTTTGCCAATATATTAACGGGCACAGAGGCCGTTTTGTTGGGTAAGATACATGGGGTTCCGATAGTTTGTGATTATCTTGATCATTTTCCAGAGTCAGCATCTTCTTATTATGCGAATCAGTTTTTAAAATCTATAGTGTACAGTGTTGTTTTGGGTATTACCCGGTGGAATTTGAATAGAGCCCAAGGAGTAGTGACGGTTTCTAAGAGCTTTGAGAATTGGTTAACTGTTAATGCAGGGGTTAGAAATTTGTCTCTTATTCCAAATGGCGTTGACCTTGAAGTGTTCAAGCCAATGGATCGTGATATTGCTCAAGCACAGGTGGGCTTAGGACGGTTGCGGCAAAAATTTGTTATAACCTATACTGGAACTGTGGAGGGCTGGTATGACTTTGGGGTGGTTGCCAAGGCTACCCATACACTAAATCAGCGGGGGGTACCTTCGGTGTTCCAAATTGTGGGGGGTTCTTTGGTTACCAAAAACAGTACCTGTTTTGCGGGGTTTGAAGAAGATATTTTGCAAACCGGATTTGTTAATCAAAAACA
The DNA here is from genome assembly GCA_031274765.1 of Nitrososphaerota archaeon. Taxonomy (GTDB): domain Archaea; phylum Thermoproteota; class Bathyarchaeia; order Bathyarchaeales; family Bathycorpusculaceae; genus Bathycorpusculum. The sequence goes on along the minus strand of JAISPR010000044.1, from coordinate 24,486 downwards.
AGTTTCACTATACTTGAATGCGTCAGATGTTTGTGTTTTGCCTCTTAGAAAACTGGCGAAAAATCTAACGCGGCCTCTAAAACTTCTTGAATATTTTGCTTGCGGCAAAATTGTTTTATCGTTACCAAATTCAGAACTTGAACATGAATATGGTGATGCGTTAACAATTTTTCATTCTGCTGATGAGCTGGTGGAGATATTTTTGAAAATCATTGCTGAGCCTTCAAAGTTTTCAGCAAAAATAGCAAACGGATATAGGCATGCTCAGAAAAACTCGTGGGAAAGCCATGCGAAACGATATGAAACTTTTCTAGAGACTATATTGAAGACAAATGGTGATAAATCAGTTTGAGGCATAAAAACCATGGTTAATCTGTCCAAATTATTTGTTAAATGTCGCGTTTGTAGAGTTGAGTTCTGGTCTGCAATTCGGTGTAACAAACAACATTTTGCGCGCTTGGATTTTGGCGGTAATCAAATCATATGTCCCAACGGACATAAAAAACGATATAACATGAACGATTTCTATTTCAAAGAAACTGAGCTTAGTTCTTAACCGTTTTAGAGTGGTTGTTGATGAATGTTGCTATTTTATCTCATGAATATCCGCCCTATATTTTTGGCGGTCAAGGAACCTTTGCTCATGCTTTAGCTCATGGTCTTATACGTGAAGGCATTACTGTGCAAGTAATAACCGGTATTCCAAAATCTCCTAACGCAATTGGAGCCTGGCAGTCAGAGCAGACCTTCGAAGATGGCATAAAAATAGCTCGTTTACCCTACCTCAATGTACCCTTGCGGTTCACCAATTTTCAGCTATTGAATATGAAAAAAATATCTCAAATAGCTCAAGATGGTAAAATTGATATTATTCACGGTCAAAGTTGTTGCACCTATCCCGCCATAAAGCATCTAAAAAAAATAGCGCCGGTGCTTGTTACTTTTCATACAAGTCCGTTGATGGAAAAAACTGCCGCGGTTAGAGCAGTTTTTCGCGGCGGAAGTTTACGTGACTTTTATACTTTTTTGGCTGGTTATCCGGTTTGGCATCAAATTTATCTAAAAGAACTGGTGCACTCAAATAGAGCGGTTTCGGTTTCAAGGGCTCTCCAGTCTGAATTGATAAAAGAAATGGGTGTTTTGTATGAAAATAAAATTCAAAGTATTCATAACGGGGTGAACCTTGATTTTCTTGATCAAGAATATGACCAGGTTAACCCTGAGATTTGTGAATCGGATAATGTTATTCTTTTTGCCGGGCGTCTTTTTTGGCGAAAAGGAGCACTCAGTATAGTTAAAATGGCTCACTTACTACAAAAGCAAAAGTCAAATTTAAAAATAATTGTACATGGTACTGGTCCACTCTATGATGCAATGCAAAAAAGCATACAAACCTTAGGGTTAACCAATATTGCCCTTAGAGGATTCACTACAAGAAAACAATTGATCCAGAGTTTGAAACTCTGTAAATATGTTGCGATTCCAAGTCTCTATGAAGCGTGTCCTATGATACTTCTTGAGAGTATGTGTCTGGGTAAAATTCCCCTAATGCTAAATCTGCCTTTTTCCTTAGAACTGACGGAAAATGGAAAATATGGTCTTTTTGCTGATGATATAGAGGGCTTGGTTGATAAAATAGTTGCAAGTGGCAGACATGAGGCTAACCAATCAAGCAAGATAAAAGCGTTTGCTCGTCGCACATATGATCTCAGAGTTATAATTCATGAATACATCAAAACCTATGAGGAATTAACTGCCTATTCCTGAGACGTGTAATGTTTAATAGGGGAATAAGTTTGGCTTGTAAAAAACTCAAAATAAGTTTTGTTAGTGCACTCACTTTGGATACTGATATGCACAAGACGCGCGAGATAGAAATACTAAAAGTCCTTGCCCAACGTGGTCATAATACGACTCTGGTTGGAGTGACTTCTAGGGACCATTTTGAGTTGTCGGATTCACGTATACATCTTGTTACCTTACCCATACGATATGTGCCTGTTATTTCGCCTTTTATTTGGGCGTTTATTTTAGTCTTTTTTTTACCTCTACATGTGTTGCTTAGGCGACCTGACTATATTGTGATGGATCCCGAGATTTCTGTTCTTAGTTCTGTTCCTACGCTTTTGTTTTCAAAGCTGGTTGGGGTAAAGTTTGTTCTTGATATTAGAAGCACACCTGTTGAAGTGATTGGGTTACGTGCGCGACTATTAGCGTTTCTGTTTAATGTTTCGGTGTTTATCTCTAGGCGGTTGTTTTCTGGAATTGTTATTGTAACATCATTGATGAAAACAGAGGTGTGTCAAAAATTTCGTTTGGATCCTCGGAAGGTAGGTGTTTGGACTAATGGAGTTTCTTTGGAGCTTTTTTTGCCGTCTTTTGTTCATGAGCAAAGCGTTGAACTTGGTAAACGGCTTGGTTTAACGGGTAAGTTTATTGTTTTTTATCATGGTGCTTTTTCGCCCACTAGGGGGTTAACTGAGACTTTGGAGGCTGTTAGAATTGTGAAGCAAAGGTATTCTGATGTGGTGTTGTTGCTTCTTGGTGATGGGCCTACGTTGATTCAGCTGAAGGGGTTAATTGAGCAGGGTGGTCTTGGGGATAATGTGGTTATTCATGCGCCTATTGCTTTTGAGGAAGTTCCCAAGTTTATTGCTTTGTGTGATGTTGGGCTTGTTCCGTTGCCAAATAATTCTTATTGGCGGTTTCAAAATGCTTTGAATTTGCTTGAGTATATGGCGATGGAGAAGGTGGTGTTGGCAACAGATATTGAGGCTAATCGGGTTGTTGTGGGAACTGATGTTTGTTGTGTCTATATCCCTTTGGTTAGTCCATCTGAAATTGCTAAATCGATTGAGTATGTCTATGTGCACAGAGACAAGCTTTGTGTTTGGGGTAAAAGTGGTAGGCGGATAATTCAGTCCAGTTACACTTGGGAGAAGGTTGGCGATGCAGTTGAGCAGTATCTTTGTTCTATTTAGTGTTTCTTTGTTGGTTTTGTTCTTTTGTGATGGTATATGTTTAATCCGTAAATTTCAGGTTTTAGGGTATATGTCTTATCTGAAAGTGTGGTTTTGAGTTTGAAATTGAAAAATATGGCTTTTGTTCGTTTTGTGAAGCGATTTGGGGATTAACGTATATCCTATATTGGGTATATATGTTGGTTTTTTTGTATTCAAAATTTGATTTAAAACCTCAACATTAATCAAATCGCAAGACACATTTTTCTTAAACAGCAGGAAATAGTTGCTGATTTTACTGACTATAATACAGAACACCATTAATACATATTCCCTAAAAACCGAAATTTATGGTTAATGTATTGTTGTGTTAGCGTAGGTGTTTGAACCTGACGTTTTATTGATTGCAGTTTCAAGGTTAAACAATTAATGCTACAAGTTATCTATGGGAGACTGTCTGAAAACTAAACTTTTCGTGTTTTTGGCAGAAATGAGTGAAGAAATTCGGTTCTTTTTTGTTTTCCTGGGCTTTTTGCTATTTTTTGGACCGACTGGTGATATTTAATATGGAGAAAAAATATGTGTTATTTATCATATATCTTGCACTTCTTATTTCCAGTACAATATTTTTCCTCCCAAACTTACTCAAAAACCTCAAATATAACCCAACCCAGCATAATCATACCCTCCGCAGTTATGCCCACACCCAACAATGGCAACTATGAACTTTTTAAAGACAACGAATTTATCTGCGTAAAAAACGTTACCTCCAGCACCATAATTCACAAGAGCTTAAATGCGACCGGCGCCTTTAAAAACGCATTTAACGCCCTATCCCAAACCGGCGGCAACCTCACCATAGCTCCTGCAACATACTACATCACAGGATCCCCCGGTAGAGATTACGACGGCATACAGGCAAAAAACCTCCCGATGTTAACATTATATTCCAAAATGGTGCTATCCTAAAAGTTCCCGACTACCAACACATAACCGTCTTCACCATCACAGACTCAACTATGTCGCCTTGATAAACTGGAACATTGACGCCAACACCCTAAACCAAAACCAACCCCTCGGATACGGCGCAAGCATGTATGGAAACGGCATCTCAGGATACAACTGTGACAACCTCCAAATAATAAACACCACCATCACCAACTGCCGTATGTATGGCGTCAACTATGGCAGTGACAAACCAAACCTATGCCCCGTTAGCGTAATAAACTGCACCTTACTATACAACAGCTGGAACGGTATTTGTTTTTGGGCCGGCGAAGGCGGCACAATCATGAACAACGAAGTCGCACATTCAAGCGACGTTGGTATCTCAGTATCAACCTCAACGCCCTCATAATCAACAACTATATCCACGACATGGACGGCCTGCTTGGCGGTGGAGGAAACGCCAGCTGGGGCATAGCAAACGAGTGCATCCAAATCAAAAACTAGTTGGCTTCACCATAATAAACACGCCATAAACAACTGCAACGTAGGAATCGTACTAGACGGCATGCACAACACCTTTCAGGAAACAAAATCTCAAATGTCAATACCGGAACCGCATCAGCTGTAGTTATTGGCTTCAATAATATTACCCACAACACCAACAATAACTGGGGCATAGAATACCGCGGAATAAGCGATTCTATTTAGCCGGCGGCATTACATCCTATCTCTCAACAAATGATATTATAGCATAAAATCAACTAACAACAACCCATAGCTCCCAAAAAAGTTCAGCAATATTTCTATATAATACCACAGACGTTACAGTCTCAACCAACACCATATACCTGCCAAAAGCTCCAGTGCTTCAGCTATACTACTCACCGATAGCTCCAAAAACACTCTAGTTGTCAGCAATACCATTGAAGCCGCAATCAGCATTACTATAAACTCTGCCTCCGGCAGCTACTTTGATGTTAATGTCTATCAAAATAACCTCGACGCTTGTACCCAACCAATAAATGATAACGGCGGCGTCACAACCAAATAACTTGCCAAAACATAAAATAACTCCTCTTGAGGAGGCTACTATCTGGTTTGTTGAACCAAAGAAAAGACCTCTTAATTATTCCCGCCATAACTTTGTTGCTGTGGGCTTGTGTTCTAATAGATGTTCCCCTCGCCCGCGGAGCTATCGCTTTTATCTATCTATCGCTTATACCCGGCTTTGTCATCCTCAAAACCCTGCAGATAAAAAACATCGGTACAATAACCACTCTATTACTATCTGTAGGTTTGAGCCTTGCGGTTTCTATGTTCCTTGGACTGATAGTCAACGAACTCTTCTCTCTACTAAATTTCTCAACCCCCCTATCCCTTTTCCCGCTACTCTTAGTAATTAGCGGCTTCACTTTGGCTGTTTACTGCATCAGCATAAAACAGGGCTTCTCCATAGACACAACCTCTATAGGCAGCCTCCTTAGCATCTCAAACCTGCCCCTATTCTCTACCCTATCGGCCCTTCCCATACTTGGGCTCATCGGCGCAATATCTAAAAGCACCCCTATAATCCTGCTCTTCTATCTAACTATAATTATCCTGTGTCTACTATGCGTTACCAAACAAAATCTCATACCCGCCAAATATTATCCCTTAGTGGTCTTCTCAATTGCACTATCGGTTCTTTTATTAAACTCCTTCGTAATAGGCTACATTCTTGGTGATGACGCCCAACTTGAGTACTATGTTTTTAGACATAGTCTAGACCAAGGCTACTGGGGATTTATTGGCGAGTTAACTCCTGCCCTCCGAACTACCCTTGATTACAATGCCATGTTATCAGTAACTATATTACCCTCAATTTATGCTCTAATTATGAACCTCAAAACTGAAATACTGTTTAAAGTCCTATACTCCTGTGTTTTCTCCTTTATCCCTCTGACCCTGTTTTGGATCTACAAAAACGAAATAAGCAAACCCCTTGCTCTGCTATCATCCCTCTTTTTTATTTTCACCATAAACGCCTTTTTTGGCGAATTAATCGGTCTTAACCGGCAAATAGTCGCAGAACTATTCCTTCTGCTCTCTATTCTTCTTTGGTTAAATAAAACTGTACCTGCAGGCAAAAAAAGGCTTCTTCTCATGATCTTTGGTGCTTGTATTGCTGTTTCACACTACACTATAGCTATAGTCTACATATTGTTTATCACTGTTATTGTAATTTTTTCCAGTATCCGACCTAAATTTGACGACACCTTTAATTCCCCCACAGTTTTGTTCATTGCTGGTTTTTCATTTTTATGGGCTGCTTTTAGTCCCGGCTCAGTATTAATCTCTTTTATAAACATCACGGGCAATACGATAGTTAACTTGACCCATTTTGGTGATGCTTTATCTGCACCTGGAAACGCAGGTGTTATCTATGGCCTTCCTCAAATTTTTAGTGTCGCAAGCTGGGTCAATCTAGCAACCACCGGTGTAGTCACGCTTTCCTTAGTTGTGGGTGCGCTTACGCTAATACTGTTGTCTCACTGTATAGAATTTTCCAACAAATACCGCCTAATAGTTTTTCTAACCGCCCTACTGTTTGCTTTCTCTCTTGTATTTCCAACTGTGGCAGCAACCCTAAACTTTACTAGATTCTATGCGATATGTTTGTTAATTCTATCCCCCTGCATTACTATTGGTTTTTTTGTTCTTCTAAATGGAGTCAAGTTTTCCATAAAGAAATTGCGCGGAATTAAAGCCTATTTTCTTATAATCAAACACGGAAAATTGGTTTTTTTGTCAAAGCAAGTGGGCAGGATCAAAAAGCTTCGTGGTGATATAGTAGTTGGACGGCGCATAATCGAGAACATAAACAAGGTTAGAAAAGAAATACAAGTGTCTCCTCATAAAATAGCGAAAAGCCAAAAATCATTGTTGTTTATAACTGTTCTCTTATGTGTTTATTCTCTTTCCCAGGCAGGTGTCGTTAATTATCTGGGGGGTGGAACTGTACATCCTCAACCTATTGGTTATCTTCAAATGCGTCATTCTGATGATTTGATGGTTACTTTACAATTTTATGGTCGCTATATTCAGGTTCCCGATGCACGTAGTGGGGATTGGTTAGCTAAATATTCTGTTGATTCTGTTGTATATGGTGATTTAGTGTCGAGTTTTACCTCACTGATCAGTCGAGGGTTTGTTTCCAAAAATCTGATTTTTCCCTTAGCTAACATTACAGCTCCAGTGCCGGGTAGCCTTATTATTTTAAACTCTCTAAATGTTGACGGGGGTGTTATAGCTGTTCAGTCGTCAACTGTGATAAATACAACTGATATTTCTCCTTATCTTAACGATAGTGATTTAATCTACACTAATGGGCACAGTGAAATATGGCGGCTAAATAAATAATATTTTTTTAGGGTTGAAACGCCAGGTTTAAAAATAAAATCCCACACATATATGTGTCTTCAATTTTTTTACTATAACCTATTTTGATGGGTTTTTTTGTGAAAATCAGGTTGTTCTCAGCAGCATTTTACTAAAAATAATGTTTTTATAAGGGTAATTTTTTTAGAGGTTTTTAATTTGAATGCTTTTTTGGTTTAGACATTTTGTATGGTTTAAAAAATCTATATGGGTTGAATTTTGGCAGTTCAACCTGAGTACTGGTAGAAAAAAATGAAAACTCAACATATAGAAGAAAATGACGCCTTGAGTTTTTAACTGATACCTGCTTATTTTCTGAATTATATATTGGATTTTGCGCAAAAAAGGTTTTATAATGAAGAATTTGATTTTTTCCTGGGCGTTGAAATGTTGATCTACCGGTTGGTTGATCTGTGACGCAACCGTATTTTTACACAGGTTCAAACTCATAATCATGTTTATGGGGTTCTTAGAGAAAAGTGGGTGATGTTGTTTTTTAGAACAGTTATTGGGGACAATGGGTTGTCGGGGAAAATTATGGTGCACTCATGGGCAAAGTGGAGGTAATGTGATAATAGGTGCGGGTAGTTGTTACTACAATATTTGATAATTGTGCATACAGAAATTCTTGCAAAATTATTATGCGCCTTGCGCAGTATTTTGAGAAGCGTAAAAAAGCATATTGAGGCGGTCAAAATTTATGTTCTTGAGTTTATTGAAAAACTCGCCGATTCCAGAGGTTGAGAGGTTTGGGCGGAATTTTTGATATTTTATGTCAGGCTGGATTGGGCGTTGTCTATTAGAACACAGCCGGATAGTGTTTAACCTGTTTTTGAATTCAAACCTTTTTTGATGATTGATGGCTGTGCGTATTCCGATGGTGCTATGGTGAAATATATGTTTGTTACAAATCAATTAAAATCGCAGATATATGCAGTGTATGGAGAAATTTGACATGCCTATTAAAGTAACTGTTGGATTATGTGTTAAGAACTGTACTAGAATGATACAGACGGCGTTTGATTCAATTGCTTCTCAGGATTATCCCCATGAATTGATAAAGCTTGTGATTGTCGACGATGGGAGCACTGATAACACTTTGCAGTGCGCTAAAAAGTTCGCTCAAGAAATAGATATGTATAGTTTTGTAACTTCTAACCCTAGTCGAGGGATTGCGTCTGCTAGACAAGTGGTGGTGGATAATGCTGAGGGGACTTACATAGTCTGGACGGATGATGATTTGATGTTGTGCAGTGATTATGTGCGACGGCATGTTGAGTTTATGGAACGTAATCCTGAGGTTGGTGGGGCAAGGGGTATTTGTGATGTTTATAGGGCCCAGTCTTTTTTTGGTTTGGATGATTTGGTTTTTTTAACTCACAGTGCTAATCCGTGTCAAATCGGCACGGGCGGTTCGGTTTTTCGTATTGAGGCTCTAAGAAAGGCTGGTGGGTTTGATATTCAAATTAATGGTGCGGGTGAGGATATTGATGTTTCTCGGAGGGTTAGACATTTTGGGTGGGTATTGGCGACAAATGAATTGGCTGGATTTCATCATACGCATTCGCCCTCAACACCTATGGCGTTTTGGTCACGGAATTTCAGATATGGGTATGCAAATCATTTTCTTTTTCACAGATATGGTGATCGCAGGTTGATTATTCAGTATTTTTTGCCGTTTGCATTGCTGTATGGTTTAAAAATGTCTCATGAATTGTATAAACTAACTCGTGTTAAGAAAGTGTTTCTTTATTTTATTGTCAATTCTCTAACTATGAACGTTCAAAACCTTGGCTATACCCGTTCTCACTTAGATAAATATGGTCACTAGAGTTTTAATAGCAAACTTTTTGAGGCGTGCTGTTTTGTGTTAGTTATCTGTGGCAAAAATTTCGTTGCTGCCCTTTAGCCATGATTGCGCTATGAGTCTGTGGCCTTTGCTTGTTGGGTGTATTCCATCGGTTGTCCAATCATTTGACATGCTTTTTTCTATCACTTTACTAAAAATTATGTCTAATGAAATTAACGTTGTGTTGAATTCTCGGGATAATTTTTTTATAATATCTATTTTTTGCTTAAGAAATAATTTATGCGCTAAATTTCTATTTGTCTTAAAATCTATAAACGGCGTTAATAGTATAATTTCCGCATCCAAACTATCCCTTGTCTGCTCTAGTAAATCCCTATAATCCTTCTCAAAATCCAACGTCCTTGTTGGCCTACTCCAAAAATACCTGCCCACAACATCATTTACCCCAATAAAAATCGAAACAACATCGGGCTCTAAATTCAAACAATCCACCCCCCATCGAGCTCTTAGATCTCCTACTTTATCTCCTCCAATGCCACAATTAAAAAACTCAAACTTTTTCTTTGGAAACTCTATAGTTAACATATGAGTCAACATCCTCACATAACCTTCTCCCATGTCTTCTCTACACAAAAGATTTCTATAGGCCTCTGTAATGCTGTCTCCTTGAAAAACTATTTTGAACACATCAGATGTGTGATGCTGCGGGTTGATGCATTTAATTGCAACCATTTCTTTCCAAATCCAAATAAATCTAAATTTGTGAACCCTCAATATTAGATAGATTACCATTAATAATTTAAATGAGTTATTATCAAATAACTTTGGTTGGTACAATGGAGCATTTACCGCGTATTGATCAAACTCTCGCTTTGCTTTTCCCCAAAGATAGAACTAAGCAATATCGAAAATGTTTTCAAACAGTCGGGGAACACCTATTTGTTAATGGCCGAATAGATATTGTTGGCAATGTTAGCGTTGGTGATAGCGTAATGATTGAGGGCGGCGCGAGATTGTTGGCTATACAAAAGGGTACAATAAAAATTGGAAACCATAATTATATTGAAAGCTCTGTAATTTCTGCTACCCTTAGTATTGAAATAGGGAATCATGTTGTAGTCGGTAACACTGTTTTAATTATAGACCATGATGGGTATGGCTTAGATGAGAACGTTGCCCTTGAGAAACCAGTTAAAATTGGTAATCATGTATGGATAGGCATACGGGCAACAATTCTTAAAGGTGTTACAATAGGTGATAATGCAGTGATTGGTGCGGGTGCAGTTGTAACTTCTGATGTTGAACCAAATACTCTTGTAGCCGGTAACCCGGCAAAGAAAATTCGTGACACAAAGGGCTATACTATGGGTACGCATTTAGCTGGAGCTGTTTATTATCCCACGCCAAAATACTGGACACCATAAAACATTTTTTGCGTACTGTCTGGTACCAAAATTATTTCCCCTTTTCAAGTTATATTAATATTCAATATTTTGCCAGCCAAACTGCCTAGACGCTATACCCAGACACACCTCAGACCACAACCGACTAACAAACACCATATTAGGAGACTCAGCAACATCCAAATCAAACAAACCCTGAGGCCTATCATTATACCAAGAAACAAACGCCTCCAAACTCCCAAACCGCGGCCTATGAACATTATAGAGATCATGAAACTTTTCCAACTTACCTTATCTGCCAAGTGATTCACCCGACACAAAATATGCCCAATCTCTCTGACGCAAAACAACTCATACCCATGCACAGCACTATCCATCATATCTCGCCTATTTACACAAAACTGAGCACCATGTTCCGTTAAAACAGTCAAAATCGGATACCACAACATTCTATATTTCTAACGGCTTTTCTTAACACTATAATAGCATTTTAGTTGTTTCATGGTCAAATTCACCTGCGGCAAGAATTTTTTTTGAAGAATCATCCAAAATTGTGTAAAGATATTTGTCATTTGCACAATGATGCCAATCTGTGTGCATTAGCGACAAAGTATGCTTAGCTCATATCTTATATAGGGTTTTCTTGGGTTTCTGTTTGCTTGGTTGATGCTGTGTACATTTCAATTTGATTAAGACCTTGTGTATTGTTCTGTGGGCGAGTTTATTTTTTGACGGGCAAAAATGATTTTTTCTAGAATCGTATGCATAGGTGGTCTTTTTGGCAGGCTGGTTTTATGATTTGTTCTGTTTGGGGTGATTTGTTTTTGGGTCATCTGAGGTTTTTTCTACTGTTGGGCTGGGTTGGTTGTTCTGTATTGGGCGTAGAGTTGTTTGAATCTTTTGGGGGTTATTTTGAGGTGGTTTGTTGTGTGTTTTGTGGTTATGTTGTTTTGTTTGTGTTGTTGTAGGCGCCATTTGAGTTGTTTTTGTTTTTGATTTTGGTTATGTGTTTTAATTGTGTCAGGTGGTATTTTTTGGGGTGTTTGTGAGTGCGGTAAAGGTATTTATGGGGATTTAGTAATGAATCGTAATATATATTGAAAAGAGGAAATAATTTCCGGAAAAGACATTGGTTTTTTGTCGTGGCGTAATGTGATCTGATGGTAAGTTGGGTGGAGTGCTTCGGTTTTATTCTAAGGAACTGTACAAAAATAAGGCATAATTATTTTTGCTAAAAATACATATAATTCCCGACTATTATTACAAATTATTTTTATACAGTTCCTAAGAAAAATTCTATGTTGTGTTCGAGGGGCCGCAGGGTGTGGCGAAAAATGTTAGAAGAGTTAAATTCGGATCCTCAAAAGTGGTTTGAGGACTATCATAAGCGTTCTAATGTTGAGGGGTGTTTTTCAACTCTAAAGCGTGATAATCTGTTACCTTTGTGCAAATAACCTGATGAGCGCAAACAGCAAGAGGTTTTTTCAAGAGCTTGTAATCTAACATTAAGCGTTATGCTATCTGAGTTATTTTGAAGGTATAAATGCAAGCGAAAGCTGGCACAAATAATATTGTTCCAAAGCCGGAGGTTGCCATTGGTTCGGTTTTACTTGACGGCAAATGTGCTGAATATGGCAAACAGATTGTTGCGACACGGTCACAACAATTGATCAGAAAATATGGGCAACGTTTTGAATACACAAAAATAATCCGTATGATTAAATTTGCAGAACTATTTCTTGATGCTGAAATTCTTGCGATATTGTCACAACAATTAAGTTGGTCACATTTTATCGAAATATTACCTTAAAAACTCCCGAAGCAAGTAACAACATTATTGAACCGTTTTTTGAGAATTGCCTAAATCAAAGATAAATACTGGAACTACAATCACATGTAACCATCAAGGAGAAAAAACAATTGTCTGTAGCGCAAAGAAAATACTTCACCGAAGTGGCGGCGTTAGCAGATAAAACTGTCGCAGTTGTCACCACAAACGGAAAAATATTCAATGGTACGCTCACCGGAATAAACCCCGACACCCTAAACCTCACCCTAGCAGACACAAAAGATGAAACCGGCAAACCCCTCAACCGACTTGTCCTAAACGGCGCTAACGTAATATCCATATCAAGTGCAGATAAACCCTTCGACCTAAAATCACTCGCAGGAAGGCTTGAAAAAGTTTTCCCAACCATGGTTAAACTCTACGAAGACCAAGGCTTCATATGGGTCATGGATAAAGTAAAATTAACCGAAAAAGGTGTTGTGGAAGGCGCAGGTCCAGCTGCGGATCGCGTACAAAAAGTCTATACACAATTCACAAGTGAAACCAAAGCCTAAATAAACCATCGCAGTTGCTGCTCTTCTTTCTTCTTTTCTTCTGTCATACTCCGAATTATTCCAAAAGATTCTAACATTTCTTTAATACACCGCCCACTCTCTTCTAATCCCGACAAATCAATTGACACCCCCAAATATTTGCCAAGAGTTAAAAGAGCATAACGTGTCGCATTAACATCTGGCTCCATCCCAGGAGTATCCACCAAAAGCGAAAAACCCTGAAAATCACGTATTCTTGCCAACCCAATCGAGATCCCCGCAATACCAAATACATGTCCCACCATAACTTTGGTATCCAAATCCAACATCGCTTGCATAGTCTCCAAATCAGTGGCAGTGCTATAGATTTGGGGCACAGCCAACACTTCATCCTTCTTAAAACCACCAATAGAAACCACAAACTTACAGCCCAACTCAGCACATATATCAAACACTTTCCCAACAAGTTCATACTGCCCAACGGTTGTAAGCGCCTGCGTATTACCATACCAAATAATAAGATCCCGCTTATTGTCACCACACTTAACATAATAAAGCTCATTTATCGGCGAACGGACCCCACCATCCGGAGTTGTGATAGCAAAATCTTGAAAGGTTGAAGAAAAAATCTGAGCGAACTTTGTTGCTTTATACTCTTTTATAAGATGCAATGCCGCGATATTAGCAACAAAACCAATACCTGGTAAACCTTCAATCAGTATGGGATCATTTAACTGGGGCTTCTCTGATATATTAATTGAGCAAACCATTAACGCACCTTCTAAGGGTATAAGCGAGACATTATGATATAAGTATGCCTAATCAACGACACCCTGATCCCCAAATATCAACCTACCCTGCAAAACCCAACACAAAACCCAACACAAAACCCAACACTCAAAACAACACAAAACTAATAGTCCACAACCACAAAATTTTCCATACAGCGACACTATTAAAAATTTACCACAAATTCGCACAAATCTACTAAAACAATAAAAAGAAACATCTCAGAACTAATATTATGCGTGCCTGTAACCCTCCAAACATCACCTACTCTTCTAAACATCCACCCGCATACTAATTGTGCCAAATAAACTCAACAACCACATAATCCATCGTCATAAGGTAACCAAGGGTTAATCGAGAAGCTATTTTTTTATAAGCGTACAACGTCTCATGTGTGGGTTTCTAATCCTTGAGCTTTGAAATAAAAGAAAAAGATCTGCTGGGCAGAATCGGCAAACTAAAAACAAAAACCACAACAGTGGAAACACCCCTACTTTTCCCCGTTATCAACCCCAGCAGCCAACCCATACCAAGTAGCCGACTCAAGGAAACCTTTGGCTGCCAAGCCCTAATCACCAATAGTTATATCATCAAAAAACGGTTCAAACAAATCCCCCTCGAACAAGGACTACACAAATTCCTCAACTACAACGGCACAATCATGACCGACAGTGGGGCTTACCAAATTCTTGTCTATGGCGAAGTCGAAGTCACACAAAAAGAAATCGTCGCTTATCAAGAAGGCATCGGAAGCGACATCGCCACAATACTTGACATCCCCACAGGCTGGAAAGTCACAAAAGACGAAGCCGAAGTCACAGTGGCCGAGACCCTAAAACGCGCTAAAGCTTTCTTTGACCTAAAAACTCGAGACGACATCCTCTGGGTTGGTCCAATACAAGGTGGACGCCACCTAAACCTCGTAGAACAATCCGCCATAGAAATGAGCAAACTGCCCTTCCAAATCCACGCCTTAGGTAGTCCCACTGAAGTTATGGAGAACTACCGTTATGATGTCCTAGCAGATATGATCCTAACTGCCAAAAAAGGCATCCCAACAGAACGACCCCTGCATCTCTTTGGCGCCGGCCATCCTTCCATGTTTGCACTAGCCGTTTCATTGGGATGTGACCTCTTTGACTCAGCCGCTTATGCACTCTATGCACGGGAAGGCCGCTATATGACTGAAAATGGTACCTGGCGTCTTGACCAAATGGACTACTTCCCCTGCAGTTGCCCCCAATGTGTTTCTGAAACCCCCCAAAGTTTACACCAGAAACCTGTAAAGGACCGGGAAATTTTCTTAGCAGAACATAATCTCTATGTATGCATAGCTGAGTTGCGGCGTATCAAACAGGCTATTCGTGATGGTCGACTCTGGGAACACACTGAAATGCGGCTTCATGCTCATCCCGCCCTACTCTCAGCACTCAAACGTGTCCGTAGTCATGAAGACTTTCTTGAAAAATTTAGCCCAACTGCTAAACCCAGCGGCTTTTTCTACTTTAACGCTGTTGGATTAGCACGTCCCGAGATTGTCCACTACCGTAAACGCTTAATTGAACGTTACATGCCGCCGACTGAGGCAAAAATATTGTTTTTAGTGCCCCAAACTCGTAATAAACCCTTTCATAAAGCACCTGAAATGAAAAAAATCCGCCAACTCATGCGGATGCTTGGTGAAGACCTTGCAACTCAGGTGCATGTCTGTGTGTATGCGGCGCCTTTTGGGGTTATACCCTTAGAGCTCGATGAGGTTTATCCCCTCTCTCAACATGAAGTTGTCCTGCCCCTGGACTTGGAAACCATTAGCTACGTTGCAGAACAAACGGTAGCTTTCATTAAACGTGGGGCTTATCAGGGTATTGTATTGTTAAACGATAGAAAATTCTGGGGTACAACTGTTAGAGATGCCGTTTGGGATGTTTGCCAATCACAGATGCTGACTTTTGATTTTGTTGAAGCCAATACAGATGGAACCCGTGAAATGTTGTTGCATATAGTGCGAATTTTACGTCAACAGTTAGACGTAAAATAGGGTGTTGGATATCTGAGTCTTTGTGTGTTTTTGTTAGCACTACCGCAAACATAATGTGCGTAGTTGCGATTTGGCGTTATGCTTTTTCATTATTTGTTGCGAGTGCTGGGGTTGTTTTAGTTGTTCTGTAATATAATGTGAGTTTTTCAATTTTTCTGCTATACTCTATTTTTGATGGATTTTTTCGTGAAAAACAGGTTATTCTCAATAGCATTTTATTAACAATGATAATTTTTTATAGCGGTAATTCTTTAGAGTTTTTAGTTTGAATACTTTTTTTGGTTTAGGAATTTTGTGTGGTTTGAAAATATGTGTGATTGAATTTTGGCAGTTCAACTTGGGTACTTAGTAGAAAAAAAATGAAAAACTCAGAAAATATAAGCGGCAAATAATCACTACAAACACGGGTATCAAAAAGTTTCCTCAATCTCTGCTAAACAGTGGTGCTTTTGGGTTTTTTATTCTTGTTTACGCTAAAAACGAAGATAATGTTTAAGATTTTAGGGTGGTTTTTGGGTGTCTATTTGGGTGGTTTTGTTTGAACTTACAATGATCTTAACTTTCTCGATTTATTATATATGGTTGATGAAAATCCGTGAAAAGAACTCAACTTATAAAAATACCTGTAAAAATACTCACTTAAAAAATACAGTTTATGTGTAATTATTCATAAATTATATGTATGTTTTACTTAATCACTAAACGTTATTTCGAAGTATTTTTCAAAACTAAACCTATTTATCAAATAATTCCCACACCTGTGTGTAAATTTTGTGGAAAATTCGGAATGATCTGTTGAATATGATTTAAATAGATGGCGGTTTGTGTATTTCCCAACGGACACAGGAACTTTTAGGTGTTTTAAGCTTACTGCCTATAGTCTACATATGGCGCTTATGGTTACTAACAGTGTCTTTTTGATGGCGTGTTTTTAGCTGTTTATTGACGTGGTAACAAAGCAAAGGTACGTAAATTTTATTCCATCTTTCTTACTTTGGAAGCTATTTTTTCTGTGTAACGTTTTTTACTTTCGCATCCCATAAGTCAATACATGATTGCCAAGTCGCAATTTCTCTATGCTGATCTTCATATTCACACAGTTTATTCTGCTGATTCTATACTTCAGCCTAAACTTCTTGTTGATCTGCTCGCTATGCATAGCTACATCAAAGTTGTTGCTGTCACTGATCACAATAGTGTTCGAGGGTGTGCTCTTGTAGTTGACTTAGCTCGGGTGTATTCTGATATTCTCATAATTCCCGGTACCGAAATCACCACCAACAATGGTGACATGCTTGTTCTGGGAACCTTTGAGTTGCCTCCTAAACCGTGGACTCCTGAGAGTGTGGCAGACTATGCTCGATCTATTGGGGGGGTTTCTATTGTGGCCCATCCCTTTCGTACTTATGGTATGGGTGAATACGCTAAAAATGTCAAGGTTGATGCTATTGAAGTTTTAAATGGTGGTACTTCTAAGGAGAGTAATGCGCAGGCAAAGGAATTCGCTAAAGGGTTGGGGTTGCCTGGTACTGGGGGAAGTGATGCCCATCAGAGAGCTGAGTTGTTTAGTGTTTGTACACGGATTGATGCTTCCTTAAATGTTGATTCGGTTTTAGCTGCCATAAGGAAGGGCGCGGTGTCTGCTCAGATGTCGAGGGCTGATTTGTTTTTTTGAGGTCTTATTTTTCTTTTGGCAAGTGTTTGTTAAGGTAGTGATGTTTAATTCCTGTTATTTGTTTCATTGATCTATCTATAAATCAGATGCGCGGTTTTGGAACAATATTATTTGGCTCTTTGTCAAATTAGGTGGGTAGAGTCAATAGGTTTTGTTGCGGTATAATACTTGTATGGACAGAATGGAGAATATACAAGTTTAGAGAAGGAATATTGAGCGTACCCATCTAAAATAGCGAAAAGCCTATTTTGTGTTGTTTGATTCAAAAGATTGTGAAAACGGGGAGATGCGGAGCTAAACACGTATAAAAAGAAGAAGGGACGCTCAGGTTGGTGCTCGCATTCTTGCACAGTAAAAATTTCCGTTTAATCGGATAAACGCGGGGCATTTTCCGTTGTCGCAGTGTTCAAGCCACTGACAGGGCGAACGGATTTCATGAACTCTTGGCATGTATCCATGGGAGTCAATAATTTTTTCTGGACTTTTTCGCTGAGCAATTTGTTTTAAAATCGTTTCCATAAAAACACCTCAAGCTTGACTAAACTGATTTGAAATAGTCTTTCTCGGTGGACGTTAATTAAAAAATGTGACAGCCGTTGCACAACAACAAAAACATATAAGCACTAGTTTGGGTCTTTCGCTATTTTAGGTAGATATATTTGTTATTCCTTCTCTAACTTGTTTATGTTCTCAATTATGTTCCATACAATTGCTATGTTGCAACAAAACCTATTGGCACTATCTGCCTGTTTTGACAAAAAACTATTGATTTAGAACATATGTGCTGACTCAGCAATGCCTTTTCTTATTTAGTGGATAAACATCTCTGATTTGGTTGCATGTTTCAATAATGCTTATCTTTATGACTCGTTCAACAATGCAATATTATAGGTGTAGATAAGATGGGCAACATAACCGTCGCTGTTTTGGGCGTACCGGGTTACAGTGGTGGAATCGGTAAAAAAGGTACTTCCACAGACATTACTCTCTATGACCTCAAAAAGGGTGACACAACAGTAACATTTATTGAACCTACACGCTATCCTGAGCGTCTTGCTCCTCTCTTCTATGCCTGTTCTCTTGCATCTACGGCCTTGATTGTGGTCGATGCGCTTGATGCTCAGTTTGGTGAGCAGCTTGTTATGTTACAATGCTGTGGCATACAGAACGGGTATTTTATACTTCGCAATTATATCTCTAAAGAAAGAATTGAACCGCTTATCAAAGGTACTATCCTTGAAAAATTCGAATTTCTTCCAGATGACCCTAATCAGTTGCGTGAAAAACTCTTTATTTGTGCTGCCAAACAGAGTCCTCCTGAGAGCCAAACTGGTACCGTACCTGTTGATCATGCATTTAACGTAAAAGGTGTGGGCGTTGTTGTTTTGGGTATAGTTGTTAGTGGTACGCTACGTAAACATGCAAATCTCAATGTCTTACCCGGTTCTAAAACTACCCAAGTTCGCTCTATTCAAAAGCATGACGATGAATTTGATGTTGCAAGTTTGGGTGATCGTGTAGGGTTTGCACTTAAAAATATAAGTGTTGAAGACCTTGACCGTGGTGTTGTTTTAACTAATGATCCAGCAGTTAAAACCTCCAGTAGGCTCGAGGTATCGGCTTTACTTATTAAGTATTGGCAGGCTCCAATTAAGGCGGGTATGGTGATGCATATTGGTCATTGGGCTCAGTTTTTAACCGCTAAAGTTGAAACTGTTTTAGATACTGGTGATTTTAGGAAACCTCGTCTTACCTTTTTGCTTGACAAACCGCTTGCTTTTTGTTCTGGTGACTCCGCGGTGCTTATGTATTTAGAGGGTACAAAATTGAGGGTTGCCGGTACAGTCTTGTTGGAGTAGTATGGCCGGTTGGTTTTGTATTGTCGTAGTTAATTGTGACTTCTTTTGGCGTTCAAACGGTTTTTGTTTTTCTATATATCATCTTGTTTTTATTGTTTTTTAGAGTTAGGCGGGTTCATCGTAGATTTTTACAGTTAAAAATTGTATTCTCTATATACATACAAAATTTTGACTTTCTGAAAAACTAGACGTGCTCTGTATGGACGAAAGGTTCTTAAGGTATTGGGTATTCTTCTAAGCGGCAAGAAATCGGCATAATTAATTGCCAATTCAGGTAACAATCTGCTCCAAAAATGGGTAGGTTAGACCACCTAAAAGTTAAATAGTCTGATGAAGAGGTGAAAAGGTATGGAAAACATTTACGCAGCAATGCTCCTTCACAAGGCAGGTAAAGAAATAAACGAAGCGTCTGTAACTAAAGTTCTTGAATCCGCAGGTATCACAGTCGACACTATCCAGATTAAAGCTCTCGTAGCATCACTAAGTGAAGTCAATATCGAGGAAGCAATCAAAGCTGCCCCAACATTAGCTGCGGCCGCTCCAGTTGCAGCTCCAGTTGCCGGTGAAACGAAACCAGCCGCAGCTCCAGTAGATAAAAAGAAGGCCGCTGAAGAAGAAAAAGCCAAAGAAGAAGCCGCATTAGAAGGACTAGGTGCCCTATTCGGGTAAACAGAACAAAGGGCGATTTATTGCCCAAACAATTTTTCATTTTAAAACATCCAATTACTGTTTAGATCTACCCACAAGATCTTTGAACAAACCTCTATTGTGTTTTCGTTTTAACTATAACCCTAAATTTCAAATTTCACACTGCGCAAAACTGATAAAATTCACCAAACCCCAACATAGAACAATAAATGAGAGCCCACACTACAGACAACGTTAGATGTTTTTTGATTTTCTACACAGTCTGGTTTAGGGAATTATGCATTTATGATGATTGCATTATAATTATTAAACCCAATAACTGTTTGATGTTTAAAGAAAACGTGTGTTGTGTTCGGATCAATATGGCAGTTTTGAATCATATTTTGAATGCATGAAAAACCGAACATACTTGGAGGTATAATGCTAATTTTCAAATCGCCGTGCAAAAGCAGATGAACTGCCGTATTTTCCAATTTCAATCTCAAAAGCACAGTTTAGATAAGCCATATACCCTAAAACATGAATTCAGACCGCACAAAACTCTGATAAAATTCACCACGGTCACTGCATACAGCAATAGATACGGCGATATGCGCTGTCTATAGTGTTTAGTTATTGTTTTTGATTTTTTGCGCAGTCTGAATTTACAGATTAAATATGTGTCTACCTTGTCTTTTATTATCTGTTTTTAGTTGGTAACGTGATTGGTGTGTTTATTGTTGTTAGAGTGTGTCGTTTTTATTGTTTAGCTATCAGTGATGGTTGGCACTGATTCGACTGGTGACAAGAGTGGTGTTGGCTTGTTTTTTGTTCTAAGTAGCTTATAGGCTATAATCGGTATCCAGCCGCTTATAATACAAACGGTTGCGGGAAACCCTGCGATGCCAAAAGCGGTCTTCATTTCTGGCATAAATGCCATCCAGATGCCAAACGCTATGGCTATTGCAATAAGTGCTGTTATAGCGGTTTTTTTACCATATTTATTATAGGTTTGAACAGAAAGGATGCCCGCAAAAAAGTAGTCACCCAAGCCTAACCCTCTAAAGAGCAAGATCCCTGCTTCTGAAATAACTGGGGGAATATTTGGTAAATAAATAACAACTGGCAAACCTAGATCTGTAAAGATGTTTGCGGCACTAACCATGGGTCCGGTGAAAACTAGGTATATATCAATTATAGTTAACAGAACTGCAAAAAGGCCCACGGTTTTCCAGGTGAACAATGAGGAGAGGTACACAATTATGAGAATGGCAAAAGTGAAGCCAAAGATGTCAAGCAAGTAAGGATACCAAATTTGGGTAACTCCACCGTATAGGACATTAAAGAATATGAACAAGAGCACAAATAGTGCTGGAAGTTGGACTGATAGGTACCATCTGTTTTTTTGTAGGCCGGGTGATTTTTGTTGTTCATAGATGGTTGTACCAAAACAAAATGTTGCAAGTGCGAAAAAAGCTATAACGCGGTAGATTGTGTAGGCATCGCTTAGAGGACCGGTGAGGCTCGCTATTCCTGCGATGCTGGCCGCAGCTCCAAAACCTGTTGATATCAGTTGGATTCGTTGTTTTGTTGCATTGGAAAACATGTATGTAAAGGTAAAGAGCAAGGTGGTGTAGGAGCAAAGGAAAAAGATCTGTAGACCGTTTCCAAAGATGCCGCTTGGATTCATCATGGCGGTGTAGCCTATGACTAAAACCGCTACTAGAATGAAAGCTACTAGCAAAATGACATCACGGATTTTGAATTCTTTATGTTCTATGTTTTCTGTCACTTTGTTTCCTATGCGTTTACTAAGAATTAATGCGACCAATACCGTTAGGAAAAGTGCTGTGGGCATGGCTAAGTCTAATGTTGGCATAGTCATCACTTAGCTAAGCAAAGCATTTATGCTTTTAGCCGATTTTTATCTTTTGCACTAGGTTTTATGTGTGAAATTCTGTGTAAAGGAGTGAATTTTTGTTTGTTTTGGTTTTTGTTAGGCGTTTAGGCTGGGAAGTAGATATTCAAGATTGCAAGGGTTGCCAGGAGGGCTTCTTCGGTTCTCACTGTTGCAGTGCCTTGGTTGGGAATGGTGTTTAGGATAAAATCTGTGAGCGTGCTAAGGTTTAGGCCTTGATCTTGGGCGATTTCATGAAGTCCCCGGGAGGGTGCACCAAAGCCTACCAAAATGTTGCCGTTCCATTGACGACTGATTTCTGTGATGTTGTCCTCTATACTGGTGCCGATTTTTGCGGTGGCAAGCCTTAGATCAAAGTTGTGTGCCATAGACAGTTGTCCAAATGTTTGCTTATCTGCTTGCACGTGATATCCCCAATATTGCGGGACCTCTTCACGGTTAACTGTTTGCACCTCAATGGTTTTGCTAATGCTAACTATTTGTGTTGTGAGACGTGTACCGACTTTGAACTGGCTATGACGCATCAGAGCCGGGTGTTGCACCCCAATATCTACCTCTAAGCCGTCTTTGTGTTCTGCGAGCACAACGCCTTCACGGTATTCGCCGATTTTGAGGTGTTTGATTTTACCGCTAAGGGGATGATGGGGAATACGCAAAGGCGGTAGAATACCTGCGTATTGGAGATCCGGTTCGAGTTTAAAGAGGGTTTTGCGCAAGTATTGAGGTGTTTCAAGATACCTGAGAAGCAAGGCGATGAATTTTTGTTCTCTGGTTTGATCCACCTTTGTGTTATCGAGATAAATAATTATCTCTTCAACTCGAAAAATCGCGGCGGCCCGCGCAATCAACCCTATCTTTGAAGTTTTCTCCCGAAGATGGGGCGTATCAGATATAATTGACGCTGGGATAGCAATTGAAACCCTGACTTTGTCCATATTCTTAATTCCTGCACTGTTAGTTGCGTTGTCCTTAAAAGGCAGGATTGAGATATAAAATTGCGGGTTAGGAGGCCAAAAATTGGATAAACCCCTTTTAGATGACCAAGAAAAAATTCGCACCATCGACAAAAACGGTATGATAGATTTTTGCATAAATGCCGCAACTCATTACCGAAATGCCGCCAAAATTGCACAACACCCCTTCAACCAAATAAGCACCCAACTCCCCGAACGTATTATCATTGCAGGTATGGGCGGCTCAGCCATAGGCGGCGAACTCATAAAAGACTGGGCCCGAGACAAACTCTCCCTCCCCATAGAAGTTAATCGCGAATACTCTCTTCCCGCATATGCTGACCAAAAAACCCTAGTTCTAGTCTCTAGCTACTCAGGGGACACAGAAGAATCCCTAAGCACCCTACTAGACGCTCTCAAACGCGGATGTATGCTTTTTTGTGTCACAAGCAACGGAGCCGTTTTAGAAACCGCCAAAAAGCACAACCTGCCCCACATACAAGTTCCCCCCGATATGCCGCCACGTGCAGCCCTACCCTATTTGTTAATACCTATGCTAATATATCTCCAAAAAATCGGATTGGCAAAAAATGTCGAAGACGAACTAGACGAAGCCTATGCTCTAATCGAGAAAGTCAGCAAAGAAAACGGACTCGACACTCCGATGGTTGAAAATTTTGCAAAAAACACTGCTTACTACATAGGCGACTCAATACCTTGTGTATATGGCTTTGGCGTCTATCGTAGCGTAGCCCAACGATTCAAACAACAACTAAATGAAAACAGTAAATCCGTTGCAAAATGGGAATACTTTCCCGAACTCAATCACAACGAGCTAGTTGGCTGGGAAAGTCGGGGTGAACAATGCCGTTGGGTTTCCGTAATTTTTATCCGTGACAAAGCTGAACCCGCTGAAATCGAAACTCGTATCGACATTACTAAAACCCTCATGGAACGCGCGGGTTTGATCACCTTTGAGTTAGAAGTTCAAGGGGAATGTACTCTAGCAAAAATGCTCTCCACAGTAGTTGTCGGTGACTTTTTGAGTATCTATTTAGCGGTTCTACGTGAAACTGACCCTACACCAGTTCTAACTATTAACTATCTAAAAGAAACGCTCAAAACAAATGGTATAAAAAATAGAATTCTCACAAATCTAAAAGACCTCTAAACTTTGCTATTGATTGATCAAACAAGATTTGCTATATGTCAACATAAATTCCCAAGAAATTTATATGTGTATTGGGTTGGTTGTTTGTGTTGTAGTTTTGGGGTTTTGTGGGGGAGACTGTCTAAAAACTAGAATTTTTCGTGCTTTTGGTGGAAACGGACGTATAAAAACCGTTCTTTTCTTGTTTTTCTGGGTTTTTTGTTAGTTTTTGGACAGTCTGGGGGGTTTGGGGAGTTAAAGGGGGTGTATTTGGGTTCAAATAGGCTCTTGTTACTGTAGTGGTTACATAGTGTGCTGGTTTTGTAGGGGTGGTTTTGTAGGGTGGTTTTGTTTTTTTGTGGATTCACGCTACCGCAGACTCAAGGTAAGGGGTGCGTCTTGTGCCCCTTATTTTTTTGTGGGTGGTTTGTGGGGGAGACTGTTTGAAAACTAGACTTTTTGTGTTTTTGGTGTAAATGGGCGGAGAAAATCAGTTCTTTTTTTGTTTTTCTGGGATTTTTGTTAGTTTTTGGACAGTCTGGGGGGGGGTTTGGGGTTTTTGTCAGTGATGATGTGGTTTGGTGGTAGGTGTGGGTGTGGTAGTGCGGTTTTATCCT
>JAISPR010000009.1 GCA_031274765.1 Nitrososphaerota archaeon | reverse complement strand
GGGCCTGGGCCCTTGTCTCAGTGCCCATCTCCGGGCTCCCGCTCTCACGGCCCGCACCGGTAAAAGGCTTGGTGAGCCATTACCTCACCAACAACCTGATCGGTCGCGGCCTCATCCTTGGGCAACTTCACGAGGATAACGTGAAGTTCTTTAAATGAAGACACATTCCAGTGTTCTTCACCTATCAAGAGTTAGCCCCAGTTTCCCGGGGTTGTTCTTGTCCAAAGGGCAGATTAGCCACGTGTTACTGAGCTGTGCGCCGTGACTCGTTTTGCCTGAATCACTCGACTAGCATGTCTTAGTCCTATCCCGATAGCAGTGGGGTCCGGCAGGATCAACCGGAGTTGTGCACTCCGTTTGTTCTGTCGGAACTTTTGTTTTTTGTGTGGTACGAAATTGTTACACATTCTCCTCGCATTTCTGTTACTTAAACTGGATTTGGAGGGAGAAACATTCCACTCTATACGTCAAAGCCCAATTCAGACCCAATAGAGCAATTTATCGGGTCTACATTCATGTCCCCGCAATTGGAGGCCAACACCATCATCCCTGCAAGGCAAATCGCCGTTTCAGTACGGGTTGAGCCGCCGCCATGTGATAATTACGGGGCTAGCAATAGTAGCTGAGTTTCATTAGAAGTAACATCACCCGATATAAATATTCCGTTTTATAGCACACAAACCTTTCCTCCCACACCATCAAACCCAAACCAAACCATTTATCAATATAAACCACAACATCTGATCAACTTTCAACATTTCAACAACATTTTTACAAATTAAAAACCCGACAAAGAAAACATTTTACACCACCACCCCAACATTCACACACCAAACAACAACAAACCACCCAGACCACCAAAAACCACCAACCCCATCAAAAAAAACCGAATTTCTCCCCCATACACCAAAACACAAACCTAAAGAACAGTTAAACGATAACCTGAGAAAAACGTGTAAAAAAAGAACTGTTAAAATTGCGGATATGTTAAAACCACCTCAGATATGCCTCAGATTTACCTGCTAAAAACTGTTTGATCTCACAAATTATCGCCGAACTGTTCCTAACTTCCAGACACACCCACAACCAAACAAAACACAATTCTATACAAAACAACACCCTCTACAACAAACAACCAAAAACACAAACCAACAAACACTTTAACAACCTAAATTCTCACAAAATTTATACACAAATGTGGGAACTATTTGATAAATGCATTTGGTTTTTAAAAAACGCCTCAAAACAACGCTTAGCGATTAAACAAAACACATGCATAATTTAGATCTAATTATACATAGACCATATTGTTTAAGACATATTTTACAGGCATTTTTATAATTCCTGTTCTTTTCACGGATTTCTATCAACCTATGTATAATAAATCCGGGAAATCAGATAACAACAAACAAACACACCCACAAACAACACCAAAAAACCAACCACAAAATAAAAACAATCACCCAACAAAACAACACCAACAAAACAACACCAACAAAACAAAATTCACCAAAACACCACCAAACACATTTCTGTTGGTTGGTTTTTGCAGTCACACACCTTTATTTCAATACCAAAAAATATGTGTATGAGGGATTTTGGTGGAACAAATAAACACAAGTACGGAACAAAAAATCTTTCTCCAATCCAAGCCCGCCCCCCGAAAATATGTCTATCTCTTCGAGGAAGGTAACGGAAAAAATAAAAAACTCTTAGGCGGCAAAGGCGCAGGACTCTGCGAAATGACACAAATCGGCCTCCCAGTCCCACCAGGATTTGTGATTACAACCGAAACTTGCCTAGAATACTTTACAAACAACCACCAGTTTCCCACCGGCTTAATCGACCAAATCCAAACAGCCATAGCAGAAGTGGAGAAAAAAATGAACCAATACCTGGGCAATTCCAATAACCCCCTTTTGGTTTCAGTACGCAGCGGCTCCGCCATTTCCATGCCTGGCATGATGGACACCATATTGAATTTAGGCATAAACGATTCCACCATAAAAGGACTCATCAACCGTAGCGGCGACGAACACTTCAGCTGGGACAGTTACCGTCGCTTCATCTCACTTTTTGGCACTGTTGTTCTAGGTATCAACGATAAAGAATTCAATCAGGCCATAAAAAAACTAAAAGAAAACTACAAAATCAGTCAAGACCAAGAACTCTCTACAAAAGACATACAAGAACTCGTCAATACTTTCAAACACATCATCCAAAAACACACCGGAAAACCACTAATACAAGATCCCAAGCAACAACTTTACATGGCAATAGAAGCCGTGTTTTCATCATGGAATGGAAAACGCGCAATCGACTACCGACGTGAATTCAAGATCACCCCAAAAATTGCCAATGGAACGGCAGCTAATGTCCAAACCATGGTATTTGGCAACATGAGCAAAAACTCGGCAACAGGGGTTGCCTTCACAAGAGACCCCAGCACCGGCGAGAACGTACTCTTTGGTGATTACCTACAAAGAGCCCAAGGAGAAGACGTTGTCGCAGGCATCCGCACACCCCAGCCCATCACAGAAATGCAACAAACCATGCCTCAGATGTATAGAGAAATAAGTAGCATCCGCAAAACATTGGAACACCATTTCCATGAAGTTCAAGACATGGAGTTCACCATACAAGAAAATAAACTCTACATGCTACAAACTCGAACCGCCAAAATGAATGCCGCAGCATCCATGAAAACCAGCATCGATATGGTTAACGAAGGTTTACTCACAAAAGAAGAAGCGCTATTACGCTTAAATCCCGATCAATTAACCCAACTGCTATACCGCCAAATTGACACCAAAAACATCCCAGTTCCCATCGCCTCGGGCTTGGGCGCATCACCTGGAGCAGCTTCAGGCGAAGTAGTTTTTAGTGCAGATGATGCAGAAAAACAAAACAGAGACGGAAAAAAAGTTATTCTAGTTCGCGAACAGACCAAACCTGAAGACATTCACGGTTTTTTTGCAGCTCAGGGCATTTTAACCGCGGTGGGCGGCAAAACTAGCCACGCCGCTGTTGTCGCTCGAGGCATGGGTAAACCCTGTGTTTCAGGCGCAGGTGACATAAAAATCAACCCTTTAGAAAAAACTGCATCTGTGGGCACCAACAAAATAGTACAAGGTACAATCCTCACTATCGATGGCACCTCAGGCAAGATATGGCTTGGAGAAATCCCCATGGTAGAACCAAAAATCACTGAAAACATGACAACCATACTTGGCTGGGCAGATCAATTCCGCAAATTAGGTGTGAGAGCCAATGCCGATACCCCCCAAGACGCCAAAAAGGCACTTGAGTTCGGAGCTGAGGGTATAGGGCTTTGCCGCACAGAACGTATGTTTAATGCTGCAGACCGCATTGGACTCTTTCAGGATATGATACTTGCTGATTCAGCAACTCAACGTTTTGAGATACTACAGCAACTCCTACCGCTCCAGGTGAAGGATTTTGTGGATATCATACGTTCAATGCAAGGCTATCCGGTAACAATTCGACTGCTTGATCCGCCACTCCATGAATTTTTACCATCCGAAGAAGTAATACAACATGAAATCCAAGCATTAGAGAAATGTCAGGATACATTAAACAACATTTGTAGTTTTCCCGAAACACTCCGCAACATTAATCCCGCAATAGAACCGGTTTTGACTAAAAACAAATCTGTGCTCAAACACCTATCTGAACTCCAAAGAAATGAACTTGAAAAAAGAACCAAAACGTTGCAGAAAATTCGCACATTACGTGAGGTTAATCCCATGCTGGGCCATCGGGGTGTTAGATTGGGCATTACTTACCCCGAAATCTATGAGATGCAAATAGAAGCGATTTTGTTGGCCGCAGGTCAGCTTATCAGAGAAGCAGTGTCAGTGAAAGTAGAAATTATGATCCCGCAAGTATGTACAGCTCAGGAACTATATAGCGTCTGCAGTATGATCCAACAAGTAGAACAAAGAGTCACTAACCAGTTGGACATCAAAATCCCCTATACTGTTGGCACTATGATTGAGGTGGTTCGTGCTTGTATGCGTGCGGGAAAATTAGCCGAATTAGCCTCATTTTTTAGTTTTGGAACAAATGATCTAACTCAAGCCACGTTTAGTTTTTCAAGAGAGGATGCGGAGAACAAGTTTTTACCTTTCTACAATGAACACAAAATTCTTCAAAACAACCCTTTTGAAATTTTAGATGTCAAAGGTGTAGGCAGACTCATGGCTATTGCTGTGGAATGGGGTCGCAAAACCCGGCCGGATTTAAAGATAGGAATATGTGGTGAACATGGTGGTGAGCCCAATTCAGTGGAATTTTGTCATCGCATTGAGCTTGATTATGTCAGTTGTTCGCCATATCGAGTTCCAGTAGCGCGTCTAGCGGCAGCGCAGGCAAGCATCAAGGAGAAAAAGGCATCATAAAAATAGTTTAAGGGCGGCGCTGAATGGTTGGCTATGGATTTAACGGGCAGGGTAAGCCTTAATACCTGCTGAGCCTACACACTATTGCGTGTCTATCATGACCGTTAGCGATTTTTTTGATTCCATTAAAGCAGATTTTTCGGGTTGGTTAAAAGGACAAAGCGAAATCAATGTTGATGTATTTATAGATCCGACTAAATATGAGGTGATGTTGCCCATTGAGAAGTTGGTGGCTGATACTAAGGTGACTAAGCAGGGTATTGATATATACAAACAAAAACTCTGTGAGAACCAAAAGCTCAGGCCCATAATAGTTGTGAAACATCCCCGTAGAGAGATATATGCAGTTTTAGATGGTCATCATCGTTACTATGCCTATTTGGAGCTGGGTATGAAAGAGGTTAGATGTGCGCTTGCAGGCGATTATTCGAGTGTTATCTTTTATCTCACGGAACATGGTTATTTTCAGCCCAGTCCGGAATTCACTGAGGGTTTACGGCAACCGGCAGTTAAATTGCACCACGACTTAAAGCAATTTTTAACTAATTTTTTAAACAGTATCACGTAGTAGTCAATTATGTTGAGTGGTTGTTGCTTGTTGTCATAGGTTGCAGTACAGCTACATTTTGTCAAAATAGCGTGGGGTAAAATTAATTAGCAAGCAGGTTTAGCGTCATAATTAAATAAACGATGTTATTAAAGTTTCAATATAAATGTTTTGTGCGACATTAATAATGTATTGATTTAATCGGGTTTGTTGGGTAATTGAGATTTATAGGCAATTAATGAAGGGCTTAAATGTAAACAGATTTTTATCGTACCAAGACATTACATGAACTCTAAGGAAGAGAGAGGGACGCTTAAAGCAGACAAGTACAATCATCATTGTCTGCTTCTAAGCTCACTATTACAGCGTAAATAAAATGGCCCTTTGTCAGAAATTATGTTAAATAATTCTCCAGAGTTTGGTGTGGAGATAGGGCAAAAAGAGAGGTTAAGCGGGTTTAGCCATACGCTAACGTTGAGAGGGCACAAAAATATTTAACCCATGCCGCCTCGGCGTTAGCAGCCAAATCCGCCCAACTGTCGGGCACATACTGCTTTCCACACAAATAATTTAATTTTAAAATAAAGATAAAAGATAATGCTGGTTCAGCCATACAGTAACAAAGCGATAAATGTGCCATCTTAGGGCAACTTCAGTCATGGTTTTCTTCACTCCTCTGCGCAATAATTCCTAATGTCTGGCACTATTTGACAGGCTAAGATGTGTCAGCCCAGATAACCATAACGCGAATAAAGTACATATAAACACATAGAAATACATGGCAGACACATGATACTTGTGCAATCATTTTTGCGTTCAGATAATCAACAAAAATGGAAAACCAACAGCAGACCTTTCAAATCATCAAGTTCCATAAAAATCGCTCAACCACACCAGCCATAATGTTCATCACCAAAGCGAAAGCGTTCACAGACAACATTTTATAAATAAATTTACACAATACACACATAATTTTGTTCGTTTAATCATATTTAATAAGTTACGATAAGATAATTTACAGATGTGCTGGAAAACAGGATTTACAAGAAAACCGAATTTCCCCGCACGTATACCAAAAACACAAAAATCCAGTTCTTAAACAGTCACCCACAGTAAAAATTGGTCATGTTTCAAATCAATTTATTCCCAAATTCCAACACAACCATAACCAAACCAAAAACAACAACATGCATAACCCAAAACTTAGAAAAACAAATAAACATACAAACCAAACACTACAACCCCACACAAAAGTCAAATACTTACGCCAAACACGCGCGCACTCCACTTACCAGTACACAAAATATCCACAGCCATAACTCCATAATACGCAAAAATATCATCAAAAAATACACCCACAACATTCAAATCCAACCCATTTAATAAAACCCAAAACTCTTCTAACATTTCACCTTCACGCATCCCAAAAACACACGCCACAATATCACCCATATCATGAACTATGACATGCCACAACCAACAAGGTGTTTTTTGCAATAAACTCTACCCCACATCTCATCCATTTCTAGACATATGGTGAGTGGGTTGGTGAGGTTGGTGTATTTGGGATTTGTGTTTGTTTGGTGATTTTTGTTTTTTAAAACTTTTAGAACAGTATTTGGACTAATATCTAAAACGCGTGCGGTATCTCGTATACCACTACCATTTGCGGCCATTTTTACAATCAATCGTTTGGTTTGAGGTAGTACTCCTTTATTTGTGTATTGTCTTTGAAAAGTTTTTTGCAGTTATTGCATTTGCATCGTGGGGCACCGTTTAATTGTTTACCCATTTTTACTACCTTTTCACTATTGCAATGTATACATTTTATTGTTATCTTCACCACAGTTATCACCACTAAGAAGATAACATATGTTGTTTATAAACTATTTAATAACATGACCTAAAAATTAGAGTAATTTGATTACATCCAGCCCTATCACGCTGACAACGGTTAATTGAGACCTCAAGCTACTTCACGACACACCTTATCGTTTAACCATGAATAGGGAAAACTCTTTAAAGGAACTCAGAAACCTATTGGCTAAGCGGGTAATTCTTTAGCATGGAAAAAGAAGAACAAAAAGAAAAGAAAAAAGAAGACAAAAAGAAACTGACTTTCGATTACCGTTCTTCACGGTTTTTTGCTCTCCTTTTCCCAGTCACCTATCTACTGGCCATAGGCATCTTTTGCCTGCAGTATCACATCATACCAGGCCCTGAATTTTTGGTTTTAGCCTTTTTAATTTATGCCGCCTACAATAAAACAACTTGGCGGTTCCTCAAAGACTGGCTACCTTTCATCACGGTATTTATCTCCTACCAAATCATGTATGGCATCGTTGGCACAGTCAGCCAAAATAACCTCCACGCAGGCCCCTACAATTTAGAGATGGGAATTTTTGGAGGCCAACTACCCTGCATCTTACTCCAAGAAGCCATCCGCCTACCAGTTCTTGACTACGTCGGCGCATTCTTTTATTCATTACATTTCTTTGCACCCACCATATTTGCCTATATCCTCTGGAAAGCCAGCCCCCCAAACTATTGGAAATACACGGTTGCATTTGGTCTTTGCACCTATGGTGCACTTATAACGTTTTTGTTCTATCCAGTGGCGCCACCTTGGATTGAAGTTTCCTCAGGTGTAAGCCGTATATTAACCGACTCTGTCGATGTAAGTTTGGGCATCCCTGTCTACAAAACATTATTTGATTTTCTAAGTTCTAATCTCTATGCCGCATTTCCCAGTATGCACTCCGCTTTGCCGTTTCTCATTTCATTATTTGCCATTAAAATTTGGAAGAAAAAAGCGCTACCCATCCTCATTTTTCCCTTTGGAGTATGGTTTAGTGCCGTTTATTTAGGCGAGCACTACGTGGTTGATGTTTTGGGCGGAATCGCTTATGCGTTACTGGCATTTATAGTGGTAGAAAGAGTTCTGCCGTTGCTTTCTACACGAAGCGGCATCATTAGAAAGTATCTTCCCCAGCTTAAACCACTCGAAAAACAGAAGAAAAAAGAAGACCCGAACTCAAATCAGAAGCCCAGCCAGGCGATCTAAATTATCAAATAGTACATAGTGGCCCTGTTTTGGAAAAACCTCTAAACCAGCGCCCTCAAATTTACGTGCTATCCCATATGCGTTAGCCACTGAACAGGTTTTGTCTTCCCCGCCATGCCAAACCCATAGTTTGCCGTCAACCTTTTTAAAAGGGAGATTCCAAGGCGTTAGAAAAAGCCGGTGTTCGTCTAACACCACTCGAACACTATCGGTTTGGCGAAAAGCTTCAGATATTGACTGGTACATTAGATTTATCCAAACAGGATCAGAAAAAAATTTCAAATCGCAACTTGAGCAGGCATGAAGTATTTGTCTGCCGGGAATAGAACGTAAAAAAGCTGTTGGACCATCTGCTTTGAGCACCTGACGCCGCATATTTTTCATAGCCAATGCGCCCAGAAACGGAAGTTTTAGTGCATACTTTGCAAAAAACAGGTTGTGTGCAACTGAGGCATCGAAAGGTAAATCAGGCGTACCCACAACTACGCCGCGATTTATCCGCTGAAAAAAACAGGCCATATAGGCAAGTGTAAAAACTCCTCCACCGACCAGCCCAAAACGTTGAATTTTGAGATATCTAGGTAGTCGGCTAGAAAATTGATATCGCTATTGAAGTCCGAGATGTTTTTTTGGGGTTTATAGGTGGATAAGCCGTATCCGGGTCGATCTGGGGCTATGAGTTGTAGATTTTGGGCGGTGAGGTGTCTTAGAAGGAGGACTTCTATGCGGCTACTAGAGGTGCCGTGAAAGTACATAACGGGAGTACCTTTGCCGATTATGGTGTATCCAAGGTGTCGTCCATCAGGTAGAGTTATTACGTGGCTGCTCAACTAACATCTATGCTCTTGTTGTTTATGTGGGTCAATGGAGAGTTAGAAGGCTTTGAATCTATCGCATTGTAGAAAATCAGAATTTGTGGGGGGTTAACCATTTTAAATGGGTGTATTTGTTATTTTTTTTCCAAGTTTTTGTTGTTTTCAATCATATTTGGACAATTGCCACGTCACATAAAACTTGTTTGTCCTGCCCATGGTTTTAATGAAATCATTGTTAATTGTTTGAACAGTATCAGTGAATTTGTGTGGGTACGTTGTCAACAGGAGAATAATGTATAGGATAGGGATTGGTTTGAGTTTAGATTTATTGAGGAGAAATTAACAGGAATTAGTCCATAAGATAGGAGAACCAAAAATTATTATGTCACCTACTCACCTTAGGATGGATATGTTTGTAAGGTTTTCAAATGTCAACAGAAGAGTCTCAATCCGCTAAGGAGAATAGCTTTGTCTATCCGCAATATCATCAAAACTGCATATCCAACATACCCAAGTTAATTCTGCATTTGCTGGGAGTTCAGGGTTCAAATTCTAATCCGCTCAAAAGTCACGTAACAATAGGTGACAAATATAGCAAAATTGTACTTTTGGTAATTGATGGTTTTGGGTTTAGTCAGTTCCAAAAACATCTTCCACAAAATCGTTTTCTTTCTGCACTTGTCGCCAAAGGCACTATATCATCCATCACAAGCGTGTATCCCTCGCAGACAACCAATGCGTTGATGACTCTAAACACGGGTTTAACTCCTCAGGAACATGGAGTATTTGAATATTTTATTTATCTAAAAGAAGTTGGGGTAATCGATGCGTTACGGTTTGAACGTGTTGGTGTAGAGCAAAAAAATCTTTCTGCACAGGGGTTTAGTCCAAGTTTGATGTTTAGGGGAAAAAGTATCCATCGCATGCTTAAAGATAATGCAGTTCAGACATTTACACATATGCAGGCATCATATGCTTCAAGTGTGTGTTCAAAGCTGATTTTTGATGGCAGTATCTTGGTGCCGGCACAAAGGACCACGGATTTAATTGTTAACCTCAGAAAAAATCTGGAGAGAAGCAATGAGGGTTATTTTTTTGTACATCTAAACAGTCTTGATGCCATATCTCATGAATATGGGCCCAAAAGTGAACAGTTCACTGCGGAACTTTCAGTCATAACCTATCTGCTCCAAAAGGAACTGGTCGAAAAAATTGATACTAAAACCGCTAAAAAGACCCTGATGCTTATAACCGCAGACCATGGTGCCATAGACATCAATCCGAAGAGTACTATGTATCTTAGCCGAACCCAAAAACCGCTGACTTATCGGAAGCGTGGAAAAAATCGTAAATGTATTATGCCCACAGGAAGCCCAAGAGGTATCTTTTTGCACATAAAAGAAGAGAAACTCGAAAAAACTAAAGAGAATTTGACCTATCAAATCGGCTCTATAGCCCAAGTGCTTAAAACTGACGACGCAGTCAAAGCAGGTTTATTTGGAATTGGAGAGGCTCCTTGTGAATTTTTTGAGCGAGCAGGAAACCTTTTGGTTCTGCCCTATGACAAAGAAACGATTTGGTTTAGTAATCCGGAGGGGAGAAAAATCACTTTTTTGGGACAACATGGCGGCTTAAACAGTGAAGAAATATTGGTACCGTTTGCCGCGGTAGATTTAGACGCTCTGAAAAAATAATTTTTTAGAAAAGAGCACTTTTCAAATTAAGTTAGTTATCAAAAATAATCATCGTTTATTTTTTGAAATAACATACCCGTTGTCTAGTTACTACTCAGCAGGTTCCCACTATGCAGTGTTTTTACAGCAAAATGGCGTGCATATAGGGGTTGTTCTTATTTGGTTATTCGTCAAATCAGGTGGGTGGGGTCAATAAGTTTTGTTGCGGTATAATGTTGTATGGAACACTAAGGGAGAACCTAAGACGTTTAAAGAAGAAAGAATGAGGGTACCCACCTAAAATAGCGAAAGGCCTCTTATTTTCTTTATGTCACAGCCATATTTTTGCAGAAAAATCGCTGTTAGCGGTTTACGAGTGAAAAATAACGCTATATGCCCCTGCTGAGTAGTAACGTTGTCTACACCCGGGCCGTTACTGGAAATTTCGCCACCCAATAAACAAAAGTTATCGTAATTCTGCACCGTCCCATTTTCTGAAATCAGGTCATCTGACATGTAAGGTGTCACCGGACTTGTAAGCACCCCGCTATCGCCCCTTGCAACAGGGGTTACAATGAGACCGACAAGTTCCAAGGTCTCGGATTCCACAACGATTGTAACCGTATCAGGCGCCCAACCAATTTGAAAAATTTGACATACCACGACTTCCATTGTAAATGCTTGCCAACAAGCATAAGCGACGCTGTTAGAAGATGCCTCTTGGGATCAATAGTAACATGCATCCCAACCCAGCGTTGTTCACAGCAGTTCAAACTCTGTTTCAGAACCAATATACACCGTACTCGTCAGGGTTAAAGCTTCAATATTCACAGTTAACAAACACAGAAAAAATCAACAACACACACAATAAAACGGATAACCGCCTGCGACAACCGCTATATGCATAAGGAGTCTCAGAGTAGGGGTCATGAGATATCTACCAACAAATACATATTAAATCCTTCATGTGTTTGTCGTGTTTATAGACCGGCCATATCTTTACAAATGAGCAATAAATTTTGATGCCAAAATACCTGCAAAGTTTTGTTTCATTTTTATTAAAAGAAGGGTGTTAGTCATCTGTATCCTCGAACACGTTTAGCATTTGGGGGTCAAAGCAAACCTGCACTTTGTCGCCAATGCTTAACCCTAACGCCTTCACAGTGCTCATCTGAACTCTTGCATGCAGGGAAAATCCGATGTTTATAATGACCTGTACAGTAGATCGCATCTGCGTCATCTCTGTTATGACACCTTCAACAGAGTTTGCTAAGTCAACGCCTAAGTCGCAAGTTTCTAACTTTGAGAGGGTAATATTTTCTGGTTTCAATGTTGCAACGATGTTTTTCCCCGTTAAACTGGGTGATGACGCCGTATACAAATGAACACCTTTAATTTCAATCTCCAGCAAACCGCGGTTCATTCCCAGCGCTTTACCCGCATAACTGTTGTTACCTATGAATTTGGCAACATAGCTGGAAGCGGGTTTATCAAAAATTTCTGTGGAACAACCGATTTGTTCCACATGACCGTTCCCTATAAGTGCAACTCTATCGGCCATAACATATGCCTCAGAGAGGTTATGAGTAACGTAGATAACAGTGATTCCGAGCCGTCGCAAGTGGTTTTTTAGTTCTATTCTAAAGGATTCTCTGAGCTGGGGATCCACCGCAGAGACGGGTTCGTCTAGGAACAGTATGCGGGGTTCAGTTGCCAGTGAACGGGCGATAGCGGCACGTTGTTTTTGTCCACCGCTTAACTGAGGGGGATAATACTTGGCGTATTCGCTTAGGCCTATAAAATCAAGGAGACCGTTAGTTCGGGTTTTGACTTCATTATTTGGCAAATGGAGCGCTTTTAATCCGTATGCCACATTATCTTCAATGCTCATATGGGGAAAAAGAGATACTGTTTGAAAAACGTAGCCGACTCTACGGTCGGAAGGTTTTAGATTTATTTTTTTTGTACCTATTTGTCCGCTTACCAGTATTTCGTCAATATAGATGTTGCCGCTGTCTTGATGTATCAACCCCGAAATCAGGTTGAGCAGGGTGCTTTTTCCGCAACCGTTTGGACCAAGTAGGCAGAGGATTTCTTTGTCTTTTACTTCGAGAGATAAATCTTTGAGAATTGTTTTTTGCCCAAAGGTTTTGGTAAGGTGGTTGATTTGTATCATTTTTTGGCTCCAAAGTGTTTTTGTTCTATCAATTTAACGATGGCTAATACTGTGAAAGAGATGACAATCAGCATTATCGATAGCATAATAGCGCCAGTCTGATTTGAGTAGAGCAGGGTATAGATGGATAGGGGCATGGTTGTGGTTTCGCCGGGTAGATTTCCGGCAAACATTAGGGTTGCCCCAAATTCGCCCATGGCACGGGTCCAAGTTAGCAGGGTTCCAGAGACTATGCTTTGAATAGTTAGAGGAAGAGATATGGTGAAGAAAACGCGGATTCGAGAGCCGCTCAAAATTCTGGCGCTATTATAGAAATCACGGTTTTGGTTTTCAAAGCCTGTTTTGGCGGCTCTAAACAAAAAGGGGGAAGCTACAAAGGCTTCGGCGATGATGACTGCGGCGGTGAAGCCGGGGAGGGTTATTCCAAAACTGGTTAAGACGGGTCCTAAAACGCCTCGGGGTGCGAAAGCATAGAGCAAGGCTATGCCGGCTACAGCTGGCGGTAGCACCACAGGCAAATCCATTATGGTGTCGATGAGGGTTTTTCCTGGAAAGTTGCGTGTTGTCATAAAGTAGGCTGATGGCACTGCTAAGATGAATGCGAGAAGGGTTGCAACTGCTGAGGTGTAGAGGCTGAGTTGGATGGCGCTTATAACTTGCCAGTTCTGCATTTGGGTGCTAATTTGTGTTGGATCGATTTTGAGAAAAATAGATGCTATGGGGAGAGTTATGAAAATAAAATAGGCGCCTACAATAAGTCCAAGTATTGCGAGTGAACTTTTATCGATAAATGAAAAAAACCCATTTAGTCTTTTTGGCGGGTTTTTTAATTGAGCAAGCTTTGTTTGGTTTGTTTTAGGGCTTGTTTGAGTCAATATTTACACCGATCACTTTATGAGTATGTACTTAGATGCCAAATCCGTAGTGTGTTAACAGTGATTGGCCTTGTTGGGATAGCCAGAAATTCGTAAATTTTTGTGCTAGTTCGGGTTGGTTAGTTGTTTTTATGATGGCTATATTGTATATGGCTTTTTGGTTTATTTCGGGGGGTATTTTGAGAAATTTGGTCTGTTGACCAGTCAGATTGCCATAGATGCCGTCGGAGGCATATACTATGCCTGCATCGTAGAGTCCAGTGGTGGCTGAAAGTGTGATTTGGCCAACAACGTTTTCTACGTTAGTTTCGTAGGATCTGATATTGTTATAGACACTGGTGTTGTAATTGATGTAAGCGCCGGAGGGGACATAGTTGGGGTTGCTGATGTTACCCCAGGTGGAATCGATTGTCCATATGGTTTGGTTTGCATAGTTGCCTGCGGGAACAGAGGGTTCGGCTATGATGAGTTTTACGCCAGGTTTAGCTAGATCGGCTATGGAAGTTATGTTTGCGGGGTTTTTGGGGGTCAGGATGATTGTTAGGCTATTGCTTGTGAAGTCTATGTTTTGGTGTAGGTGGTTGTTGGTGTTTAGTTGTTTGGTCCATTTGTTGTCTGCGGTCATATAGATGTCGCAGGGTGTGCCTTGGGTGATTTGAGTGTAGAGTGCGCCTGAGGATCCTGAGTTGAGGAGGAGTTTGCAGTTGTTTGTTTGTTCGAATTCTTGGGTCATGTTGGTGATGACGTTGGTTAGGCTGGCGGCGGCGAATATGCGTAGTTGGGGGGTTTGGTTGGTTGTATTGTTGGTGTGGATTAGGTATCCTGTGATTACTGTGGTGGTTATGATTAGTATTAGGGCTATTGTGGTGTTTTTTGTATTCATGGGTTCCCACTAATCGATATTATTTTATAGTCATATCGATTGGTTATTTAACATATAAACATTCCTTGAAACCAACCAACAACAAAACCAAAACAAACCACCCAAAAACAAACCCTAAACAAACAACCACAACCCACCCCAACCTAATGCCCCTGACCCTCAAGCATCGCAAAAACATGCAATATCCCAGGAAACAACGCCGCCAACCCCTCAGAAACCGCCCTTGGACTACCGGGCAAATTCACAATAACAGCACAACCCCTAACCCCACTCACACCCCTTGAGAGCATCGCCATAGGCGTCCGCCTCTGACCATAAACCCGAAGCGCCTCAGAAACAAATATCTCCCGTTCCACAACACGCAAAGTAGCCTCAGGAGTCACATCCCGCGGACCAAGCCCCGTTCCACCACAAGTAACAACCAAATCCAACTTCAAATCATCACAAAACCGCTTAAGCTCAGCCTCAATTTTTCCAACATCATCAAACACAACCCCATAACTATCCACCACAAAACCATACCGCTCCAAAACCTCAACCGCAAGCCTACCAGACCTATCCTCCCGCTCACCACACGAGACAGAGTCACTAACAACCAAAACCGCCGCCTTTAACTGCCGGCCAGAAAACCCAGAAACACCCTTAATCCCTCCAGTTTTACTAAGCAACCGCACAGACCCAATACTAAGAGTTTTATCAATAGGCTTTAACATATCATAAACAGTAAGAGCCCCAATTGAAACAGCCACAAGCGCTTCTACCTCGACACCAGTTTTCCAAATAGTTTTTACTTCCACTTGAACCTCTATAGAAGCCTCTTTTAGATTAACCTCAACATGAATATAATCAAGCGGTATGGGATGACAATAAGGTATCAAATCAGAGGTCCTCTTAGCCGCCATAGTTGCAGCTACCCGAGCAGCTTCCACGATATCACCTTTGGGAGATTTCCCCTCTCTAACTAACCGAATCGTCTCAGAACTGACAATAACTATAGCCTGCGCAACAGCAGTTCGCAAAGTATCGGTTTTATCTGCAACATCAAACATACCCATCAGGATTATCCTCCAACAACACACCCTCAACCCACATAGAACCCGCCGCTGATATCTCTTTCTTCCAAACAGGCACCGATTTCTTGATAGCATCAATAACATAACGACATGCTTCAAACGCTTCAACCCGGTGCTCTGCTGAGGCAGCTATAGCAACACTGACTTCACCAACCGCAAGGTTTCCTAAACGGTGAACCACTGAGAGCCCCAACAAATTCCAGCGCCCAATGGCCTGTTGAGCTATGCTTCTGAGAACCTCTTCAGCCATTTCCTGATAGGCTTCATAATACAGTCCCAACACAGCCCCCTCATCACCATGATCTCGCACGGTTCCCAAAAACAGCACTGTTGCACCTGCAGAATTACTAGAAACAGACCGCAACACAGCAGCTACATCAATAGAATCCTGAACTATAGCAATCATGCATTAACCTCCCGACACAAGAGGTAATAGAGCTACCTCATCTGTAGGCGTCACCTTTGCGGTATCACCAACAACTTTTCGGTTAACAGCCACAACAAAAAGAACCCCCAAAGACACTAAATCGGGACATACATCAAAAAACCCCCGCTTCAAAGCACTAACAGTGACATCAACATCATTGAAGTGTAGCAAGATTTCTTTGCTACCCACAACCTCCCGAAATAAACCAAACAGACGTACTTTCAAAACAACCACTTTTCACTAACCACCATATTTCACACCAAGATTAACCGCCTATCGTATTCATCAAATTCATACCTGACCGAATCGGTTTATGTTCCAATAACCCTACAAGACCCAAGGGTTTTTTGCGGTAACAGTCTATTAGATAATCAGCAATTACCTTATCTGATTTGCCCATCCGCAATAACTGCTTAATATCATTAGATGGCTTTTCAAAAAGACAGGTCAAAAATTTGCCATCCGAAGTTAATCTAACCCTATCACAGGCACCACAAAAAGGCTCACTCATAGACGGAATAAACCCGATAGATCCGCCTCTGCCCTTGAAGGAGTATAGTCTAGCGGGATCAGACAAACGGTTATTTAGAGGCAAAACTTCTATTCCGTTTTGATAAAGACGTCGCAACATTTCTTCTTTGGTAACCACAAGCGACAAGTCCCAAATATGTGAACCATCCAAGGGCATAAATTCTATGAAACGAACAGGGTAACCCGTATTTGAGGCAAACTGGGCAAAGTCAACAAGTTCATCATCATTTTGGCCGCGAATGATCACCGTGTTTATTTTTACCTCAAACCCTTCCTCCCGCGCAGTCTGCAGGGATGACAAAACTTGTGAGAACCCATCGACACGGGTTATTGATTTAAATCTATCGGGTTTGAGCGTATCTAAGCTGATATTTATACTTTGAAGTCCGGCAGCTTTTAGCTGGGCCGCTTTCTGGCTAAATAATAGCCCATTGGTAGTCATGCCCAGTGATTTGAGTCCAGCTATCTTTGATAGCCCGCTTATCAGTTTTTCAATTTCTGGCCTGACTAAGGGCTCGCCGCCTGTGAGTCGTATCTTCTCAACGCCTAAACCCACAAATATGGTGGCTAATCGTTGAATTTCTTCGTAGCTAAGGATTTCATTTTTAGGGTACAATGAAATTTTGCCGCTTGGCATGCAATAAACGCAGTGCATGTTACATTTGTCTGTGATAGAGAGACGTAATTTTTGGGGAAACCGATTAAAACGATCTATTAGTTTTGGTTGGTTAGTCGCAAAGTCATTTTTGTCAAACAACAGGGCAACTACTCCTGGCGTTAAGTAAAAGTACTTCAACTCTTTGACCCTTAACAAGCCGCGATTTACCATCCACTATTATCACACCATCAGAACTCGATAGAGTTGATAGCAAACTTGCCGCCGTTGCGCTCACCGGTTCAGCCATATAACAGAGAAGGCCTTTTGAGTTTGTTGTGGGACAAATTTTTACTCGGACAAATGCGCGCATATCTTTACGTAATTTGATGCCAGAGGACATTTTTGCTGTTATGTATGTTTTGGGTAGCTCTGGGGTGCCAATCATCGAAAAAATCAGGGGACGACCAAAGGTATAAAAAGCAAAAAAAGCGGCTACGGGGTAACCAGGGGTTGAGATGATGGGTTTGCCATCAACAATGCCCAGTGCGGTTGGAGAGCCGGGGCGCATGGCGATACCGTGAATTATGATGCCGGGTTTGCCGATATGGTTTATAACGTTTGGGACATAATCTTTTTCACCCACCGATGACCCCCCGGAGATTATGATAAGGTCGTATTGTAGGGCTTTTTTTAGTGTGTTTTGTATGCTGGTTTGGTCGTCTTTGCAGATTCCCAGGTCTATTGCTTCGCCGCCGCATTCGTTTATCATGCCAGTTAGCATGTAGCGGTTGCTGTCGTAGAGAACGGCGTTGGTTGTCAGTGTATCTCCGGGTTCTACAAGTTCGTTACCTGTTGAGAACACGGCCACTTTTGGTTTGCAGAAAACCTTTATTGAAGATATGCCTACTGAGGCCATTAAACCGATGTCTTGGGGTTTAAGCCAGGTTCCTTTTGTGAGCAGGAGCTGTCCGGTTTTGATATCTTCACCTTTGATGATTACATTTTTGCCGTTTTTTGTTTCTTTGAAAATTTTTACCGATTTTTTATCGCCGTCTGTGTCTTCGATCATAACTACTGCGTCTGCACCGGGGGGTATTTTAGCGCCTGTAGCAATGGCGACTGTTTGTCCAGAGTTTATTTTATATGAGTTGGTGTCGCCGGCGTTTGCGGTACCCACCACTTCAAGTGAGAGGGGGTGTTTTTGGGATGTGTTTTTGGTGTTGGCGGCTATTACTGCATAGCCGTCCATGGCAGATTTATTAAAGGGTGGTATGTCTATGGTGCTTTTGTAGTCTTGGGCAAGTATTCTGTTTGTGGCATTTTGTAGGTTTAGGGGTTCTGGTTTTGGTATGAAAGTGGAGTATTTTGTGTAGGATGTGAGAAAAGTTTGGAGGGCTTCATTCACGGGTACGTAGTTTTTGAAGCCGGGGGGGTTTGTTTTTGTATGTGGTTTATGTGATGGGATAATTGACTACCTCGGAGATTTAGTTAAATGGTTCTTCGATGTTATTATTTGGTAATAACAGCCTGATGCACAATTAATAAACATTCGCAGTATTTTAGGTCGTTTTATTTGAATTCCAGGTTTGTTTCCAGGAAATGGGAAATTCCAAAAGGCGATTAACATAGTTTTCAGATAGTTTTTATCAGGCAATCAGTCGCTAAAAAATAAGCGATTAAATAATTAACTTAATACATGATAAATGGGTATCAGACTATTGACCGCAAAATGCGATAACGGCATTTAACGTTTAACACATTGACCAGACACGGGGTCAAAATGGTTTTTGTCACTGTAGTCACAGTTTCTGCAGTCGTTTGTTATATCCTGTCCAAAAGGACAACCTTTCAAATCTGCCAAGCCACATACCACGGTGTATTATTGCATGTCTGATATTAAACTCTTATACCAAGATTTGTCCATGCATAAATTTCAGGTTAAAATCATAAATTGTTCATCACCTCGTGAGATTACACAACAAAAAATTACCACACCATATAAAATAGTACATAAACAGAAAAATACAACAATACTATCAAAACAAAACCACTTCATATTTCAATAAATAAAAATTGAGTGCGAAATTAGAATTTGACAACAACCAACATGTTGTCAACAGGTAAACAAACGACCACAATTAACACCAACTTGAGCATTTAGAGCACATACAATAGTGCGCCAAATAACAAGAAATAAACCAGAAGGTTATTAGTAGCCCAGAAGAGATTCGAACTCTTGTCAAGGGCTCCAGAGGCCCCTATGCTTGACCACTACACCACTGGGCTGCAATCACAAAGGAAACACGTTTACATTTATTAACTTTAACCTTGTGGTTCAAAGCATCTTGACATTTTAAACCCATAACACAACACCTTCCGACAATACTACAAAAGCTGTACAATAACAATACAAAACAAGAATTCAAACAAAATGATAAAAACTGCACGCATAATTAACATATCCAATATTAAAATGATTTTTGAATCAATTTACAACTATTTGAGTTTAAAATATATGTAATTCGCGCCATTTTTACATTCATACAGTGATTCAAACAACTCAAACACCCTCAAAACTTATACACAAATACAAACTATAAAACCGTTAAAACCTCAAACAACAACTAAAACTACCGCACAGCCCACACCACACTACCCATAATTAACTCTACAGAAACATCAACAAATTCAGATAACAAATAACTAATCAAACACGCACAAAGACACAAATTTGAATACCCTCATCAAACTAAGAACTCACTTTTCTGAGTTAAAAAAGGATTCCAGTTTGGATACACCCGATTTTTTGAGCACCAATGCACAGTCTTTGGGATCCAACACTTTGAACTCCAAACCTAACGTGACCAACAAACGTTGTACATCTTTTGCAAGACCTGGAGCAGCAAGCACTGCCCGAACGGGCCGATTAACCTTTGCTTTTATAGGCTCAATATATTTTGAAAGCTGTAGCGCAGCATCTTTGGAAGCTACACGCCGTTTAACTTCAACAATAACAAGTTTACCGTCTTTATCTTCACCATAAATATCTACAAACCCCGGCTCAATGTGCTTCTCCCAACTAATGGGTTTAAAACCTTCTTCAAACAAGCTGGGTTTTAAAAGTATAGCACGATGCATATCATCTTCACTTGCATGTAA
Source organism: Nitrososphaerota archaeon (assembly GCA_031274765.1). Lineage (GTDB taxonomy): Archaea > Thermoproteota > Bathyarchaeia > Bathyarchaeales > Bathycorpusculaceae > Bathycorpusculum. The sequence goes on along the minus strand of JAISPR010000009.1, from coordinate 25,382 downwards.
CAAAAACTCACCAGCATCAAAAAGACCAAGAGCAGAAACCATTAAAACCTCATCGAAAATCACTTTCACACTTTCACGGGGTTTACTACGGATACCCTGTATTTCGAGCTTATCAACTTTAACTTCGACATTAAAAACACCACCCGCAGGCTGCCAGTTAACAGGTTCAGACCCAGTTGGACGATGAACAAGCAACGAACCATCTGATTTGACAATAAGAAGCCGCTCACCGTTTTCCAACGTCGAACTTGCTCGACCCTCGTAGTGCACATAACAACGACCGGCAACAAGCAACGTATGACGCTGAGCAAATGCTCTCTCGATTACGATAGCCGCTTCGGCTAATTGGGGTTCTTTTAGTAATATGAGTTTATTATTTTTACCCTGCAATTATTTTTTCGCCAATATATTTTAGTCAGGGTTTGAGTACATAAGATTTCTTGAGTGAAACCCTGTTGACTACTTGGAGAGTTAAGCGTAACATAATGAAGCGCTATGACATAACAGCCAAAATCTATGATGAACGCTATTTTGAGGAACAAAACAGAAAATATCAAAGAGCCCTCAAAGATGTTAACATAGAGGGTTTAGTAGTTTTGGATATGGGTTGTGGTTCAGGTTTATTTTTTTCTTATCCTGCAAAACAAGCAGAGATAGTTGTGGGTATAGATGTCTCACACGAGCTTTTGCTCAGGGCCAAAAAGCAAAACAAACAATTCAAAAACGTTTTTTTGGTACAAGCCGATGCGGACCATCTACCGTTTAGAGATTGCTGTTTTGGAGCAGGATTCGCTTTTACAGTGCTACAAAATATACCCAACCCTGCAATCGCCATGGCAGAACTCAGAAGAACTGTGAAAACAAACAACAAAATAGTTGTAACAGGGTTAAAAAAAGCATTTGCAATTAACAAATTTATAGATATATTAGAACAGACCACAATGCAAATAATATCTTTTATTGATGAAGAGAACCTAAATTGCTATATCGCCGTGCTAACCGCTTAACATCTGTACATCAGCGGTTTCACCATTGTCCGCAAAGATTCCAACAACAACACGGTTTATGCCACCCGGATAGGTTTTATCAAGAGGTAAAACTACATACCAATAGGGGACTAACGCTAATGAGTTACCACGGGGGTGTGGGAAAAGTTCAATGTATACAGGAGCACCATTGGAACTAAAACCGCTTGTTTTTTCTCCATCAATATCCCATGTGAGGGTTTTTATATAATCTCTAGCGGCAGCCACAGCTTGCTGTTCATTGAGATTTAGCTCCGTGCTACCGACAGTGAAAAAGAAATAACCATCCATGAGAGATAATAAAATACGCCCTTGAAAAACCATGCGAAGACATTTAGCATTGAACTCTATGCCATTTTCAGTGTACATCCAAAAGAACTCGGCACTTTCACCTTTGATGGTGATTTGGAGTTTCATGTTACCCGCTGTTACAACCGTATTTCCTGTTTGATTAACAGTGTCAAGAAGCCGGCTCATTTCATCAATGTATTCATCTCCAGAATAAGTCTTGTAGGCATCTATCGTATTTTTGGCGGTCTGTAAGATTCCGATGCCGTTTACCTGTGCTTTTGTATAGAGTTGAGAATCATAGTTTAGTCTGAGTTCATAGAAAGAAAAGTGGTTATCGCGAAAACGAAATTCTGCATCAAGCGTGCTTTGGCCGCTTGCAAGTGAGTACTTGATGACTTCCTCAGCAACGTCTATGTCGTTACGATGCTGTAAGGTGTTATCGAGAAGTTTAACCACATATTTTGAAGTGTCGATTTGTGCGACGTCTTGTAGCAAACCAACCGCTTTATTTGTATTCACCCCCCATGCGAGTAACTGCTGGTTTTGAGCTTCAATTCTGGATTTGTCACCTGAGAGCTGATTTATTGTGATAAATTGGAGCGCAATGAAGGCGGCAAACAGGATTATTGTGACCAACAATACAGCAAAGATTGTTTTCCATTTAAAGGTCAGTTTTATGTGCCGTTTAGGTTCAATTTCAGGTGCCTCCTCCACACCCTTCATGGCGCTAACGGTTGCTGTGCCAAATGAAGAAAGTTTGTATCGGCCGTTTTCCATTTTGTAGATGAGCTCACCTAGAGTTTCGAGGTGATAAGTCAGGTTAGAGCTAGATACGCCGATATGGTCGGCTATTTCCATGAATGTCATGGGTTTATCGTTTAGCATACGTAGAATTTTGCGGCGGGCTGGATGTTTAAGTGATGTGAACATTATGGAATAGATTTCTTCCTCAGAGCCATCCATACTTGCAGTATATGCATCTTCTCGGTATAAAACTTCCTAGATCGCATAGTCATAGACGTCTTTTATGTTAGTTGTAGATTTTGGGCGGTGTGCCAACATATAATAGTTTTTTTGCCGGCAAGTGGTTTGTGCGTTACCTCTGGGTTAAGGGTAATTTTTCTCTTCAAACCTGGAAAATTTGCCAATTATGTATGGAGTTGATGCGAATTTGATTCTGCGCCAAATTAATTAGGGCAGTGTGCCAATTTAGAATAGTTAATTTGACACAGAATCAAATTCGTATTGACTCCATACCTGATTAGCAAGTTTTCCAAGGTTTGAAGAGAAAAGTTACTCTTAAGCCAGAGGTAACACATAAAATACCTAATCGACAAAAAACTATTCTATTGGCACACTGCCGTTTTTTAGTTTGAATGCTTTTTCTGGTTTAGGCATTTTGTATGGTTTAAAGAATATGTGTGGATTGAATTTTGGCAGTTCAACCTGAGTACTTAGTAGAAAAAAATGAAAAACTCAGATATATTTACACACACTAATTTTTTTATTGAACCTCTTCGGCGGGTTTTTTTTGCAAAGATTCTGCAACTTTAACCGCCTGTTTCTCTACGGACAACAACATGTCAACCAGTTTCTTTTGATCTACCTCGACTTGTGTACGCCAATCCAAAAACAACTGACCCCGTTCATCCTGCATGATATATCCATAACGGATATAACGATCAAGATTTAAATTTACTTTCCATCCAGGAAGTTTTTCACCCAACATTTTTTCGATATCTTTACGGTTTGCTTGTCCTTTTTTGCTAATAAGATAACTGATTGTGACAACTAAACCGGCAAGATCATCTATGCGCCAACCCATCAGTTTATCCTTAGTGTCATCATCTCGCAACACAACAAAGAAGCGAGCCTTATCGAGCTCCTCAAGCGTGGGTTCCTCAGAGGGTTTTGTTTCTTCAAAAACAGTTTTAACCTCCATACTCATAGGTTTTAGATAATCATCCAAAACATCAAGCACCTTTGGATAATCGCTACCCAGCGCCTTATGTAGTTCCCAACCCTTCACCCCGGGTTTAACATGGCGTTTATAGAAAAGCAACTGAACCGCTTTTTTGACTTTACCTGCATATAGACCTTTTTTTCTTGTACTCATAACTTTTGACCCTCACGCCATTTCTGCCAATCTTCACAAGACACCGTAAGGGGAACCGAGGTGCATTGAGCACTAAAAGTTGCCTCATGGAGCAACTCATAGGGAACTATGAACACCGTTTCCTCCAACCTATCAATTTCTAAGGTGGCATATCCATAAGTAACTAAAAAACTTGCAAGAAATGCCCGCTGCACTGTTTCTGGATAGGTATCGGTTCCAATGAAATCCCAGTAACCGATTTTTCCATCGATGCCTTTTTCTTTAACTTTGAGTTTGAGTTCCTGCCAGAAGTTTGTAAGCTCTTCACTGAATTCCTTATCACCTAATACCCGCTGCTTGACCAATTCATCGCGACTCACCGAACCGATTTCAACCGCGGCAACATCTATATCGCGCCAACGCTCACTCAAAGGTTCCAATGTATTCCAGTAAAGCATACCCTGAGCAATATTGTAGAGATTTAACTGTTCAAATTCAACCAATGGCGTCCACGCAGAAGCAAAAACTTGAACCAACCTCTCTTTTGGAGTCAGACGAATTTTTTCCTCTAAGAGAAACGGATCGGTGTAAAGAGAGGTGGAACGTTGTTTAACCCATTCGCTTTGGATTTTAATAACAGAAGCAAGATGATGAAGTGCTTTGGCATCAAGCTCGAGTTCATCAGGATAAGCCCAATGGGGAAAATATTGCTTTACCACACAAATGATGTCATCCACATTTAGGGTAAAAGGATCAACTTGATTATTTTCAATAGCAACACACATCTCGATAATACGTTCTAGGTGTTCTTGACCCAGTTTCTTATCAGACTTGTCAGCGGTCATTTAGCAACCTCGCGCACAAGAGACTTTCCATCAAGACTTTGCACAGTGATGACATTTGCATCCTGCTGTGCAAAAGTAATTTGACTAGGTGTGATAACAACATATTGTGAGGTAGCATCTTTTATCATAGCGACCAACACCTTAGCTATCATTTCACGATTTTTTGGATCCATATGAATATCGTATTCATCAACGGCTCGAAAGGGTGAGCGGACATGCTGCTGTAATGCTAACAAAAACCCCATCGTGGCAGTTGTACGTTCACCACCACTTTGCGTGTAAGCGTTGAGTGTAACAGGTTTACTACCCTTAAAGCCCACATAGATGTCTAAACCAGCGGCTGTGATGTCTTGTGCACTGGAGAGCTGAATTTCACCTGTTGCCAAAGTTTGGTTCATGATACGTTGGTACTCCAAGTTGACGCGTTCTAGTAGTTGTTCTATAACAGTGCGCCATGCAGTCATGCGGATCTTGACTTCTTCGAGGGTTTTTTCGCGGTTTTCAGCAACGAGTTGGACTTTTTCTTTGAGTTCGAAATAGAGTTTTGAGTAGGATTCGTATTGTCGCTCTATTTCCTCTGAGACGCCTGAGAGTGCCCCTAGATGCCCATCGGTTAATCCCATTTCCGCTTGGATTTCGTTTGTGGATTTGACTACGGCAATACGTTCGCCTGTTGTCTGTGCTTGGGTAAGTGCAATGTTGAGGTTTTCTTGGGCCTCTTTGAGGGAGTTTTCGGTGGTTTCTTGTTCTTTGGAGGCGCGGCTCTGTTTGGAATCCAAAAGGGCAAGGGTTATGCGTTTGTCAAACGCTTTAGTGGTGATTTTGTTAGTTGATTCTTCGAGGCGTTGCATTACGGTTTGGTTGGCAGTGATTTGTTTGGTTGTTTTCTCTATTTGTTGCTGTGATATTTCAAGCAATTTTTTTAGGTTTTCGGGGCGTAAAAGTTTGAATTGATTAATATCTGTGAGTGATTTGAGGTGTTCGGCTTCGAGGAGTAATGGTTCCACAAGGGAAAGTTGGCGCTGGTTTTGGGCGACTTGGCGCTCTAAACTGAGGCGTTCTTCAAACATGAGTTTGAGTTCATCTTTGAGGGTTTGTTGCTCAATGTGTTGCCCATCTATCTCGCCAGTGAGGGCTTGACGTTCATCCTCGATTTTGTTTAGCGCTTGTTGTGTGCGGTTAAAATTAGTTTGCAAGTTCTTCACTATGCTTTCTCGACGTTCAACTTCAGCCCAAACCAGTTCGCGATCTAAGAACTGCCTTTTTAGTTGAAGCTGTTTTTTTTCTTGGAATTTTTCGTATTGGTCACGCCAGTAGTTGAGGGTCTGCTCGGCTTGTTCGAGTAGTTTGCTCACGGATTCTTCTTGTGTTAGAATGCGGGTAAGTTTAGTTTTAGCCGCTACGACATTTTCGCGGAAAGATTCAAGGCCTACTGCTTCTTCAACCATACGGAGTTTATCTATGTTATTTAGTACACTAAATTGTTCGACCATGTTTTGATGCATGATAATGAGCATGTTATCGGGGTCCACCCCGAATTTACCCAAAAGCCGCTCGATGTCCTGTTTTGAGGCAACACGGTTTTCGAGTTCAAACCAGTATTTGCCATCACGGCGCAAAAGTCGTGTTAGGAAAAGTTGATCTTTGTTATATTTGGGTTCGGGGCGTCGGTTACCTTGCTTTGTGTTATCTAAAATTAGGGTGACGCGGGCTTGGTCTTGTCCCCAGCGGATAAGGTCACTGAGTTTACGGCTGCGCTCTGTGCTAGTTTGTCCTAAACCTACACTTATGGCAAGTAGAAGGGAAGATTTACCCGCGCCATTAGGACCACCAATTACGTTAACACCCTGCTTTAAGGGCACTCGGGCGTAGTCGTAACTCATAAAATTTTCAACAATAATTTCTCTGATTAACACTAAGCATATGCCTCTACTTGAAATGCAACATAGGAAAAAACGGCTTATTAAACAATTTGACAGCTGCATACAGAAATGACCTGTGTACAAAGAGGACTTATTCAAATCAGTGTTGAATGTTTTTTAGTAGAAGCGATAATGTAAATACTCTTTGAGCACCCCGGTTGCCAGAGAATAGCAAATTCCTACAAAAAAATTGATTTTTCACTCGTTTTCAAAACACAAAAGGTCTATTTTTAGTCAGTTATCATAAGCAGTATTATTGTGGTTTATATGTTGCATAGTTTCCATAGGGAGCCCCGAAAACCTATATTTTTCCAAAGATCGTCTGCGGGAAACCGTGTAAGGTGTTGTTTGGTTTTCTGAAATGGGTTTTCGGAGGTTGCTCATAGTTAGCCATTGTATCATCAGAGTTGTATTTTTATACTATATCTCGAACCGACAAAATCAAACCGTGTATATTTCTAGATCATACACAAAACATAACCAAAAAATACTAGACTACCAAAAAACATCCAAAACACAATTGCCCGGTGAAGCATATACTATAAACTATTTGTTCTCTTGGAAAACCCGACAAAAAGTTTACAGTAGAAAAATTAAAACCCACATATACAAACGGTGAATTGCCACACTCACCAAGGCGCCAAGGGTATAAAAATTGAGAGTTTCTTACTTCATGGTAGGTATAATGATTATGGACATATGGATTTTTAAGCTAAAAGTTTTTATTTCTCTACATGGGGAAGATCTCATGAAATTCATTGAAGTTGTCATCTTGCTCAAAGAGATAGCAGATAGTTGTCCAGGATTAGACGGGAACATTATTACATTGATTCCACAAAAAGCAATGTACCCAGCCTACCAAGGATACCACATTAATATAAAAGGAAATGTAGCCAAAGAATGCATAGGGGGACTGCGCAAAATCGTCGAAAGCCACGATTTAGCTATGCAAATCAAAGTAGATTGCGTAGTGGTCTACGAAGCACGATCGATATAGCATTGCAAAAAGGCTCAACAACCACACCTAAGCAGACTCAAACTATTGTCACTCCAAATTTCTAAACCAAGCAACAAACAACACAAAACACACAACAAAACTACCAAACATAAACCATAGACATTGGTTCAGCTCAAACATGGTTCACTCAAACCGCAGCCTCAAAAACAAACGATCAACCAAAACTATCACATACCATAACAAACACAAAAGTCAAAACATAAAGTTCCACCAATCCAACAACAAACCCAATCTGCCATCACACTATCCAGAGATAGTAAAAATACGCCGTTAAACCAACGGCAGATAGCTATGCACAGTAACCTGACTGCCCACTTTTTAAACACACCCATTTCATTAGCCCCAGCTAAACGCCTGTTTTTTAATTTTAAGGCTTTTTTATAGCGATCGGCAAGTTGTCTCATGTGCCTAAATTAGGCACACAATCGAATAAAGTAAAAGCCGCCAACATTGTTTAAACGTAAAAATAAGCCTAAAATAACCCCTAAAATTTCGTAATGTGCCTAAAAAACGGGAACTCAGGCAGTAAATATGCCAATAATCACAGGCATAGAACATAATAACCCCTACGAAGTATCCAGCAACGGTTATCACCTAGCCAGACAAATTTAGAGTCTATACTAGGTGATGCTTACGTTCTGAATATCAAAGTATCGTTTCGCTAAAAAGCGTAGACGTTCAGCATTTTTTCCGTTTTTACCTATTGCGACACCCTTATCTTTAGGGTTAACTGTAATAACGGCCATCTTTTTACCATCGGTACGTTCGCTGACGCGAATTTCGCGAACAGCAGCAGGTTTTAGAGCGTTTTTCATAAACATTGCAGGGTCTTCACTATATTCGATGATCTCATGCTTTTTACCAGTCATACGTTCAAGGGTATGTATATTACGTCCACCCTTGCCAATAGCAACACCAACTTGACCTTGGTTAACGATAAATATTGCACGTTCTTGTTCTTCATCTATTATGCAGTCTTTTACACTAGCGCCACTGATGCTTTCAAAGAGAGCTATATATCGCATTTCGTCGCAGGTGATTTTTATGCCAGATGTGATTTTTTCGCCTCCGTTTGTTATTTTTTATTGTTCGATTAATTTTAGAATGTCGCTGTCCCCTGTTTCACGTATACTCATCGCAGAGATAATGAAGAGTTTATTGCAGATTTCAGCGAGATCCATTGAGCCACCTTTATATGTTATCACGGGAACTTTAGAGATTTCTCCATAATATTCTATCTGTTCTTTTATGTCTTTTGGACAATTTGCGGCTAAAACAATCATTTTCGCTTTACCGGTTTTGGCGTTTTGCAATGCCGTATTGGATCCAAAGGATACCTTACCAGTTTTCACTGCTGACGCTAACGCTTTATCTATGTCTATCATGCTTCTGTTTTTCCTCCATCTTTATTTTGACATTCGAAAGTTGACATGTAGAGTTCAACTAAACCTGTGCCGATTGGTATAGACTGCCCAACTATAACGTTTTCTGTCACACCAGCTAAAGGATCACTTTCACCTTTAACCGCCGCTTCAACAATGTTTGGAACAGTGATTTCAAATGCGGCGCGGGCGAGCACACTAGCCTTTTTACCGCTAATACCATGCCGACCAATCTGCTGCACATCACCTGTAGTAGTCATCATATCCGCAACGAGCATAACGTGACGAACATCAACATCTAAACCTTGGTCTTCCAAAACACCTTTGGCTTCGTTAACCAATGCATTTCTGGATGCTTCGACACCCAAGGTTTTGGCGATTTCATGGATGTTGTTGGTGATTGTACGAGAAGTATCGACACCTTCAACTTCTAATACTTTACCAAGATTTGAGCCATCGGTACGAATGACCCACTCACCATTTTCTTCAGTAACTAGGACACGTTTGATATCTGGAACACCCTTAACCTGGAAACCAGGCACTTTGGAGAGCATACGTTTGATTTGCTCAGCCTTTTTGGGCTTGATTTCAACGGTGTTATCAGTGATAGTTACAGTGGCATTCTGGAGTTCAAGTTTCTCTTTTAGTTCATCCATACTGATGTTGCGGTCATCCATCATCTGTTTATTGAGTTCGATAATAATTTCTTCACGAACAGGATCTTCATAGATTGCAGATGCCAAGTTCTCAATTGATGTGTAGATGATATTGCGTGCAACTTCAACAGCGGCCTCTTTGCTCTTAGCGTGGTCACCAATAAGATAAATGGTCATAATTGGGGTTGAGGGAATTCTGCGGGCATCCACGATTTCTATGAGACGCGGTAGACCCAAAGTGACGTTTTGTTCTTTAACACCTGCATAGTGGAAGGTTCGAAGGGTCATCTGTGTACCGGGTTCACCAATTGACTGGGCAGCTACAATACCAACTGCTTCTCCAGGCTCCATCAAAGCACGTTTATACTGTTTGGCAGTTGCAGTTACGGCTTTCTCCACACCTTTGGCAGTGAGTTTATTTTTAGCAAAGTTTTGTTTAAGCTGGCTTAGCAATATAGGAGTAATCTGATCTTCAACGCTTTTTAGCTGTTTTTTGGTGAAATCAGTTGTAGCTAATTCGCCATCTTTTTCCTCACCAAGTTTTACTTGCTCGATTAAACGGCTAACGTTTACAGCTTTACCATGGTCGCTCTTAGCGGGGTCCACGCCATCTTCGCCATAACGGAACTGGATGATATCGCCTGCACTATCACGAACAGTGCTGTCGTATTCCAGTCGAATGTGCTCTAAGGCATTGATGAGTCTGCGCTGCATGTAACCACTTTGTTGCGTGCGAACAGCTGTGTCGACTAGACCTTCCCTACCACCCATAGCGTGGAAGAAAAACTCTATGGCGTCAAGACCAGTTTGGTAACTGTTATAGACAAAGCCTCTTGCTCTTGGGCGAGGGTCATTGGGTACAAAGTGTGGAAGAGCACGTCCAGCATAGCCTCTTAAGATACGTTTGCCACGAACTGACTGCTGACCGACACAAGCAGCCATCTGGCCGATGTTGAGACTGCTGCCTCTTGCACCCGTACGGGTCATTACGATACCGGCGTTTTCTAGAGTAAAATCGTCATCTGCTATCTTGCCTGATTCGTCTCGTGCAGTTGAGAGCTCATGCATGACATAGATTTCAAATGATTCTTCAAGAGTTTGGCCCGGGAGACGTGGGAGAACACCGTTTTGATAGTTGAGGATGTGTTCGTCGATTTTCTTTTGAGTGCGTTCCATAGTTTTTGCCATGCGGTTTCGTGCACGGGGCGAGAGAACGAGTTGGTCGTATGTGTAGCTAAAACCTCTCATGGAAATGAAGAGTTTGAGCATGTGTGTGATGTTATTGAGAAACTCTCTGCCAGCTTGTGTTCCGTAGTCTTTGATGATTCTGTGGAGTAGACTCTCAGATTGTTCAGAACCAATGCTACGGCGATCTATAATTCCAGAGACTAACTGACCGTTTTTGACGACGACATAGGCATCGTTTTTGCATTTGCTTTCTTCGCATCGGGCACATCCCTGACAAATGTTTGCTTTGAGAACATAGTTGAGGGTTTTTGGCAGAAATAAACTAAATATTTGTTTGCCTGACCAGAGGGGTTGGGGTTCGGTGATTTCGGGTTCGGGTAATTCGCCTTGGTAGTTGGTTGTGGTTAGGAGGCGGTCAATTTGTCCACGGGTTAGATAGTTGCCTTTTTTAGTAAAGTAGTAAGCGCTTGTGATAAAGTCTCTAATGGCGCCGATGATGGGTCCGCCAAATCGGGGGGAGAGAATTTGGTCTTGTACCTGCATGAGTAGAAGTGATTCAGTTCGGGCTTCTTCGCTTTGGGGAACGTGGAGGTTCATTTCGTCGCCATCAAAGTCGGCGTTATAAGGTGGACAGACACAAAGATGCATTCTAAAGGTTTTGTATGGGAGAACACGTGCATAATGTGCCATTATGGACATACGGTGAAGAGAGGGTTGACGGTTAAAGATAGCTATATCGCCATTTTTGAGGTGACGCTCTACGATGAAACCTAATTCGACCGCTTCTGCGATTTTTGTACGGTCCACAACGAATTCAAGGCGAATACGTTTACCGTCGGGACGGATAATATATAATGCCCCAGGATATTGTTCAGGACCGTTTATGACGAGTTTTTTCATTTCCTCGATGTTCCATGCAGTAACTTTTTCGGGAACACTGAGCCGCATAGCAACATCTTTTGGAACACCGACTTCGTTTATGTCAAGGTTGGGGTCGGGTGAAATGACTGTACGTGCAGAAAAATCGACACGTTTGCCTGAAAGATTGCTTCGGAATCGGCCCTCTTTGCCTTTGAGGCGTTGGCTAAGGGTTTTAAGTGCCCTGCCGCTACGGTGACGTGCAGGCGGAATACCTGAGGCCTCGTTATTGAAGTAGGTGGTAACGTGGTACTGTAATAATTCACTTAGGTCCTGTATGATAAGGGTTGGAGCGCCGGCTTCCATGTTTTCCTTTAACCGCTGGTTAATACGAATAATGTCAACGAGTTTGTGTGTTAGATCGTCTTCACTACGAATACCTGACTCCAAGGTGATTGATGGACGCACATACACCGGTGGAACGGGTAGGACTTGAAGAACCATCCATTCAGGACGAGCAACTTTGGGGTTGAACCCCAAAATTTCAAGGTCCTCATCACTAACACGTTCAAGTCTTTCGCGGATCATGCTAGGGGTGAGAGGTTCAGAGCCTAACTCGGTCTGCTCGATAAATTTAGTTGGTTTTTCAAAAGTAATTTTGAACTGGGTTGCAGCACAGTAGGGGCATTGCTTAACTTTGATGTCGGCCATGATTTCCTTGTAAACTTCGTCAGGGATGGTTCCTAAGAGTTCGTTGAAACGCTCGATACGTTGACGAGCTTTCTTAGAGGCTTCCTCGCTTAGCAGGATGCGTCCACAGGTGCGGCAAGTTGATTTGAGCATATCAAAGGTTATTTTGGTGAATTCGATGTGTACAATGGGGACAGCAAGTTCAATGTGCCCAAAATGTCCAGGACAACGAATAGCAGTGTTACCACAAGTTTTGCAACGCTGACGGGGCTCAAGAGTACCTAGCCGGCCATCCATTAAACCAGCAGTAATTGGTGCACCGTCTTCGTCATAAGTATCGGGAGTTTGAATTTCGACAACAGACTGTTTTCTGAGATCTTTGGGTGAAATAAGCCCAAATGAGATTTCGTCTACTATTTTATGGATTAATTCTTCTGTTTGCGCCATGTTAAGCCTTCTCCTTTAGTCTAAGTTTTGGGGTGATACAGAGGCTTTGAAGCTCTTGCAAAAGCAGCTTAAAAGCGTATGAAACAATTACCGGGGCAATTTTGGCCTTTTCATCACAGATTTTACAGACATAGCGCCTCTGCTTCATATCGAAGTAGGCGATTTGTCCACAATTTTCACAGATATAGAGGGTATACTTGTCGGATTCTTCTAGCAATCTGTCACGCAACAGCATTGCCGCACCATGCCCGATAAGACAGTCACGTTCCATCTCACCAAAACGCAAACCACCGCCCCGAGCGCGGCCTTCAGTTGGCTGGCGAGTGAGCATCTGGACTTGACCACGTGCACGAGCATGAATTTTGTCAGCGACCATGTGATGGAGTTTTTGGTAGTAGACAACCCCGACAAATACGTCGGCAACGAATTTTTCGCCGCTTGTACCGTTATAGAAAACTTCGCTACCAGTATGACTAAAGCCAAGTTTAACTAGATTTTTGCGTACTTCATCGGGACCCTCGTTACTAAATGGTGTACCATCGCCGGGTTTGCCTCTGGCAGCAGCAACTTTGCCTGCAAGGGATTCGATAAATTGGCCAAGGGTCATACGACTGGGGATAGCGTGCGGGTTGATGATGAGGTCAGGAACCATACCATCTTCAGTGAAGGGTAAATCTTCTTGAGGAACTATTAGACCGATAACGCCTTTTTGTCCATGTCGCGAGGCAAATTTGTCTCCGAGTTCTGGGACACGCTGATCGCGAACGCGAACTTTGACAAGTTGACTTCCTTCACCGCTTTCGGTGACAAATATGCCATCAACTATGCCTGTTTCGGAGGGTCGCATGTCAACTGAGGTGTCGCGCATGCTTGGACCTTTGACTTCGAATTCTTTGTATTCTTCAAGGAATCTTGGCGGGCTAATTCTGCCAATTAAGACGTCTCCGCCAACTACTTGTGATTCAAGGCTGATAATCCCGTCGGGTTCTAGAAGTCGATAGTATTGTTCACCTCTGTATCCGCGGGTGCCGGCTTCGGGGATGGTAAATTTGTCTTTTAGGCCGCCTAGATATTGGCGGCATTCGGCTTCGTAAATACGATAAAAGGTGCTACGAGCAAGGCCACGTTCGATGGATGCTTTGTTAAATATGATAGCGTCTTCCATGTTATAGCCTTCAAAACTTAGTACTGCGACAATACAGTTTTGGCCTGTGGGGCGTTGTTTGTAGCCCATAACGTCCATGTTTTCGGTTTGGACCAGAGGGACTTGTGGATAGTGTAGGATGTGGCTACGGCTATCAACGCGGTGGTGGAAGTTTGTTCCATAAACGCCCAATGCCTGTTTAGCCATGGCGGCTTGGTATGAGTTTCGTGGTGACTGATTGTGTTCTGGGTAGGGGATGGTTGATGCGCATATACCAAGAATGGTATAGGTAGCGATTTCAGTGTGTGTGGTTTTGGGTCCGATGGCATCATAGGTCAAAGCAATGAATACGTTTTCTTCTTCTTCGGCATCAAGGTATTCGACTAAACCGTTTTTAACGAGATCTTCCCAAGTCCATTCGCATAGCCCGATTTTTTCGAGGTGTTTATTTTGTAGTTTAGGTTGTCCGTTTTCTACAATAATTAGTGGACGACGGACTCTGCCTTCGTCACAATTGGCATGGACTTCTTCGGTCTCGGTTTGTGGTTTAGAGAAGTGGGTTATGTTGACTTCTGTTGAGATCTCTCCGACGCGGCGTTTTTGACGGAAGCTTTGCACCATTTCTTGAGGGTTATTGCAATAACCGATAATATTTCCGTCCACGAAAACTTTGGCACCTCCGATGCGGAGTTCGTTTGTTACTTCGTATGCTGGAACGGTGCCCATTTCGAAGAGTAATTGTTTTATGCGGTCAGGATTAACACCTACGGCTATAGATGCAGATAAGGCGAGATTTTTTACAAGCCCGCAGTTTGAGCCCTCAGGTGTCTCGTTTGGGCATAGTCGGCCCCAGTGGGTGGGGTGTAGGTCTCGGGCTTCAAAGTTAGGTTGACTTCTGCTTAAGGGGGATTGGAGTCTTCTTAGGTGGCTAAGTGTAGAGATATAGTTGGTTCGGTCAAGAAGTTGAGTGATACCAACTCGGCCTCGGCCCCAGTTACCTGTTGCTAGTGCGTGCTGGAAACGTTCAGTGATAATACCGGGTCGCACTGCAACTGAGACGGTTATAATTGGGCCTTTAACACCTATGCGTTCAAGTTGATATTTGATGTCGCGTGTAAGGTTACGGAAAGAGACACGGAAAAGATCTGCAAGAAGGGGCCCGCCGAGTCGGAGACGTTTGTTTTTGAAGTGATCTTTGTCGTCGGGGGTGCGTTTGCCGGTTTTAAGTTGGATAACACGGTAAGCCATTTCGCCGAGGAATATGGCCTTTTCTTTGCGATTTTTGTCGCTTCTGCCTAAGTGAGGTAAAAAGTTTTTGTCAAGAGCAGTTTCTGCTTTTTGGAGACGATATTCTTCGACTTGTCCATGGGCAACGCGGTTTCCGATAAATAAGATAGCGTCTTGAGGTGTGTCTACACCAATGGCTTTCTCAAATGATGCACTGAGGTGAGTTTGGATATCACTGTCAAGACTGACTGCTTCAGCAATGTCTTTATCTTTTTCCATGCTAAGGGCACGCATGATAACTACAAAGGGGATTTCTGTTGGAACACCCGGCATTGTGACATATATAGCGTCGTCTGATTTCAGTTTAAGTTCAATTCTAGCACGAAAACCCACGGTAGTGGAGAAGATTTTTGCTTGATAGACAGGACTGGTTCCTTTCTCGTCAACATCAACGATGACACGATTAGGCGCCAAATCTTCCATAGCAACGATGACACGTTCGGAGCCATTAACAACGAAGTAGCCTCCAGGGTCGTCAGGGTCTTCACCGGCAGCGATTAGTTCTTCACGACTGAGCTGACTCAAAAAGCACAGTTTACTCTTAAGCATAACTGGAATGTTACCGATGTATACCAGTTCGGTATCTTGTTCTCGCCCATCAATAACAGGAGTCATCTCAAGAGCAATGGGTGCAGAATATGCCAAGTTTCTAAGACGAGCCTCCATAGGGTAGATTTCGTGTTTTGTGCCGTCTACTTCGGTTGCATATGGACCAGTGATACGACTCTGGGGATCAATTACCCAGATTTGACCGAGTTTGACTTTGTAGGGGTTTTCAGGCACTTCAATTGGAATTTCACAAACTTCATCCACGACTTCTTGGAGACCATGGTCGATGAATTCATTGTAACTGTCAAGATGTTGACGGACTAGTCCTTTCTCTGCAAAAAAGGTTTTTAGGATATTGTGGACATCGTCTTTTTGGATTTTTTGGGTGGTTGTCAAATTTTTAATTCTCCCATAAATGTAACATAAAAGTGTAATAATTATTGTAATTTTTATGCAGTGATGTATTTTCCATCTTACATTTCCTCCGATGCTGGACTGTCCGGCGTCGAAAAAGGAATCCAAACTTTTCTAAGAGCACAAACACATGCTACGCACCTTACATATAAATGTTGTCATCAAATATACGACAGAAAACAAGGGCTTCCAAACTTTTCAAGGAGCTAATAACAAAAAAAAGCTCGACGAAAATGCGCGAACCAAATAAACATCATCAAAATTAATTGTGCAAAATAAAAAACAGGCAAAAAACAGGGCCTACTTACGGTTACTTACTTGATTACTTAGGATCAGTTAACAAATAACTTGGACAATTCATCATTATTTATGGTATTCCTAATTCCGCAAAATTTAGGTACTACACACAGTAAGTCGCCACCTATTTCCTAAATTTTGGCACCTAATTGTAAAACGACCGTTATTCCCCGTTTTTCATAACACTCAGCAGTACCTAATTTATCTGAGTTTTCATTCTTTTATACTAAATACTCAATTTGAACTATCAAAAATCAAATCACACATGTTTTTCAAACCATACATATACCTAACATAAAAAGTGTTCAAACTAAAAAACGCTGAAAAAATCACCCTCATAAAAAACAATCATTTTCAGTAGAACGCTACTGTAAATAGCCTGTTTTTCTCAAAAAAAACCACCAAAAATAGGGCACTACAGAAAAAATAAAAAAGAAATTGTCTCAATTATATAAATTCATTAACCACAAGAAAAGACACCTTTTTCTTCGACCGATTACACCA
Organism: Nitrososphaerota archaeon; assembly: GCA_031274765.1. Taxonomy (GTDB): domain Archaea; phylum Thermoproteota; class Bathyarchaeia; order Bathyarchaeales; family Bathycorpusculaceae; genus Bathycorpusculum. The sequence goes on along the minus strand of JAISPR010000009.1, from coordinate 8,770 downwards.
AAACACAAAAAATTCTAGGTCTCAGATAGTCTCCCACTACACACCAAAATCACCCAGACCACCATTAAACAAGGCAACCTCCGAAAACCCCATTTCAGAAAACCAAACAACATAGTTACACCGTTTTCAGCAAGCGCTTTTTGGAAAAATGTAGGTTTTCGGAGGTTGCCACAAAAAATCACAACATAACTATCTTATCCAGTCTATAAATTTCAATTAAAACCCCAACAACAAACCCCTTTTAAGTATTTTCACCCGTCACCAAATTGTGGGTCAAGGTAAGCTTCCACACCCAAACCTTGTTTTTTTGAACCCAAAAAATGCACTAAACCTGCATCATTCTACAGATTGTAGCTTTTGCTGAGACCAAATTTTGGCTTGGACCAAATCGCCCACATTAGGTCTACCCCTGTGAGTGAAGCCAAACGTTTGACCTAGACAAATAAAATAGTCATCATCAAGCCTCTGACCTATAGCCTCAAGTTGTCGTTTAACAACCTCATAGGCCAGCCTATTGCTTGCACCGCCTCCGGCCCAAGTCATAAAGAGCACAAACCGCACTCCACTTTTGAATTTTGCGGTTTTAATAAAATTTTGCAACTCAACATAAGGTTCGCCACCTCTGATACCTGTGCCTAAGAAAATCAAGGTGTAACTCGCAAGAAAAAAAGTACGGGCGTCAAAATTTTCAGTTAATTTTACGGCGGAACATTTGAGTTGGTCCGCTATTGCTTGAGCCACTTTTTCAGTGTTATTACGATGACTTGAATAGATAACGACGACATCCATTGGATAACCTCCATTATATGTGATAGTATTTATTTGCAACAAGATTATTTCCGTTTCGGAATTTATTTTTATTCCCTCGGCCGCCTTAGGAACAGTTCGGCGATAATTTGCGAGATCAAACAGTTTTTAGCAAGTAAATCTGAGGCATATCTGAGGCGGTTTTAACATATCCACAAATTTAACAATTCGTTTTACACGATTTTTCTCAGATTATCGCTTAGCTGTTCCTTAGTCGGCAACAACTTGGGTTTAGGTCAATCAGATAACGACTGGCATTCAAATGTCAGATATATAGAAAACAAGAGTCCAATTAAGACAACAATATTTTCAAAGAAAAGCTAATGCTTGAAGACAAATCTTCAAGATAGCACTTAAACAGCGCTGATGACGGCAAATACTTAATAAGCCAGAATTCGAACCCTTTGTAATGCATTGCAAGCTACGGTAACCAAGCCAGGTCAAAGGTGAAGGACTCAAGATCAACGTTTGGCCGGCAGGTCTGGCCTCCGCGGATGGGATATCCTTTCCCGCAGGGGTTCGCAGGTTCAAATCCTGCCCGTAGCACCAACAAAAACCCCAAATAAGCAATTTGTACCCATTTACGCTAAGTGGTGATTTAAATCGAGATTAAATTTGGCGTTTTTTTAGGTCTTGTTTTTTGGTTCGAACCGTCGATTTAAAGACAGTTATGCATTATAACTCACGTTCAACAGTTTGGGAAAAAATACTTTGAATTATTCACATTACAGGTTGTTGCGGGTTTTTGCTTATTTTTACAATAATTTTTTTATTTTTAAAATATTTTTGAGGCAAAATTATTTTTTAGCTGTATTGGATCAAACTGCCAAAGTTATAAGGCTTAACCGTGACCCCAAAAAAATAAAGGGATAAAAAGCTTTGAACCCACTAATAACACAAAAATTACACAAATAAACAAACGATAAAAACACTTTTAAACGCGTGTTAGTCAAATTCATTACAATGAAACAAAAAAAAGCCGCACCTTTAACCTTAGCGCTCCTAATGATTTGCTTTTCAGTAACTACTCTAACAGCTGGTGCTCACATAAGCCAAACCGTAGGAGTCAAAGAAGGCGACTGGATGGAATATGATATCACCATAACGGGCACAGGCAACATGCCACCGACCCATGATGTACGATGGATGCGAATGGAGGTTCTAACGATCGACGGAGCCGCGTTCTCTGTAAATGTCACCACCAGATACGCTAACGGAACAATGGGGAGCGCAATCTGGAAATTTAACTTTACTCAAGGAAATGTCGAGGGATGGACCATCATCCCCGCCAATCTTGGTCTGGGTGACACATTCTTTGACTACTCCTCTAACCCCACCAACATAGTTATTCAGCGTGAAGAACAGAAAGAAGTATTGGGTGCAACCCGAACAATAACCTATGGCAATGATTCAATAAGACAAGTCAAGGAATGGGATAAAGCGACCGGTTTCTTTATCGGTTCAGTAGAGGTGGCCAAAAACCATACAAATAAAGAGGGCTGGTATTTTGAGGACTTAACAATTACCTGTAGCGCAATCGCCACCAACATGTGGGACAGACAGATTTTTGGTTTGGAGCGATCAGTTTTTGCGTTAGTTATCTCGGGTTTGGTACTTGGGATTGTGATCTCGATTTCAACCCTGATTATTTGGCAAAAAGAGAAATTAGTGGCCCTCAGTTTACGCCTCTCACCATTAACAAAAAAAACGATTTCTGCAACCATAATTGTGGGAGTTGTGGTATTTGGGGCTATGTTCATACCATCAATTTGGATAAATCTGGGATTGAGTAATGCAGAGGCCAACATGCTCATGCAAAGTTTTTGGATGGGGTTGATTTTGGCGAGCATGAGGTTTAGAAAATCAGGCAACTATTTTGTACATTGGTTTTTGATGTCTGCGGTGGTTATCGCCACTTTAGTTAGTTTTGCGTCAGTTTTTATGATGTGGTCTCCTGCAGACAGTTCACTTGGAGCCTACGTCAGTTCACCCCTCAAAATCGCAGAACTTGTTGCACACAGTGTGCTTTCGCTTCCAGCCATCATTTTGGGGGTGTGGTTTATTGCACTTTGGCGCCCCAACCTAACCACTTTCCCAGACAAAAGTCAAAAAATAGTGAAACTGTTAGTAATTATGTGGGTGTTGTCCTATGTGGCAGGCATCATAGGATACGTTTTGGATTACACAACTCTGTTGGGAGCATACTAACAGATACACAAAACACAGATCAACCGGGTTCATAAAACGAGTTTCATAAAAGCTGTGAAAACCTTTTGGGACAGTTTGCTCAGGGAAACTTGAGTTTTCTAGTTCGTTTATCACCGATTTCTGCGTTGTTGCCGCTACAGGTCATATGAAAAATAAAAGCGATATTTTCGAACATCTATCCATTACATGCAAAATTTAATGCATTAGCAATCTAATTATGCTTTGTTTATTTAATACATATTGCACAAAACAAACAACATATAGCACAAACACAATTTTCTCATATAACAGTCATATAACAGAATAGCTTAGTTTTGCGTTGTGCTGTAATGCTTGTTATCCTGGATTCCCGAAACACATAACTACACACACAAATAAAAAATCCATCTCAAACCACCACTCAAAAAACGCACCCGCCGTCAATGCTCATAACACATAGGCGCCACCACCTTACCATTAAAGAGACCCCTATGATGTTTAGGCGGTGAAATTTTCGTCCACATTTGGTATCTTCGACGCGTTTTCCTCGGGGCGTATAGGCGTATTCGCGCACCAAGTCTTTTTTTATGCCGCATTCATCAATATAAGCGCAGTTTACTTCTGGAATCTTGTTTAGAAGAGTTTAGTGGATGATTCGTTTTCGGGGGATTTTTCGCGGTAGGTGAAAGTTTTTTTTACGGGTTAATTTGTGTTTGACCATAGCAGCATATATGGATGGGGCTTTGCAGTTGAAGTGTTGGGCGATTTCTTTGAGATAGGCGTCGGGGTGTTGTTCTGTGTAGGTTTTTAGTTTTTGGGGGTCGATTTTTCTTTTTCGGGCCGTGTTTTTTGGGTTGGAGGTTGCCTGTTTTTTGTTTTTGGTTTTTCCAGTTGTAGTAGGTTTGTTTGGTTATGTTGAAAGTTTGGCAGGTTTGTTTTATGGTGTGGTTGTTTTGTTTGTATGTAGGGTTGCTTCTCGGAAATCGTGACTGTGGGTCATGTTAATAATTATGTTGCTGTCTAAAATTTAATCTATTCGGCTATAACATTGGTTGAGCACCCGTCATAGTTAGAAATAAGGTTACGTTAGTTATTTGGTCTTTCACCTAAAAAAAGAGCCATCGTCCAAGTTAATCGGGATATATCTGGAATCTAGGAGGATTTATTTTTGAAACGATTTGATAAACATAAAAGACATCTGTAGATACCGGTTTTTCTATAATGAAGTGATAAAATGCTCTATATCTTTGATATATCTTAATTTTAGAACTGCACGGGTGTTTTGTTTTGTGTTATAATCTTTTAACATCCAAAAAACATGCTCTCTGACTTCTTGGGATGAGCCACGATTTTCATATTCATTGTATAATTCGATAAAACGCAGGATCTGTTGTTTTATACCGGTATTATTGATTTGTTGTTTTTCTGGATCAAAGATCCATGGGCAATCTCTTGCGCCTCTGCCGATCATGACAAAATCGCAACTGGTCTTGTTCAAAAGTTCAAGACCTCCTTGGTAGCTTGTAACATCACCGTTAGCCATCAGAGGTATGGTGATTTTTTCTTTGGTCTGCTTCATTATTGTCCAGTTAATTTTTTTGGCAAGTTTTTGCTGTGCAGTTCGACCATGCATGCATATTGCTGCTGCACCGGCATTCTGTAACATTGTAGCGACTTTTACAGCGATTATGTGTTGAGCATCCATGCCTATGCGCATTTTTACTGTGATTGGTTTTTCTGTTGAGTTAACCATTTTTCGTACAAGCCGTTCTAAGAGGGAAAGATTTGACAGTAAAAATGCACCGTAACCTTGTTGGAGAATTTCTTTTTCACTGCACCCAACGTTGAAATCAATAATATCTGCGTGTTCTTCTATTTGACCTACACTCTTAATCAGAGCGGCTTCGTTGTTACCTATTAATTGGACACTTATTGGTCTTTCGAATCTTGTTATGTTGAGGAGATCTTTGATTTCCTGTTTGGATTTGTTTTTGAGGATGTCTGTATCAAACATTTGGGTATAAACTAGGCCGGCCTTGTTTTCTTTGCATAATATTCTAAAGGCAGTGCAGTTGACGGCGGCCATGGGGGCAAGGACGAATGGATTGTTTATGTTAACGTTTCCGATTTTCATGTAATTCTTCTTTCAGAAGGTATAGGGATATTTTTAAGTTTATGTTCAAGAGGGGCTAAAGTGAAGCGGAGGATAGTTTTGATGTTGTGCTGGGCAGGATTGTGTTTGTAGTGTGGCGTTGCACAATAAAGTTAATACATTAGTTTGGTATATATGTAGTGATACAAGTAAGTTGTTTCTATATAGTTGTCAGCAACTACAGTCAAACGCTTAATTGCATACCAAGTTCAAAAATTAAATGGAGGAGAAACTATGAAAATACCAATCGTCGCATCAGTGCGGTTCACCTGTCCTCAATGTCGGGCAACCTTTGAATTCGACGCTATCGGGGAATATGAGTTGGTCCCTTGTCCCGTCTGTGGATCTGACTTTGTCACCGTTAAAAAAGGTTGCAAGTTGGTTCTTGCCGCCTTGGAACAGACACTGATGTGTTAAGAGAACTATAGCGTTTGGGTGAATAACTCAGATAAGCTTTAGGTTCCCATTTTCTGTTTTTAATTTTATTTTTTTTATAATTATTTATATGAATTTATTGTTATTATGATTTTGTTTGGTTGATTCACTGTACAGGGCGTGTTAAATATTTGAGGTACGTGAGCAGTGAATGTGTAGCATAACACAAAATAACCCAGCGGCCACATTATATTTAGAGGCACAGACATGGCATCACAACAAATAACATGGGATTTATCAGAGCTTTTTTTGGGTGTGACAGACCCAAAGATCAACCAAGCCATTACTCAAGCGGCGGCGTGTGCAGATATGTTTGAAGAAAAATATCGGGGTAAAATGGCAGGTTTATCTGCGGGTGGATTGCTTGAGTGCCTCAGGGAAGTTGAAACATTTGATGCGAAGATCAGCGATGTTTCATTGTTTTCAAGTTTAGCGTTTGCCGCAGATATGACACAAATAAATACACAAGCATTCAATGACCGGATAAGCAAGTTTGAAGCTAAACTCACCAAGCAACTGACATTTTATTCACTTGAGTTAAGTGGTCTCATAAAAAGTAACCCCCAGCTCATAGATGCCCCTGTCTTAGCTAATTATAGACATATGTTACAACGTGTGCTACGACGGGTTGAGCATCAACTTAGTGAGGTAGAGGAGCAGCTCATTATCGAAAAAGATCAGTTTGGCGTCAATGCGTGGGAGGAGTTGCAAAGTAAATGGTTAAACACTCGGCTCTTTGAAGTGACGGTTCTGTGTGAGAAAAAGACGCTTAGCTATGGTGAAGCTAATGGTTTGTTGTCTCATCCCGACCGCGTCACGCGAGAATCAGCAAATCGAGCAATTTATGGGCTTCTGGGCAGGGATGGAGAAATTTTTGCATCTGCTCTGCGAAGCATTTGCAACGATTGGGTGACAGTGACTAAGCGACGAAAATATGCATCATTCATGGAAGCTAGCCTAATAAATAATGATATTCAACAGAGCATAATTGATGGTCTGCTTGGAACCATCGCGGAAGGCGCCGTTGGCTATCGCCGCTATCTCAAAATGAAGGCAAAATTGATGGATGTCCCGGTGTTGTCTAATTATGACATAACAGCACCTCTACCAAGCATGCCAGAACAAAAATTCAGCTTTTCACAAGCCCAAACTATAATTACAGAAGCCTACAATAATTTTGGTTCCCAATATGCCGAAGCGGTTAGGGAGATGTTCCAAAAACGCCACATTGACGCATCACCTCGTTTTGGTAAACGTAATGGAGCTTTTTGTGCAACCCACTACAATGGCAAATCTGGATATATATTACAAAGTTTCAATGGAACGCTAAGCGATGTCTTTACATTGGCACATGAGCTGGGACATGCCACTCATGATTGGTATATGTCCAGAAACCAAACGCGTCTAAATATTGATGTACCCTCAATTGTTGCTGAGACAGCCTCGATTTTTGGCGAGCTTTTGCTCACAGATTTGATGCTTAGAAGTGCAAAAACAACTGCGGAACAGAGAGCGCTTCTTTGTCTGGTTTTAGATGAGGCGGGTATGACGGCGTTTCAGGTTACGGCACGAGTATGGTTTGAGCAGGCTCTCTATGAATCCATCGTAAAAGAAGAGTTCTTGGATTATCCTACTATATGCCAGCATTGGACACGGGCACGGAACCGTATTTTTGACGATGCTGTGGAGTGGCTGCCAGAAATGGAAGCAGAATGGACAATGAAACCCCACTACTATATGGCAAACTATCGCTTCTATAATTATCCTTATGTGTATGCACAAATGTTTGTTTATGCGCTCTATGAACGGTATATGGAGGAAGGGGCGGGGTTTGTGCCCAAGTTGATTGGCCTGCTCTCTGCAGGCAGTAGTAAATCACCTGAAGAACTTGGCGAAATTGTTGGATTGGATCTAACAAAGCCAGATTTTTGGAGAAATAGTTTAAAAATGTTTGAACGGTTTGTTGTTGATTTGGAAAAAATAATGTAATCAGCATCATTTTTCAATACAGTTAAAAGTACATCGTTTTATAACAACCTTTTTAGCACACAGTATTAAATTTTAGATACACATAATAGTTTAGCATTAATACAGGTTATTCGTCAAATCAGGTGGGTAGAGTCAATAAGTTTCGTTGCGGCATAATGTTATATAAAACATAAGGGAGAACATAGGCAAGCTTGAAGAAGGGCAAATGAGTGTACCCACCTAAAATAGCGAAAGGCCTTAATACTCTGGTTTGTAGCCGCAAGTAAAAAAACTGCCTCGAGAACATTTTCTCAAGAATAATTGTACCGCACAATAAGGATACCTAGGCATACAGGAACACATTTACTCGAAAACACCAGGTAACAGAGAAACAATCAAGTTTATAAAGTATTTAGACTTTCTGCACCAAACACATTGTTACCAGAAATCTTTCCAGCCAACACCTTACAGACGTAAATTCCCGAGAAAATTATATGTGTATCAACAGTGGCAGTTTTTCACTTTTAATGCGTCCAAAATCTCACGTTGCTGACGCGACAACTCTGGTTGGAGGTTATTTTATGGTAACTGTTCAGTCGTAGCGCAGGGATTCAACCCCCAACAAAAACACAACCAACCAACACAAACAAACACAAAACAAAACCTCACACCAAAACAACACAACAAACCCAACCACACAAACACAAACACACAACCCCAACAAAAAAACCACAAAAACACACACCCAAACACACAAACCACACCCACAAATTAAACCAAACATATACATAACTTAGATAGAACAAAAACAAACACAACACAAAACCCCAAGAACAAAACAGACACAAAAAACTCACCAAAGAAGAACTATCGACATAATCATAGACCTACACAACCAACTACAAACCCTAATATAGCAACGTGAAGTCATATTAACGCAAAACATATATGAGAGTTAACGATTACTCCATCATGCGACCAATATCAAACGAAAAACGCCAAATGATAATCGAAGCAAAAAAACGAGGCGAAACAGAAAAAACAATCCTAACCAAAATAAAAGACATCAGCCAAAAGCTCCACAACAAAAATCTACAAACAATACCAAAAAACAGAAAACCACAAACCCAAACCCTACCCCAAAAACAAAAGCAAACTCACACCCAAACAAAACCAACAAATCAAAAAACAAATCAAACAAACCCCCAACATAACCATAAA
>JAISPR010000003.1 GCA_031274765.1 Nitrososphaerota archaeon | reverse complement strand
AACCTGAGTTTTCATTTTTTATATTATACGTTCAGTTTGAATTATTAAAAAATAAGTCATGGGTGTTTTTTAAACCATGCAAAAAATTTAAATTAGAAAAAGTATTTACGTTTAAAAAGGGCATTGTCCCGATTATATAAATTTGTTAACCATAAATAAGAGCATGAAGCGGTGCTTGCAGAGAAAAACATAGCGTATAATTACGGCTTGAAAATACAGAGCGCATTATTTCTTCTCTATGTACCTTTAAAAATAAGGTCTGACATTTGTTTGTCGGTTTTTAACTCGTCTTCTTTTTCTAGTTTTCTATGGGTTTGTTATGTGTTCTTTTTGTTGGGTTGTTGTTTGTTTTTGTTGAGGTTGAATAACCCAAAATTTTATAATATAATTATGATTTAGTTAATCATGATTAAGTAAATTGGGGCGCAGTTGATGTTTATAGGTCGAGCGGGCGAATTAAAGAGTTTAAACGAGCGGTATGCCAATACTCATTATGAGTGCGCCGTTATTTGGGGGCGGCGCAGAGTGGGTAAAACCGAATTAATAAAAGAATTTGTACGCGGCAAACGACATATTTATTTTACTGCTGTTGAAGGTACAGAGCAAAAAAACATTGACCTGCTAAGTCTGGCCATTTTTAATGGTTTAGATAAAAAAGTCCGTACGGTTTCACCGGTCTATAGAACGTTTAGTGAATGTTTAGATTATATCTATGAGAGAGCTCAAGAGGAAAAACTAGTTTTTGTCATAGATGAATACCCTTACTTTGCCGCAAGTGAAAAATCCACTTCGTCTGTTTTACAACAATATATTGATCATAAATTTCAAGATATCAACATTATGCTTGTTTTATGTGGTTCGTCTATGTCTTTTATGGAAAATCAAGTTATGGGTAATAAAAGTCCTCTATATGGACGAAGAACTTGTCAATATAAACTAATGCCGTTTGATTTCAAAACATCAAGTCTATTTCATAAAAATTTCAACAAACAAGAACAAGCCCTAATTTATGGCATAACAGGCGGTATACCCAAATATTTATTGCAGATTAAAGATAACAAAGACTTAAAAACAAACATAGTTGATAGTTTTTTCTCACCAGATAGTTTGCTTTTTGAAGAACCAAGCAACCTCCTAAAACAAGAACTACGTGAACCTGCGGTATATAATGCTCTAATCACTGCGATTGCTACGGGTAGTAGTAAATTAAATGAGATTGCAACAAAAACTCATATGTCCACGTCTTCTTGTAGTGTGTATCTAAGTTCACTTCTTTTGCTTGGCATTATAAGAAAAGAATTGCCTATTCTTCACAAACCAACTTCGAAAAACACGATCTATCGTTTAAATGATGGGATGTTTAGATTTTGGTACCGATTTGTATATGGCAACATATCTGAAATAAATATGGGTCAAGGGCGAGCAATTTATGAGGAAATAAAAGATCAGTTTGCTTCTTTTATGGGTGAAATATTTGAGGATATTTGTAAACAGTATTTGTGGCAGGAAAACGTTGCCGGGCGGCTGCCCTTGCGTTTTAAGGTGTGTGGACGTTGGTGGGGGATTAATCCTCTTAGAAGAGAGGAGCAGGAAATTGATTTATTGGCTTATGATACACAGAAGAGTAGCGCTTTGTTTGCGGAGTGTAAATGGACAAATGATCCGGTAGGGGGTCAGGTTTTAGATGGTTTGATTGATAGGGCATCAATGTTTGATTACGCGGATAAATATTATGTATTATTTTCTAAAACCGGGTTTAGGGAAGATGTGGTGAAAAGAGCAGGGGATAATGTTGTTTTGGTAGATTTCAAAAGCATGTGACATTATTTTTGCATGATATAGAATGTTGTTGGTGAAACGGATGTTTATTTGTTTGGGTGTGGTGTTGGCGGGGATATGTTTACAGATGACCAACATTAACTACACGACAACAAAAGCCCACAGCGCTAAACTATAGCATAACCGCTAAAAAATCACAAATGCAAATATCAGCAGATATAAACACACACTACAACAAAGCACTAAACAATCATCATTTAAAAAATTAAAAACAAACATCAAACACCAACAAACATAACCACACTTCTAAACCCCCAACAACCATATCAAATAACTTTTAGACCTGTCAAAATAGACACACATCCCTTGCAAAACATCACCACAGACAACAACCAACCAAAACACCCTCAAAATAACCCCAGACTGTCCAAAACTAACAAACCCCTTAAAAACAAAAATAAGCCATTTTTCTTTGTCCATTTCCGCCAAAGACACGAAAATTTATAGTTTTTAGACAGCCCCAACCAAAATCCAGCTAAAAACAAACAAATACACCACAAACACCAACCAAACAAACAACCCCACCAAACCACCCATACTCAAAACACACCGCCAAAGAATCCGAAACAAAACGCACTCAACCAACACCAAACACATCAACATCAAATACCCACCATAAACAGCCCCTTACCCCTAAATAGCCGCCATGACTTAGACGACGAAATTTTTGTCTCTTGGGGTCGCAACATATTTTCCTTGCAGCAATACGTATTCACACACCAACTTTTTATGCCGCATTGTTAATGTAGACATAGTTTACCTTGAATCTGGTTTAAAAAATTTAGAAACCCATTTGTTTGAGGATTTTTCGCTACAGAAAAAGTTTTACATTAATTTGTACTGACCATCTTTTGTTGGCGGTAGCTGAATTGGAATTATTTCTTTAGACAGGAAGATTCTTTAGGCATTTTAGTTTGGTGATTTTTTGCGAACCGTGTTTTGGGGAGGTTACCGGTTTGTTTTGTTGTCCAACATAGTGTTTGTTATGTTAAAAGTTTGAGGTTGTTTGTTGTAGTTAAGGTGACTTCTTGGAAATCTCATTATATACCATAATATAAAATGTGGTGCATTGCAAAATCTACATAATTGACCAGTTTTTTATGGTTCGTTTGATACGTAGGGTTATAAAAGGGGAGGTTAGGGATTTTTTGCTCGCCTTTTTTGTTTTAACAACAGAGTTATGCAAACTGTGGTTACGACTAGCAATACAATAACTACCAAGAGTAGTATTTCGACAAATGATAGAGATAGCATTTGGGTTAGAGAGGATTCGGGGTCTATGTTCATAGTAACGGTGTGGGTACTGTGGTGATAGGTTAGAATTATTATCCATACATCGGCTTCTGAGACAACACTGTGGGGTACGGTTTGGCCGTCTAGATTTACTTTGAGGTTGGCCACAACGGGCATGATTGTTTTGGGAATGCAGATTTGTACAAAGCCATAGGTTCCAGTGTCGCCTGATACGGTAAAAGAGATTTCTTTTTGGGCCGAGTTAAAAGTTAGAGCCGAGAGGGTAGAGTTGGAGGATACGGAGAATACTTTTTCGTCAGTGGTGGTTTGGGTTTCGGTTGCCATGGGGGCGACTGAAAAGTTTACGGTTGTGCCGATGCCTGAGTAGGCGTCATCGCCGCTCCAGATGCCTTTGATTATGTAGCTGCCCGATGCAGAGGGCATCCATACTGCAGAAAAGTCGCCGGTGTCATCTGTTACTAGGTAGGCTAAGTCGTGCCAGGTTGCGCCGCCATTTGCGCTATAAGCAAAGGCTATGCCTGCGCCCGATAGGCCGATTTCATTGTATGCTAGGGTTCCGTGTAGTTGGACATTAAAGCCAGATGTGGTGGTTGAGCTGGAGCAGTAAAAGTTGAGGTTGGGGGTTGGGAGGTTGGGGTTGGAGTGGGGGGGTTGGGGTGGGTGGGGGGGGTGGGGGGGGGTGCGGTGGCGCCCTCGGGTGGGGAGAGGGTTATGTTGCCTGCAAAGAAGGCGCCTAGTTGGTGGTCTTGGGTCATGGCTACGGTTATGGTTGTTCCGAGGCCTTGGTAGGTTCCGTCGAGGTACCAGCCGCTAAAGGTGCATTCGGGGGCGGGGTTTGCGGTTATGGTGACTGGGGAGCCGTAGGTGTAGTTCCATATGCCTGCCATGGGGGCTGTTGTTCCGCCTTGGCTGGGGTTGTTTGTTATGGTTAGGCATACGGTTCGTGCGCTAAAGGTGGCTGTTAGGGTGTAGTCGCGGGTTATGGTTATGGGGATGCTTGAGAGTTTGCCTTGGTAGATGCCGTTTAGGTACCAGCCGTCAAAGACGTAGCCAGGGTTTGTGTAGGCGTGTGCTATGATGGTGGAGCCGTAGTAGTAGAGGCCTGAGCCGGGTGTTACGTAGCCTGCGCCAAGGAGGTTTATGTTTACGTTTAGGGTGTTTTGGGATTGGTTGTAGTAGTATTGGGCGGATGCGGTTGAGGTGGTTGTTAGGAGTAAGATGAGCAATAAAATGCTGGCCTTGCATATGTTTGATTTCATGGTATGTAACCAATATAGTAAAGTGTACGATGGATATAAAGTTTAGGCGTGGGGTTGGGGGCTTTTTGTTTGTGGGTGATTATTTTTTTTCGGTGTTTTGTTTTGGAGTGATTATATTGGGTTAAACAGTGGTGTATCGAGTCATATTGTTTAATTTTAGATTGATTTTGGGGTTAGGCGTTTCATTAGGGTCAGCTAGTTTGGCACTATACATCAGAAATTAACTATCCGGTTGTTTGGTAGTAAACTTTTATAGGCAGGGGGTTTTATGGTAAACAGGTTTGGATGGAAACAAATAATCAACATCGCTTCAACGATATTCATGTTTCTTTGATACACACCCTAGCCATCATAGCAGTTATTTTAGTTCATGCAACCGGCAGATGGCCCCTAACTATCCAAGAAATAAACCAGCTGCCCCCCCTGGGAACCGCCTGCCTAGCAATAGTTTTTATCTACCAAGCCTAGGAGTGCTGGGCGTACCACTATTTTTGATGTTAACCGGCCTCCTCCTGCTCCACCCCCAAAAACTCCAACAACCAAAGGAAGAACCCCTCCAAGTATTTTTTAAAAAACGCTTCACCCGCATAGGGTTACCCCTCATATTTTGGACCGCCATCTTTTTTATCTGGGTTCACATAGCCCACAATATCCCCCTCACCCCCGAAGTCATCATACAGGGCACCCTAAATGGAGCCTACACCCAATTCTGGTACATCTATGCGCTCATTGGCCTCTATCTAGTAACCCTTTTTTGCGAGCAATCATAACCCGCGCAAACAAAACCCTCAATCTATGCCTTATCAAATATTTTGTGGTCCTATGGCTCATAGGCGCATCCATTTTGCCTTTGTTTAGCTTGATATTTCCCTATCAACTAAACTCAAACGTTTTTACTATAACAGGGTATGTGGGTTATTTTGTTTTGGGTATATATCTCTACACCATACAACATCAAATCCACAGAAAAAAGATACTAGCCGCTATGATTTTGGGACTAACCCTAACAGCGCTTGGCACCTATGCACTAATAGCCATCAACGCAGGAACCGATATGTACTACTTTCAAGCATATCATAGCCCCACAGTAATTCTTGCCTCCACCATGGCATTTTTGTTGCTGCTAACAGTTAAACCCCCCATCCAACAACAAATCAACCCCCTCCAAGACACCACAACCCAACAAGAAAAAATAATGCTCCAACAAGAAAAACTATTCCTCCAACAAACAACCCCGCTTCTACAACAACCCCCCATCACACCACAACAACAAAAAGCTAAAACAGCCATATGTGATAAACTCATGGCCGCCATCAGTCAAAATACCTTGGGAATTTTTTTTGTCCATATTATAGTTCTTGAAACAATTCAACAAGGCTACCTGGGGTTTATGCTAAACCATGAAACATTAAATCCCATAATAGGCGTTCCGCTGCTAACCGTTGCAACATTGTTTATTTCGTTGGGTATTATTCTTTTACTCAACAAAATAGGGCTAAAAAAAATAACCGGAAGCACCACCACAACAACCACACATAACAAAATACAACGCAACACAAAAAACTAACATCACAGTTTGAAAAAGCCTTGGCAGTGCGCCAATTAGCTAGTTAATTTGGCACAGAACCAAATTCGTATTGACTCCATTTGATTGGCAAATTTTCCAGGTTTGAAAAGAAAGATCTTAATTCAGAAGTAACACATAAAATATTAGGTAAAAAACTATGCTATATTGGCACACTGCCGAAAAAAACCAAATATCAGACTGCACAAAAACTCCGATAAAATTCACCAACCATTAATACAGCAATAGGTGAAGGGGGTACGCTGTCGGTAGTGTTTAGTGATGTTGTTTTTGGCTTTTGCGCGGTCTGAAGTCTATACAAACCCGTGCGGGAAACCAGTCCAGAAAATCCGCAAAGGTATTTAGCAGACTATCAGAAAGAACATAGTTACAAAAATTATTTTTTGAAGACACTTATTATCTGAATTTGTTTGGAAGACGGATTGGTAAGCTCTTGTACCCAAGTTTTAGGTGCTTTGTTTTTTGTTAGATCAATATAATAATCTTCAGCCCAATTCGGAGAGGAGCATTTTAGAAACATTTCAGATAGCTCATTTTGCCGGGCAAGAATTTCATTCTGGTCGGTTGTTACAAAGACAACCCATTTGTTCTGATGAAATTGAAAAGTTATAGCTGAAGCTAAATGGGTCACATCATGAAGGTTTTTTAACGCGGCGCCTTTGTGTATGGCTTCCTTTAGAGTGTCTATAGGAACAATCTCTACACAGTTTAGTCCTTTGAAAGGGGCTTCAAGGTGGTGTTTGGCGATAGCTAGTTGTGTGGTATAGCAGAATAGTTTAAATTTTACACTGTATTTTATTGTTTATTATGACATATAGTTTGGATTTCAGAGAAGCCGTCCTAACTTTTAGAAAAAAAGGACACACAATAAAACAAACCT
>JAISPR010000160.1 GCA_031274765.1 Nitrososphaerota archaeon | reverse complement strand
TTTGCGAGATCAAACAATTTTTAGCAAGTAAATCTGAGGCATACCTGAGGCGGTTTTAACATATCCACAAATTTAACAATTCTTTTTTACACAATTTTTCTCAGGTTACCGCTTAACTGCTCCTAAACCTTCCAGATAAACATCAAACATACGCTTTGCACACCTATCCCAAGTATAGGTCTCACAAACAAACCGACGCCCATTTAACCCCATCCTCACACGCAAACGCTCATCATCTAAAAGCCTAAGCAACGCTTCGGCTAAACCATCAACATCACCCCGGTCCACAAGCAACCCCGTCTCACCCCTACAAACAACTTCTCCAACACCCCCAATATCAAAAGCAACAACCGGTTTACCCGTCGCTTGCGCTTCAAGCAAAACAATCCCCTGCCCCTCCTGAACAGAAGGCAAAACAAAAACATCCGCACAATTATAGAGCAAAGAAAGCAACTCATCCCTAACACTACCCAAAAACACAAAATTAGCAGCCATACCAGCTCTTTTTATAGCTTCCTCAAGACTACCTCGAAGCGGCCCTTCACCAGCAACCAAAAACTGCACATCCACCCACTTGGCAACCACTCTTTTTGCAGCTTCAACCAAAAACATCAACCCCTTACGCGCAATCAAACTACCAACAAAAAGCACACAAGGTCCAGCACCAAAACCCCACTGTAACTTAGCCACATCCACAGCCATAGGCCTAAAGCGCTCAGTGTCCACCCCGTTTGGTATAACCCTGACTTTACCAACATCTATATGGTAGTGCTGCTGAATTTTTTCAAGAGAATAGTTACCTATAGTCACAACTAAATCTGCATCTTGCGCTAACTGTTTTTCCAATCCAGCAAGTTTGTGCATAAAAACATTTTCTCCCCATCGCCTCAATGTTTTAAACCCATTCAATTTTGCCTGCTCATACTCATCTGCAAGAACACCATGAATAGTGTGGATAAAAGGCTTTTTGATACCAAACTGCCGAAGTTTTTTAGCAAACCCATACCCACTTACAGCATGCGCCTCAAAAACATCCACTTCACTACGTAACGCAGTTTTTATGAGACTGCGATTAAAACACCAATTATCCAGTGGAAAAACAACATCTGTTGAACTACAGGGAAAAATAGTTGTACCCTCAACAATGACAGCTTTTTTAAACCCCGCTTTAGTCCCACAATAAACCGATATATTCACCTGATTCTGTAACCGCTTAGCTGTCTCCATTATGCGCCGTTCAACACCACCAAAGTAGAGATGTGGCGGTTGTGTGTTTAGGATGCCCAGGTGAAATTTTGTCATCTATTGCACATCAAAGTCTAGCTACTATATTGGTTAAGATAAAGTCTACTATAGCGGTAGGTGTTAGAATGACATTTAGAGCAGATGCAACTTTGCAACTATTGAATGTTACTGCTCAGCCAATGTTATTAACCTAAAGGCCCGAATTTTTTATACCTACATTTTGCGTTCGACTTAAAATACTGTCAAATCACAAAAAACGTTTAAAATGGACAAAAACCTTACGGGTATAGGCATAAAAATTATATCTACACAAACTGTTTGCTCACAGCACTTTTCAACCATTTTAGGCTTCTTATTGTTTTTTACCGATGTTTTACACCAAATACATATTGGAGGCATAAATTTTTCGAGAATTCAGGTTATAACTACCAAGGATGCTGATCACATATTAAACCACCGGTCTACAAATGCGAGCATCTTAGTATGTTGGGACTTACATTCAGCAGTTTGACCCAATACAGTCAAAAAATAAATTGTCACCCAAAAATATTCAAAAAATAAGAAAACATTGTAAAAATAACCAAAACTCGCAACAACCGGTAATATAAACAATTCAAAGTATTTTTGGTTATTCGTCAAATCAGGTGGGTGGAGTCAATAAGTTTTGTTGCGGTATAATATTGTATGGAACACTAAGGGATAAGAAACTTAAAGAAGAAAGAAGGAGCACACCCACCTAAAATAGCCAAAGGCCGTATTTTTTCCCAAACTACCAAACGTGAGTTGGGAGTTAAATTAGGGATTATTTGCGTGAATACGTTACAAAAAGCTACATATACACACAAAAGTTATATGCCAATGCACTACGTGACTGTTAATTGTAATCTTTGTACGGTGCCTATATGATAAAAATGACAAACATCGTCAAACGTTTTGGCGAACAAACTGTATTGGCTGATATTACATTTGAGACATATACAAAAGAAATTTTTGGATTACTTGGACCATCTGGCGCAGGTAAAACAACGATTATTAATATCCTTACAAACCAGCTGTCTGCAGATGAGGGCACCCATAGCATTGATGCAACCCCTTTTGAAACAGGGTTAATGCTTGACGAAGACGGCTTATATGTTAGGTTGAATTGCCTTGAAAATCTGAACATTTTTGCAGGGATTTACGGGATTTCGCATAAAAAATCAATGGAAGCATTAAAACGCGTTGGTTTGGAAAGCGATGCAAAAAAAGCAGTCAATACACTCTCAAGAGGAATGCGCCAACGGCTAGCGATAGCAAGAGCGATTCTGCATGAACCGAAGGTATTATTTCTTGATGAGCCAACCAGCGGACTTGACCCTGTAACGGCACGAGGCATACATAAACTGATATTAAATTTACGTGAAAACGGCGCGACTGTTTTTTTAACTACGCATAACATGGATGAAGCGGTAAAAATCTGTGACCGTGTAGCGCTTTTACATAAAGGAAAAATTGTTGAGCAGGGCATACCAACAGAGATTTGTCATCGGCATAACGCAGTGAAAACTGTACCAGATTTGGAAGCTGTTTTTATAAAGATGACAGGAGTGGGTTTAGAGTGAGAAGTGCAAAGGCAATTTTTATCAAGCAACTTCAAGATACATTCAAAAACCGTTTGATATTAATTCAGCTCATCATTTTTCCAATGATGGCATTTATTATGACTGAATTGGTGGCAAAAGTAGATGAGACAATACCCAACAGTATATTTGTTACAATGTTTGCGGCAATGTTTGTGGGGATGACTCCTCTTGTAATGACAAATTCTGCCATTGCAGAGGATCGAGAACATAAAAGTTTACGTTTCCTTGTGATGGCAGGTGTTAAACCATATGAGTACTTGCTTGGTATTGGAGGGTTTATTGTTTTGTTTTGTTCGTTTGTGTCACTTGTATTTGGGTTAATTGGCGGGTTCACGGGTGTGGTGTTTGTGAAATTTGTATCTGTGTTGGTTCTGGGTTCTGTGGCATCTACGCTTCTTGGTGCCATCATTGGTATTCTTTCTAAAAATCAGCAGGCTGCAGCCGCATTAGGTATGCCCATAGCTATGCTTCTTGCATTTGCGCCAATGATTGCAAATTTCAACAATACCATTGAAAAGATAGCGGATATTTTCTATACACAACAAGTAAATGTGCTTGTAAACGATTCTTCAGCGAGTGTTACAAGGCCATTTTTTATCATTGTATTAAATATAATTGTTTTATTAATATTATTCACACTAGCATATAAGAAGAAAGGATTAAAAAGTTAAAGCAGACCTTTTACTGTTTTAGATGGCACCTATCTTCTCTAAACTCAGCTACCAAACTTCACAAAACTACGCCATAACAAACTTGGCCCTCACCTCTGGGTTGACAAACCAGATATCTCACTTATAACTATACATATCTAACACTTGACAACCAAAAAACACCCATCATACACAACCTCGTTAAAGCAACAATCAATTCACCAAAAACCAACATAGTAATTGAACAACAAACAATAGCAAACAACACGTAAGTAACAACACCTACAACAAACAACTACAATTAACTACCTCAAAGGTAGAGTTTACTTGGACATCTAGGATAATTAAGCACAACCAGCAACATTTAACCGATAGGCAAAACAATTTTTTGATATGTTTCATTTAGTACTTCTGCAGTTCCAAGATAGAGCGCACTAACCCCACAAATAATACCCTCGATGCCCACGATTTGAGTAAACCATACCGGATTACCCATAAATTCTTTTATAGCCAAAAGGAAAAACAGCACAAACAAACTTGCAAATACAAACCGTAGGACACGATTAGCTTTTAGGGTACCAAAAAACATCGCAAACGTAAATAACCCCCACATAAAAAAGAAGGCGGCCATAGCAATGTTTGTTGGCGCAGTAAGTCCATTAAAGATTGCAAGTTTGGGTAAGAGCAATAACCCCACAAGAGACCACCAAAAAAGACCAAAGGAGCTAAAGGTGACGGTTCCAAAGGTGTTTCCTTTTTTGTATTCCATAATACCCACGATAACTTGCGCTAAACCGCCATAAACAATACCCAGAGCATAAATCAGAGTGTCCATTGGGAACAAACTGACACTGTAGAGGTTAAGAAGAACCGTAGTTAGACCAAAACCAAAGAGTCCAAGGGGTGCAGCGTTAGCTATTTTAGCACTCATATATGTTCGCCAGTCTCGCTTTGAGCGTAACAGACATAATTATTCTTTTCCCCAAACTCCAAACAATATGAAAAGCAGATGAATTCAAATGTTTATCAAAAACAGAATAGTAAAGATGGTGTAGCAGATTAATAAGTAGAAGAAAAGAAGGGTATTAGTGATAGGGGTGGTTTTCGGGGAGAATTTTTAGTATCTGGAGGATTTTTTGGAATTCTTCTTCTTGCAATGAAGCCCGACGTCCACTTGCATAGAGGTCTTTGATTGTGTCAACAACTGTTGCAACTGTTGTATCATCTGGTTCGCTATCGGTTAATTCTTTGATTTTGTGTTTTATGATGCCTTTACCACTTTGTTTACCAACGGTTAAACGGCGTGAGTTACCAACTAGTTCGGGGGGGTAGGGTTCATATGTCCAGGGGTCGCTAAGAACGCCATGAGTATGGATGCCAGATTCGTGTGCAAATCCATAATCGCCAACGATTGCTTTGTTGGGTGGCACAACAAATCCTGTTGCTTTTCCAATAATGGTTGCAGTATCTTTGAGTTCATGGAGTTTGCCCTCGAATCGTTTAATGCCGCGTTGTAGATAGAAGTTGAGTATAATTTTTTCTGTTTCAGCATTACCAGCACGTTCTCCCATACCTAAGAAGGTTGTGCTGGCATAGACTTTGTCGTATAGGCCGTCTGCGGCTTGGATGGCAGCCATGGTGTTACCAATGGCGTTACCAAAGTCGTCGTGTGCATGGATTTCAATAGAGGGAATTTTGGTTTCTTTTTTAATGGCAACCACTTTTGCGGGTATGCCGTTTGGCAGAGGTGCGTTTAGGTCAGGTAAGCCTATGCCTACGGTATCGCAGATGCGGTAGCATTCTGCACCTGCGTCTGCTATGGCGTTAATGAATGTGCGTTCGAATTCCCAGTCAGCTCGGGTGCTGTCTTCGCCGTGTACAAATGTTCGAAGGCCGCAGGTTTTTGCGGCGTATTCGGTGACGTCTACGACGGTTGCTAGGATTTGTTCGTTTGTTTTTTCGGGCCATTTTGCTTTGAAATGAATAAATGAGACGGGATGGGAAATACCAACTTCTTTGAAACCGCATGCGACCGCGCTATCTATGTCGTCTTTGACGGCTCGGCACCAGCCGGCGACGCGCAGGTCAAGGTTTTGTTCTAAGATGAGTTTGGCGGCATTTTTGTCGGTTCCTTGGTAGTGGAATACTTCTATACGTCCAACGCCGATATCGCAGAGTAGGTGGGCAATTTTGGCGGCGTCTCGTGGACCTACGGCTAGGCCAGGCATTTGGATGCCGTCTCGGAGGGTGGTGTCGTCTATTATGGCTTCAGTTTTTAGGGGGGGCATTTTAAAGAAGAAATCGTTTATGTCCATTTTTCGCTCTCCTAGGTCTATTTTTACGTTCCTCTTAACGCGTTTGATGACGCTCTTTAACCTTCTATATATCGTTGATAAATGTTTCTGAGATTATTTGTGTATATTTGGCAGGGAAATATATGACTTAATTTCGGAATATCTTATCACAATATAAACCAAAACTTTACATAAGTATATTAAAAATTTGAAAAAAGCGTCTTAATTGTCCCTGAAACCGACAAAACGTGCACCGATACCTCTAAACCTCCCACCGAGGTAACTGCAGCCAAACCAGCCCGCACCGATAACAAAGAAGCCAGCAACACTCTAATCACCACAACTCTACGTACCGGATCAAAATCAATCAACGTCAACCCAGTCAAACTTGCCCCAACCTCACCAAAGAGTCTTGTCACAGAAGCCCAAACCGCATCCATAAATTCCCGCTCACTGGGCACCCGCTCACATTCCAATTGCAAAGCTAAATAACGACGTTTTACACGTTTCAATGATCCTCAACCGCCATAAGGGTTATACCAGGAGCCACAAACTTGGAACTCAACTTTTCGCGATTACGCTGTATTATAGAAAGAGGATTTGTAGACACCGCATCCATAGCTTCGATTTCGCTTAACCCAAATAAATAACAAAGACTAGCCAAGTCTTTTGGCATACGCATCAACTGTGCCTCTAAAGCTCCACTTGAAACCACCAAAGGCACATGAAATTCCCGTGCAATCGCTACTTCACGGCGTAAATTGGAAAGTAACCTCACACGCGGCGGACCCTCCAAAACTAGCAGCGGTCTAATATCCACTTCAAGGGCAGCCAAATTTGCACTAGCTAATTCAGCTTCAGCACGATCGAAGAATCGTTTATGGTAGTCTAAATTTGGGAAATTTAACAGGTCCACGCGGCGGTCTTTGGCAGCTTGACGGGCAATATCTTTGTCGTCACAGATAATACAGATAATTTCAATACAACGCCGGTTTTTACGCAAAAAACGCATCAGATCTTCTTGGTTACGGGGCTTAAAATCCACTCGACTAACGAAATCTAAGCCGGCTTGTTGGCAAAGGGTTTTTAGTATGGTTAGGTGGTTATCCTCGAACTGTGCTAAAAGCGGTATGCTTATAGTGTGGTAGCCAAAACATGCAGCACGCTCAATTTGGTCCTGTGTTGTTGGCATATTTTTGGGGTTTGCTCTAAGATGCAAATCCACCCATTTGCGTCTCATGGCAATAACCCAGTTTGCTTAGCTAATGCAATAATTTCCTCTACGGTTTGGTTTTTGAAATGAACTTTTATATGCAGGGGATCATTTTGGGTAAATTTGAGTAACCCCAAAACTGCGGCTTGTTTGTCAAAGCGTAGGTATAAATTGCCCTTTTCGAGGTGTAGGGCTATGTTTTGGTTTAGCTGTTCTTTGTCAAGTGTATCTATGCCGGTTCCAAATTTTTTAAGTACTAAGGGGAGTAGTTTGCGTTCTGTTAGCTTCGCGGTGAGTAAAATAATGGGGTTAGAGTGGTGTCCGCTTAGTTTTGTTTTTTGAAAAAGAAGGGTTTCTTGAAGTTCAGCAGGGAACAAGTTTTTTGCTGCAACTTCAACTTTGGCGGCGTCTTCGGTTGCGTGCGCTGATACACGTATATCAATGTAGCCTATGGGCAGTTTAGAAGACATTTGTCTTCAAGGCCTTTGTATTGGTGGCGATTTAGGGTTTTTTGGTGTGTGCTTTGATAGCTTCGATGTTTTGGTCGTGCTGGCTTTTGCGGCGCACATCAACTGGCAACCCGGCTTTTTTAGCCTGTTGTTTGTTTATGCCGGCGGCTTTAAGTTCGTTTAAACTAAAGCCTTTGCCGGGTTTTTGTTTGCCATTGGGTTTAAGGATAGAGGGTTTAATGTGGTGCATTATTGTGGTCCATCTCCTTTACGCTGGCGTTTTACGCCGTGGTGCTTTTTTGCACCTTTACGGTGGCTTGGGCGGACTTTTTCTGCGCCGGCTCCACGGTGATGCAACCCACGGACGTTTTTACCAGCACTTGTCATACTGCGAAATACACGGCTTGTGTGCTGTTTCTCTGTTATCCAGCTGATGTCTTTATCAGTCTTTATAGTTGGTGCATGTGGGTCAACAAGGATAACTTCGAACCACTTATGTCGGCCGTCTTCTCCCACCCAGTAACTGTTGAGTACTTGAAGGTTTGGAAAATGCTTAGCAGTACGTTCTTCTGCAATTAGTCGGATGCTTTTTGCGGGTTTAAATTTATTAACACCCATACGTTTGGGACGTCTACCCGAGCGGGGACGAATTTTGCGCAATCCGCCACGGCGGACTTTGGTACGCGCAATTATGAAGCCTTGCTTGGCTTTATATCCCAGTTTACGGGCACGATCGAGTCTTGTAGGGTTATCTATTCTAAGGGTAGAGGGCTGCTTGCGCCACTGAACTAAACGCTGACGCATCAAATCGTCAACGAAGCTTTTTTCGGGCGACGCCCATTCTTCGGCGATATATTTGTATGCCATTTTATGTCACATCAATGTTTGTTTACGGTTCAGCCTTTCGGCCACATCCCAGCGGACAAGATTATCCGCCTACAGTTCACACCAACAACATGCAACAAAATAAATCTTTTTGCACAACAAACAACTTTGCAACAGTTACGACAACCCTACAACCCAATGTCATCAATCTACCGCCAAATAACAAAAACCCACAAACATCCCCGACTACCCAAAACTAACAAGTAATCATTACTACACATCAGGGACATATAGCGTTATTTTTCACTCGTAAACCGCTATAACAGTGGTTTTTCTGCAAAAATATGGTTTGCCAGAAGGAAAATAAGAACAAACACTACAGGCGATTTTGCTGTAAAAACACTACCACAACGGAAACCTGCTGAGCAATAACGTTAGGATAGCGGTACCTATGATATTGGGAGTTTAGGTTTGCTTCACTTTAGCGAATGGAAACAACAACACTTGTGTGCGTTGTAGGGTTAAGTTAATGACATTTACTGAGCAGTAGCCTATTAACTGTCTATCCATACATTAAAACACACGTTAATTTCCAGAAACAGATAAAGATTTAGAAACCAGTTTTTGTCTTAAACTGTAAACAAACGCAAGAAACCAAAAAACCACCGTTGCCCAACCAAGCATAAACCCCACAATGTTTCCTAACAAATAATACGCCACTTCAAAACAAACAATAGAAACAAATGTTAAAAATGAACCAACTACACTAAACCCCCGCAAATAAGCACGGTTTTTAATTACTGCCCGCAACAACCAAAGCAGAGCAATAAAATTTATAATACCTGCAACATCTAACAACAAATTCACAAATACTAAAGACACCAATTTTACCGCTCCCCAAACAAACAAAGTATACCATAACTTAAGGCTATCGCAACATCAAGCCCTAAAATGTAAAATACTTTAAAAACATCAAAGACCATTAAGTAGCATTCGCGAAGAGAGAGGGGTGAAAAATAAGAATGATTTCGCGAGATTGCGATGGATGCGGCTTGCAAAAGCCCTGCATTAAACGCTTTCGCAGAGTAAACGTAGGCGAAAAAGTTTATTGCCCAGATGGCACCGCCCATCTAGTGGACAAAGCAAGCATAGCATAACAACTCAAAATGGAACAATAAATTGTTCCATCCTCATTTTGTTTTAATGCTTCTAAGAATTGAATTTTGGGAAAATCATATATAGCCAATTAACAACGTTGAGATAAGAGGAATAGAGATTGAAAGCATTCCAAGGAGTAGCCATAAGCATTTTTTTCATCAGCATATTTCTATGTATCAGCATAGTTTCAGCTCTTGGACCAAATGATGCAGCCGCATCAGCACAGTGGTCCAATTCATCACCCCAAGCAGGTGACACTGTAACAATCAGATTTAGTTTTCAAAGCAACGTTCCAGACACCATACAACTATACGGCATAGGTATCCATGCTGACTGGATGCCCCCAAACCAATTAGCAGGCCCCCGATACACAAGCGGAGTCACAGTTATAGGTAGAGGATCCTACACCTCTGACCCATATCCAATCGTAATCCCATCATCAGCATCTCTTGGAACACACACCTACTTTGTGGGCATCGATGCCAAAGGCGCTGATGGCGAAGAGATCATATGGGACTCAGCAGATTACACCATAACAATTGGCACCAAATCCACAACACCACCCCCCACAGGCAGCTCACCAACCAAAAATCCTGAAAAACCCACAGATCGTACAACTCAACTGTTTTTCATAGCCGTCACCGTGATCGTTATCGTAGTTTTGGTAATTCTACTTATGTTGCGCAAAAAAAGCAAAACAACTTCACCAACAGCGCGACCAATCAACCAACAACCCCCAAACAACCCGCCACCGCCACCCACACCAAAAGATGAACCCAGCGACCCACAAGACTTCACCATTTAATACCTCATAAAATAAGCTGTGTTAAATCACTATGGGAATCCAACCCCATAGCCAACCGCTGAAAACACATATTTTTCCAAAAACGTTTGCTAAAAACTGTGCAACTTTGTTGCTTGGTTTTCTGCAATGAGATTTTTGGAGGTCGCCATATTTAATGTTTGAGGTTGTTTTTGGCTTTGAGGTGGATAATGTTTTGCTGTTGTGTAAGCAGCTGATGAGCAGCCTAATTTCCCGGATTTATTATCAGGTTGATGGAAATCCATGAAAAGAACCAGAATTATAAAAATACCTGCAAAATACACCCCAAACAATATGACTTATGTACAATTAGATCTGAATTATACACATGTTTTGTTTAATCACTAAACGTTGTTTTGAGGCGTTTTTTAAAAACCAAACGCATTTACCAAATAGTTCCCACACGCGCGTATAAATTTTGCGGAAATTTAGGGAGCTAAGGAACGATACAAAAATAAAGCGTAATTATTTTTGCTGAAAACACACAATTTCCAACCATTATTACAAATTATTTTCATACCATTCCCAAGTAACAAGAAGCATTTACCCACGCCTGTAATCTAAATCTTAAACGTTTATGCCATCTAACTACATCGAAGCCATAAATACAAGAGAACCAGGACACAAAAAATCAGCTCAAAGCCACAAATAACCAAACATCTTTATAATAGCTCTGTTATATAGAAACATGCCTTGCTAACGCATAAGTATAGATTAACCCAAGCGTGTATGGCAATAATTATCCTTCTATTAGGGGCTTTTCCGCTTCTTCCAAGTATCCAAGCCCAAGACAGAACAAAATTTCTACCCACAGACAACTTTGATATCCCCCAACTTGACGGCACCATCAACTTTGCCGTGAATGGCTCCTACAGATCAGCTGTTTTTGTGAACAACACCTGGATTTTCAGAGGGTTAATACTTAACAATTCCCAAACAAGAGGAAACTTACAAATTTCTGCTCAAAACTCTAAGGTAACAATCATCGATTATTATTCCAACCCCGCATATGGACGCAGTCAATTTTTGAGGTACACTACAGAGGGCAAAGGGATCCAAACAATTAATTTCAACATCAACGGCACAACTAAACTTGACGAGTGGATGATGAGATTTAACGGCATTGATTCCATGAATGAAAAAGACAAATGGTATCTCCAACCAGACGATACCATCGTTATTATGGGACAAACAGGCAATATAACAGCAATACATTACAGATTCAACCGACCCGACGAGAGTAACCTGCCCTTTCACATGCAACACTATGTCGCCATCACCATCACAGCAGTGCTTGTTGCCACCATTTTAGTAGCCACAATAATCACCATTAAAACGAGGCGACAAAATAAATGTCTGTAGTGACCGAAAACTCACCCCTCATTGTCATACCCATCTACATACTTATGGTAGTTATCGGCATCATTTTAATCCTTAAACTCTCTAAAGATAAAACCAGAAAAATCAGCTCCCTAAGACTCTTTATCCAAACAGCCGCAGTTGTGGTTATTTTTATGGGCCTTATTTTAGGCCCGTTTAACGTACCGCTTTTCCAACCCCTAGGACCCGCGCCAAGAGACCGCCTGATAGGCGCCGATTTTTTTGGCAACCAATTCCCCGATGGCATATCTTTTCCAATTCTAGCCTGTTACTACCCTAATGGCCGCACGATAACCTGTCCAATTTGGCAACTTCAAGCCTATCTTTTCCCATTTTGGGAACATGCCCGCGGTTATAATGTTTATTATTCCACTTCAGGGTTAGAAAAAATCGGTATTGTGATCGCCATGATAGCGGTGAGCGCCATAATTTTAGGCCGCTCCGTTTGCGGTTGGCTCTGTCCTTTTGGACTATATCAAGATGTATTAAGTCGAATCCGCAAATCAACCCGTTTGCGGCATCTAAGTTTTTCAGATAAAACCAGTGTTAAACTGGGTCAATCACGATATGTCATAATAGCCATATTTATTTTGCTAAGTGTCATTTTTGGTTCATACGCCATATTTGGCACTGAACTTATCCCCGGAACTATACCGGGTGGACCATATGGAACAGAGGCAGGGATAATAGGTAAAATCAATGAACCATTTTGTTTGGTTTGTCCTGCAAGACCGCTATGTGTTCTAGCAGAATCCGCGGTTGGGGCAATGAAGTATAGTTATATTTCGCAGATAACATATGGACCATTTTGGATAGAGGGTGGATATATATCTTCGATAAACATATCGATTCTTATTGTTGTTAGCATCCTGGCATTTGCGTACCGACGGGTTTGGTGTCGTATTTGCCCCTTAGGGGCGATAACAGGGTTTTTTAGCACGTTTAAGCCCTTTAACCGCATTGCACTTACTAAAATAGAGAAAGATCAACAGAAATGTACCAAATGCGGCGTTTGCAAACGCGTTTGTCCTACCCAGGCAACAGCGATGTATGATAAAAAAGGCGGGGACGTCACTGAATCGCGCTGTATGCTCTGCGCGAGATGCGTAGAGATTTGTCCCTATGAAGGTGCGCTAAAGATGACCTTTGCAGGACAAACTTTGGCAGTATCACAGGATTGGTTACAAAAAGACAAATAAATAAACACAAACCGCAACTAACTTCATTTGGCAGTTTGACCTAAAACAACCAATGAATTATCACCCAAAAATATTCGAAAAATCAGACTGCTCAAAAACTCTGATAAAATTTACCAAACCCATAACATACAGCAATAAATGAAGAGACACACACTCCAGGCAGTGTTTAAGGATATTATTTTTGACTTTTGTACAGTCGGAAATGAAAATTATTGTAAAAATAACCAAAGCTCGTAGCAATCGGTAATATAAATAATTCAAAGTATTTTTTCCCAAACTGCCGAACGTGAGAACTAAGTAAAGAGGAGAGATTTTGTGAAAACATGTGGTGAGTGCTTTTAAAACTGGAATCGTGTTATTTTTATACTATACGACAGATTATTGATTGTAATTTGATTTGCAAATCGGTTAACTAAAGGGCTGAGGTGACTGGCACTATTTTTTACAATTTATTTTGTCGTAAGACATAACTACACCACACATCCAGGATAAAAATCACAATACATCCAACATATAAAAAATAAAGGAGACGGTTAAACCGTCTTAGGGATTGAGTTTAGCAGCCATTATTGGTAGAATCGTATTGAACTGCAATGGATATAGAGGTAGATAACGTCACCAGCTGGACAGGGAAGTACAACGGTGTTATCATGATTAAAGCCTGTTGTTGCACCAAACTTTGCTAGATCAGCAACTTTTTGAGAGTGTATATTGCCATTGTTAAATACAGGTAGCTTGTTGAAGGCTGTTACACCAAAGGAACCCACACCATCGATACTGAGTTCAAGGTTACCCTTGACTAGCTTAACAGTTGCAGCACCCACTATGGTGAACTTGTTACCAACAAGCATATCAAGCTTTACGCCCTCAGGGCTTTCGAGATCGGCACGGTTTAGAGTTGCATAGACGAAGTGGTTACTATTTGGTACTACGTAAGGAGTGTCGGGGTTAGTTTTGTCGTTATAGTAGGGGTTACCGTTTTTGGGGTTAAGACCGGCTAAGATTGTGTTTCTGTTACCTGCATTGGTTGCTGTTACAGATTCATAAGCGGGGCCTAAAACGCGTTCATTAGTTTCAGGAGCGGCTTTGTTGTCAAATACGGGGTCCTTAGAGCCATAGAGCACAACAATCTGGCGTTGCTGATCAATGGCAGCATAGTTTTTATCGTTGCCTTTTATGAATATAGCACCGCTGACATATTCGTCAACTTGGGTAGATGCGAGTTTAGCATTGTATAGGCTAATATATTTTGCACTGTTTGCAAGTATGTCATCGACCAACTCACTATAGGGAGCATACCATGTATCTATGCCTTCAATTTTTTGGATATCCCAGTCAAACCAGTTATCAGCATATCCAGAGCTACCGTCAACTTTGAGAATTAGGTTCCACACAATAATCTGAGCAACAGCTTTGGCGTGTATGTCGGTTTGGATGGAACCAATGTTTGTGTTGATGTAGTCAAGGGCGGCTACGAGGTAGAGCATATCATCGTTGCTAAAGCCATGGTTTGTTATATCAAATACATAGGAGCCATAGACGTTGTGAGCACCTAAATCTGCACAGAACGAAGGTGCAATGGTGCCATCAGGTAGAACAGTATCAAATCGCTCAGTTGAGAGATTCTGTCCACTTTCATCATGTTTACTTGAGTCGTTATATTCATTGTTTTCGCCAAGTAGTTTTATATTTAGGGCATATCCGCTCATGTAATTGATTGTGAAGATGCCATCAACGTTTGTTTGACTTAGTGAGCTAAGGATGTTGCTTTGGCCGATATAGATGTATAGGGGTTCGGGTTGCTCGAAAACAACAGCTGCTTTGCCGGTGAGTACTTCAACGATAACATACCAGCCTGCCTTGAGGTCAAGTTCGCCAAAATCAATGCGTCCAGTTGCGGCATTGAGACTACATTGTGCAAGCAATTCACCGATAGGTCCGGTGCAGTCCTCATTTGCCCGATAGAGTTTAAAGCTCATACCAGCAAGAATCTCAGCCTGCTGTGCAGGGGTATAGTTGCTAAACCAGGTCTTTAAATCTATACCATTGACTGTTTTTGCTATGGTAACATTAATCAGCGGAGAGGCGAGGGTAAAGCTTTTGGTACAGGAGTATGTCTGGGGTTCATCATCGGGAGACACAAGGGGCTGAACCAGAGGCTGGTAGACCATCAAAGGTTGATAGTTAGCACCAGTACTGACTAGGAATTTTATGCCAACTATGGATGTGAGAGACTTTGAGGCTGTGGCAGTGAAGGTAAAGGTTTCCTGTGTTGTTCCAAGGGGTACACGTACATAGAATTCTTCGCCCTGTTTGACTTGTGTGATAACATTGTGAGCGGTATTGGTAAAGGCTGCGGTTGTGCCTTGAGGGAAAGATAAAGTAAAGTCTATTTGTGATAGAGCAAAGTTTTCTGAGACACTAAAGGGGCCATAGTAGGCATAGTTTGTGTCTTCATCGGCTTTGTTAGCTGTGCCTTGCATATTTACAACGATGTCGGTTGTGTTTAGTGTGTTATAGTGATCAAATACGTCGTTAATTTGTTCGAGGGTGAGTTTGACTGTGGGTTGGATGTATTCGATGTCGGGGTGGATGATGCGCCATATGACGATTTGTGCTAGGGCCGCGCCTTCGGGGGTATTTAGGCCATAGTTGATGGATACATAGTTGAGCAATGCTAAAAGTTGGTCTTTTTGGGTACTAGTGAGGTCCGGATAGTCGTTTAATTCGACGAGTTTGTATTCTGTGTCTAGGTAGGTAAAGTATGTTTGGTTTACGCATAGAGCATAAATTATTTCACTGGATGAACCACCAGTTAGTTTCATCAGAGTTGACGCGGCCTGCACGGTGGAGCCGTTTTTGTAGTATATTGTGTTCATGGATTGTGATTCCCAGCCTTGGATTTTGTAGGTGTCGTCTGCGGCGCGTGTTATCTGCGGTAGACCCGCAAAACAACCGACAACGAGCGTCAGCAGCAGTATCGTAGATACAAATTGTTTCGTTTTTATTTTCATTACATTCACCTTAGAATCCCAAGTTTATCACAAGGGATCATAGACCACTCAGGCGCTAAAAAACTATATAAAGAGATATTTCAAAACGGGAATATTACCGCTTTCAAAAACCAAACCTGCCCTCACAAACAAAACACAAAACACCCCCCAGACTGTCCAAAAACTAGCAAAAATCCAGAAAAACAAGAAAAGAACACCTTTTCTCCGCCCGTTTACACCAAAAACACAAAAAATTCTAGTTTTTAAACAGTCTCCCCCACAACAACCAATCACCACTCATTTTATACATCACACCCCACCGTTTCCACCCCCCACAATACCCTCAAAAACAAACTCACCACACCTTTACCTCACTCACTACACCAAACACAACACCAAACACCATCCAAAAACACACCCACGCCCCACCAAAACACCCACACAAAAATTTACACCCAAATCAAAATTTTCACCAACCAAATAAAAACACAAAACACCAACAAAACAAACAACCACAAACACAAAACCAAAACCAAAAAATAGAAACCAACCACCACAAATTAAACACCAACAACACACCCAAACCAAACAAACAAGCAATCAAACACAACCTTCAAACAACCACAATTCATCAACCAAAACAACACAACAAACAAAACCTTCCACCACACCATACTTTATTGCTTCACTAAACCCACTACATCCACCACAGATTCATACAATAACTAGGCTACAACAAAACCCATTAAACCCCGCTATGACAAAAACCAAACATCAACACACAAAACCAACCCCAAACCAAACAAACAACAAATAAAACCCCCCTAACAAAGAAGATCATCACCCTTCTGAACCTCAGAAGGATTAAGAGCCATTTTGCGAAAAATAAGCGCAAGCGACTCCTCAGTAAAACTCAACGCACTCTGCCCATCCGCAGTCAAATGATAAATCTTCCTTGGCCGCTCATACGACATATCCCACTTACTATCAATAAAACCCTTCTTCTCAAGCGAACCCAACAACGGATAAATAGTACTAGGCCCGAAATAAACACCAAAATTTTTCCGAAGCTTGGTAATAATTTGATACCCATACATAGACTCTAAACGAAGAAACTGCAAAACAATCACATCAAGCAACCCCTTCGTTAGTTTAGCCGAAACTTCTTTCTGTTCACTGACGTTAAACACATACCCCCCCTGCCCCTTTGCATAAACCCTACACTCCACATCCACCGATATAAATCTTGTCTACACATAGCAAAATTGCCCAACAAAAGCAACACCCACAAACAAACTCCAAAACCAACCAAACAACACCACACAAACCCACCCACAAATAACCAAACCATAGCAATTTTTAAAAGCACACCAACCATTGATTAACCTAACCGAGGAATAAAAAGGTTGGAACCAACAAGCGGCAAAAAAATCGTCCTCACAGCCTCAGCCACAGAAATGAGCGACTTCCTAAACAACCCATTCATCGCATTCTCAGGAGGCTTTGGCAAAGGCCCAATCCCCCTCTCATACGTGCGAAAAACACTCTACCCACACAAACCCCAACGAACAGACGGACAAGCCAGCTACATACCATATGGCCTACGAAAAGTCGAAGCCATACTCCTAAACGGCGGATTCTCACCAAAAGACATAGCAATCGCATACCCCGAAGACCTAAACAAATTCATCGGCCCACAAACCAAAGTCATCGGCATATCCAGCATGGACCCCACAGGCATGGGATACGTCAGCAAAACCTACAGCTCCATCGTAGGCGGCGGCGAATCCATGAACCGCATCGAATTCCGCAAACTCGTCATGCACCCTGCCATCAAAAAATATAGACCAAAAATCATCGTCGGCGGCTATGGCTCATGGCAACTTGAACGCCAACAAGTCTCAGAAAGCTATGGAATTGACTGCGTCCTAATGGGCGGCAGACCCGGCCCCATCGTAGAACTCTTTAAAAAAGCCGTCAACAACGAACCACTCCCCCGCATAGCAAAAGCCGACGAATCCCTAGACAATTGGGACTACAACCAAGAAATGCCCCCCACCCAAAATGTCGCCATCCATGGCGCAGTAGAAATCAGCAAAGGATGCGGCCGAAACTGTCAATTCTGCACACCCACCATGCAACACAAAATCGACATACCCATAGAAAAAATCATGACAGAAGTCGCCCTAAGCGTAAATCAAGGCAGTAAACACATAACCCTAATCACAGAAGACATGTTCCTCTACGGCGCAAAAGACCCCAAATTTGTACCCAACCGCGAGGCGGTAATTAAACTCTTTAAAACCATCGCAGACTACCCAGGCGTAAAAAGCATCCAAGCCGCCCACATGTCACTAGCCCCTGTTTGGAACGACCCCCAAATGATAAACAACCTCGCAGAAATACTCATTGAAAAATCCTGGTACTCCTTTGGAAAAAAACCAATAATCACCTCAGAAACCGGCATCGAAACCGGCAGCCCCCGCCTGATGAAAAAATACATGGCGGGCAAAATGTTACCATTCCAACCTGAACAATGGCAAGACGTTGTCACCAACGCATTTGGCATCTTAAACGACAACGACTGGTACCCATTAGCAACACTTATCATCGGGTTACCTGATGAAAAAGAAGAAGACATGCTACAAACCTTAGAACTTATGGATAAACTCAAAAACTACAATGCATTCTATGTACCACTCTTCTTTGTACCCCTAGAAAATTGTGTACTGATGAAACAAAAAGGCGCTGAAATGGATTCCCTTAGCAAAGCACGATGGGACTTTTTCATCAAATGCTGGGAATACAACATTAAAATCTGGAAACCCACTTTTCTAGAAAACCGTTTACCAAATCCTTTACTGTATAACACTTTTGATAAATTCCTCATCCCCTATTTTGGCAAAATTTTGGGAGCATATTATGGTTTGACACGTGGCACCAGCGGCGAACAATTCAAACAGGCAGTCTATCAGTTAAGTATGCCCATGCCAGATAACGGCAGAAGAGTGAAAGGAAAAGTGAGAGCGAAAAATTAGGCAGACTCTTCTGCCAGTATTTCATTATTTTCTGTTTCTATAGCTAAATCCATATCTGCTTCAGACACATCGGTTTTTTGTGTAACAGTTTGATAATCCGTTTGGGGGACTTTGATTATTTTTCTTGCATGTGTAATGTAGCCAGTGTGTCCTGTCATCATGGTGTTGGGACGCGTTTTACCGCGTTCTACTTGCATGGTACGCATCAAACATTCAACTGTTTCGATAAAAACAAACCCGCTATCCTTTAGCGCCTCGGTTGTTCGCACAACTTGATCAATAGTGGGACTAAATGAGACAACAATGCCAGATGGTTTAAGCGCTTCATATACATGGGGAACGACAAGCCAGGGGACCGCTAAATCCAGAATAGCAGCATCCAACTCACGTTCTTCAATACCCATCGTAACATCGCCGCTTTTCATCTCTACATTAGCGATGGTTTTAGAACGCTGAAGATTTTTAGCGGCGTTTTTTTGGAATTCAGGTCGCAGCTCATAGGTGTAGACTTTACCGGTAGATCCGACATAGTGAGCCAGTGCAGTTGTCAAAGCACCTGTGCCGGTGCCTGATTCAAACACACGACTGCCGGGTCCAATCCCGCTAAACATCACAATCAAAGCCGCATCTTTGGGGTAAACAATTTGGGTATTACGTCCAGATTTCATCATATAATCTGTTAAATCCGGTTTGAGTGTTGTAAAGGTGACTCCAAGGCTACTTTTTATGGGTTCCCCGAATTCTTTTCCAATAATTTCATCAAATTTCAGATATCCTTTGTGGGTATGGAAAGTCTGTCCAGTCTGCATTTTAATCATATAGGTTCGGCGTGCATCAAGATAGATAAGCACGTAATCGCCGTCTTGGATTATATCAGCCAACTTTTGTTCCTCTTAAAAAGAGGAGATACATCTTACCATTTAAGCTTTAAATTTTTCAACCCCAATAGACAAGAAAAATATGAACACCCAGTTCATTACTAAGGGGTCAATTGAGTTAAATATTTTTTTGGGCGACCTTCGAAAATCCATATTTTTCCAAAAATCGTCTGAAAAACCCTACAAATAGGTTGCTTGGTTTTCTGAAGGGTTGTTTTCGGAGGTTGCCTTTGCAACCCAAGCTCAAGCACAAAAAAGGTTAAGCGGTATGCAACCAACCACGGCCACTTTTCCGGGATTGTTTACCCTTAGGTTTAGATGATGACATATATTCATCAGCCCGTTTAGCCTTAGAGGGTTTATTGGTTATGTTTGTTTTTATGAATTTTTTCCATCCGCCTTCAACGTTACTTGGCTGAATATAGCGGTCAGGGTTTTCAACCGAGTTTTCTTTCAAGATATCTTTGAATTCGGGTGTTTCACAGCTTCTTGTTGCGTGCAAAACAGTCCCGCGGCTGACCTTTAGCCGTTCATAATCTGCAACTGAAATACCCTCGGCTCTAATTTTGTCGTTAAATTGTTCAAGCCACATATTTTTCCATTCAACTTTAAGTTCATCCACTAACTGTATACGTGGATCACTTTTACAGGTCTTAGCGGGGGGTTCAGTTTGTTTTTTTACATGCAATGTTAACATCATCTATGTGAGGTAATCATACCGGTAAAATACATAAGGTTTTCCGGTTGGACAGAAAATACCATACACAAACGATTATAGCAGACTATATTAAAAATTTTGGCCTTCAAAATAGGTATCACCGTCTTTTGCAAAATATCATCATAAACAACAAACAAACACACCCTCAAAATAACCACCACACCAAAATTCAAGTACAAAAATGCCGAGAAATCAGGTTTTAGGTGGGTGCACCCATTCTTCCTTCTTCAAGCTCGCTTATGTGCGCCTTTATGTTCCATACAACATTATACCGCAACAAAACGTATTGACTCTACCCACCTGATTTGACGAATAACCAAATTTATACTAGACAATTATATTTACTTACATTCGACAGTTTGACCTAAAACAGTCAAAAATTAAATCATGCTCAAAAAATATTCGAAAAAATAAGAAAATCATTGTAAAAATAACCAAAACACACAACAACCTGCAATATAAACAATTCAAAATATTTTTTTCCCAAACTGCCGAATGTAAGTATTTAGATATAAAGATTGCTGGACTCTTGGGCAAGAGTAGCGATGATTTGTGTGGAGAAATATTGTTTTGAGTCAGGGTTTAATATCAAACGACTCAGCAGTCAAATCCATTTGTGACTGTATTTGACGCCCACACACACAACAATAGCTTGAATCTAGCAGGTTTTCAGCGTCACAATGCGAACAACGTTTTGTTGTTTTAGTATCTTGTGGCGACTGATAAACTGCATCAGATGGCTGATCGGTTGAAATATCGTGATAACCTATGGCCGCAAAAACCCAAGCTATCCAAATCACGAAAGGCAAAGGCAGTATTATACCAACTAGATAGATTAGTCCTGCTGTTTTAAAGCGGTCTACACCTGTCTTTTCAGCTAGGGAATCAAAGGATCGCTTGTAGAGCAAACCACAATAAATCGATAGGGCATACCACACCACGACCACCGCCAGTATAATAAAAAGAAAACTCATTACAAAAGAAGGCACGCCAGTAGAACCAGCGGATGTAAATGATCCCAAAGTGGCGAGCAGACAAATAATTGCCACAGCGATTGTAGCCACTCCAGCAGTTATCTGTATCAGCAGGACGTTGAGGAGGTTACGGAAAATTTTTGGTGTATTGTAATGCTGGGCTAACAGATACATCGCCACCATAAATAGCACATACCCAATCATAGATAACCCGGCAAATCCAAACGTGACATATTGAAACAGGGTAAATGTAGAGAGAAAAGGCTCAAGATTTAGTGCACCTCCCGAGTTTAGGTTTGAACCAAAAGAAAGGATAAAGTTGATAAATTGGAGTAAAACGGCACCTTGGACAATTGTTATAATCAGGGGAGAAACAATTGAGATTATACTTGCCATAAGACCTAAGGTTTTAGCAGTTTTAAGCGTCATCTATGATCATTTAATAATTTACTATAGTTAGCAAATAAGCCTTTCCCTTAAGGGTTTGGGCAAAATTTTTGGTCGTGTTCTATGATTAGCTATCATCCCTTCTATGTGACCGCCACTATAGATAACCTCAACTAAACATAGTACTTAAATGTCCAACCTCACAAACCACCCTAAACCACCCACAAAAAATTAAGGGACATAAGGCTCAACGCTTACCTTTGAGTCTATGGGGCATAAATCCTAAAAAAGCAAAAGCCAATCCTGCAAACGTAAATTCCCGAAAAATTATTGGTATATAATCATTTTAAACTTTTATCCTGATAATCAAACTTTTCACATAAAAACGAATAAACAGCACCAGCTATATGCACAAAACACGAAAATAAATACACCCATAATACACGCATCATCATAGGTGTATAAAAACACACCCAAAAACAATAACCAAAAACATCAACAAAAACCAGTCACACAAACAAAAACACTCAAAACAAACCCACAAACAATAACTCATTACAAATAAATACACAAACCAATATCGCAAAACAAATTTTTTCAGGTTAAAACAATTTATGAAATGAGATTGAGTGTAGCCAGATATTTTTGGCCTTTCGCTATTTTAGGTGGGTGCACCCATTCACCCTTCTTCAAGCTTGCTATCTTCTCCCTTATGCCCCATACAACATATACCGCAACAAAACTTATTGACCCAACCCACCTGATTTGACGAATAACCATATTTTTTCGGGTTTATCTAATGGGGAGGGAGATTTTGAGGGTATTAAACAAGGATAATGAGCGTCATGCACCTAAATATTTTTGGGGATTTACGTTGTTAACAATCCCAGTTCTTTCCTAAAACCAACAAATATACATCAAAACTACCCAATTTAACGTTTCATCCCACCAACCATGACACTATCACACACCTATTTTAAAAAGCACATTTCTTAAACTACTGTACTATAACAAAATAACAGATGCACAAAGAGCCCACTTTAAGCAAACATATCAAGCACGCAAGGCTAACCCCAAATGACGACAACTACTTCCAGCGGCCCTGAGCCCAACGATAAAAGCTAGTAGGGATTATCTTAATTATAGGCAAATCCCCTTCTTTCCAACCGCCCGCTTCTGTTTGATACTCAGGAAACTTTTCTTTGAGCAAATCATGCGCATAACGATACTCTTCACCAGTCCAGAGCAACTCAGCCTCACCTTGAATACGAATACCCTTTATAATAGACCAATTTTCACGGTCATAGTCATCGATAACTAAAGAAACTTGCGGGTTAGCCTCGATATGCTCCAATTTAGGGGTGTCAGGGTCAGAAGCTATATAGAAGTGGACACCGTCAAAAACTGGCCAAACCGGTCTCACAACAGGTTCACAATCCTCAGTTGCTGTTGCTAGACGTCCAACGGGGAGCTTTTGGATGAAGGCTTTATCGGATTTGGATAGTTTAATTCCCATTCAACCACCAACACATGTAGAGTAACTGGGATATTTATGTCAACCTTTTAAAACTTAATGCTTACACCCAGAGTTTAATCTATGGTGAGAAGCTACTTTTGACAGCCAGGACATATACAACAGTGGCCACCACCGAAATTTAGCGTCACCACAACCGCACCACATATAGAACACAGCTGACCACCCATATCAGAA
Organism: Nitrososphaerota archaeon; assembly: GCA_031274765.1. GTDB lineage: Archaea > Thermoproteota > Bathyarchaeia > Bathyarchaeales > Bathycorpusculaceae > Bathycorpusculum. Next base: position 5,743 of record JAISPR010000160.1, on the reverse strand, counting down.
GCCATGGCGGGTTTGTAGCCGCCACGTTTATTGTAGAGATCAACAAATTGGATTTTGCCGCCCAGCTTTAGCCTCTGAGTTATCACCAGTTGTATGGCATCATAGAGTCTGTGATGTTCCACTTTAGTGAGTTTTGAGGCTTTTCGTTTGGGATGAATACCGGCGTGATAGAGAATATCTTGGAAAGCGCTGTTACCCAAGCCAGTGACAACCGCATCTCTACCCACCAGTGCGGTTTTGAGGTTCACGTTTTTTTTCAAAAGCGCCGCGGAGAAACTATCAAACTTAAAGGCTTCAGCGCTTGGGGAAACAGTTTGTGAAAAATCACGTCGATATACATAGCTGTTGTAGAGTTCATTGTCCAGTAGGGCATGAATTACACCCATACCCGTCAGAGTTACGGTTAATGCGGTTTGGTCTGTGAAGTCTATTTTGAGTTGGAACTTTTTTGGAGTTAGGTCAGATTTTTTGTGGAAGAGAATTATTCCACCGTATTCAGGTGCTAAGAGCAGGTTTAGGGCATCAGAAAATTTGGTTTGTATACCAGTGCCTTGACAGATAACGGTTTTAATTGTTTTGTTGCATAATCGTTCAAAATCGGAAATATGTGTATTGATAAAGCCCAGGTTTTGGAGTTTAGTGCAGTTCTGTAATGTACAAGTGAGGGGTTGTTTGCCGGTTAGTTCTTTGTTCATCTGTTGAGCTAAGATGTAGGCTTCAGGAAACTCGATACTCACAGGATTACCCCTACTTTTTCTGCGCTGGTTACTTTTAATAATATCGGAGTGGAAAGATACAGTATTTAGGCTATGTATTGTGGATTTATCGGGGTTAATTTGGTTTGCTTTTCATTATTTTTGGATACGCTCACTATTTCTTCACCAACTTTGTTATGTTATCCAGTATTGCATACAACTATTAGGCCACAACAAAACTTAGGACCACCCTGATTTGGCAAAGAGCATAGCAAACGCTTACAGGAAACAATTGGTATTCCAGACTGCGCAAAAACTCGATAAAATTCACCAAAACCACTACATACAGCAATAAATGAGGCGATATGAGCTATCTGCAGCGTTTAGTGCCATTGTTTTTTGACTTTTTGCGCAGTCTGATTCACTTGAATGCGTTTGTTATTCAACATATATTGCCGGCTGGTAAGGCATCGCCATTACTGCACGGTGTTTGGGGTCAAACGGTTGAGCCTCAGATTCGCTATAGACCGCTATGTCTGCGTTGAAACGATCTTTTAGAAATTTGGCCGCATTTATGAGAAGGGCTTTTTCGTCGATTACGTTGATTTTTGTCATGTTTGTTTTGCGGCTGCTTGAAATTTTGGTTAGAGCTTTTATAATACGGGGTACTAAGGGTGCAATGTCTTTGATGTGGGGTTTAAATGCCGTATCAGCAACAAATTCTCTCATTAACTCATTAATTTTAACTTCTCCAGTCAAAGTTTTTTCAACAATTTTTAGATAAACCCGCCATTTCCAATATGCCGCTGTGTAGTAAACGATGCGACTAGGCGAAATTTTCATGGCTTTCAAAATGTTATTGGTATCAGCCATAACATCGGTGACAAGGTTTTCTTGTTCCAATGCCATCACATCCACTTTTCCAGCATCATAAATCGGCCATTTTGCGATACTAATAAAACCAGTCTCGCCTGTTTGGCTCCAGAGTTCTTCACAAAGAAATGGCGCAAATGGCGCAAGCAACTTTAACCAGTCCCTAACTACCTCACCTAGCGCTTTAGCTTCCGAGTTGCCCTTGCGCTGGAGGTACCATTTTATGTCATTCCAGGTTTCAAACAATGCGTTTTGCAAAGCAGTGCGGGTTTTAAGTTCTTCAAGTGCAGTTGTAACATCGCTTATACGTTGTTGCATTTGGCTTACCAGCCAATGCTCCAATGCTGTATCGTCATCTTGTTTTGCAGATACAATAATATTACCCGCAAAACTCAGAAGGGAATCAAATTTGAATTTCAAATCAACAATATTGTCAGCTCGCCAATCGGGATCATCCATACCCTCAGCACCCAGTAACAAACCACAACGAGTAGCATCGGCTCCATATTTTTCAACTGCACCTTTTAAGGTGACAAAATTACCTTTGCTTTTGTGCATACCTTGCCCTTCAACCATGAGCATACCGTTGACACCTATGGCTTTGGGCCAATGTTGAGGCGGGAACAATGCGGCGTGATGGAATATACAAAAAGATAAATGGTTTGGAACCAATTCTTTAGCACTATTGCGCAAATCAAAAGGGTACCAATAGAGAAATTCACGCCTCATCTCATCTAACAACTCAATGCTGAGGTTTGCAGTTTTTGCAACTAAAATTTTGTCTCCTTTACCTAAAAAGATATAGTCAAATACTTCAAATGTGAGTGAATCAGGTTGGATGTTGTTTCTTTTTATTTGGGCATTTATGGTATAGAACGCCATGTATATGGTACTGTCGCTAAGGGTCTCAATTATCCATCCCTTGCCCCAAGGCAGGGGTGTACCAAAACCAGTGGTTCTTGCGCATGCCCACTCACGCAGCCAGTCAATAACAGTGTTAAACCAAGGCTTAGCTGAGTCGGGATAAATATTGAGTTGAGTGATTACTTGGTGAGCGAGATCTTTCCACTGAGGATCAGAGTAGTTGAGAAACCATTGGTCTGAAAGAATTTTGACGACACACTGAGTCATACAACGACAGACCACCGCCTCTTTTAGGTCATACATGCCATCAGCAACGCCCAACCCTTTAAAGTCAGTGCTCAAAGCATCTTTAACCTTACGAATACTTTGACCAGCGTATATACCGCAGTTGGCTTTGAGTAGGCCACTGTGGAACTCTTTTTTATAGAGTTCATTGGTGGCTTCATTGGCTTTGGAATCATTTTGATCAACGATACCCATCTTTTCAACAAGCTCAACAGCAGGATATTCACCAAACCCATCAACTTTAATAATTGAAACAGGTTTAATGGCTAAAACCATTGCTGAATCTAATCCAAATTGAACAAACACTTCAGGCTTTTTCTGCAGATCACGCAACGCCAAATAGTCGTAGGGAGCATGAGCAGGAACACTATAAACAACACCAGTAGCAGTTTTGGGGTCAACAAACCATCCGGGCAAAATAGGAAATTTAAGGTTAGTTAAAGGGTTAGTGAAAAATTTACCAATAAGCGCACGACCCAAAAAAGCGCATTTAACAGTTACTTGACGCTGTTGCTCTTTGAGTTTCTCGGCTGCTTGCTGGCTAACTATCCAAGTTTCATTATCAACATCAGCTTCCACATATGTGACATCGGGATTTAGCCAAATATTTGTTATACCATAAACTGTTTCAGGACGAAAAGTAGCAGCAGGCAAAATTTTACCATCATCCAGACGGTATTTTATAAGAGTATATTCTTCAGGGGTAACACCTTCACCACTTTGACGATCATGATCACCTGTAGGCGATTTATCTTTGGGACACCAAACCACAGGATGCGTACCCCGTGTAACATAACCTTTTTCTTTGAGATTTTTATACTGCCACTCAATGAATTTTTGAAAAACAGGCATTACAGTAGTAAATTCTCGCCGCCAATCCACCGAGAATCCAATACTTTTAACCGCAAAACGACCCTCATTAGTGTAATACTGAGCCATGTAGAGAGGGTCAACAAACTTTTTAAGTTCCACCTCAGGCACACCATCAACTTCGCAAAGCACCCTGATATAGGCTTCATCGCCCCGCGCTACACGCTGAGAAGCCCCAAGTAACGGTTGCCCAGTCCAATGCCAACTCCAAGGCCAAAGCACATTAAACCCTTGCATCCGCTTGAAACGGGCATAAGCATCCACACGAGAAGCCGTAAAAGCATGACCCACATGCAAAGGACCATTCATGTAGGGAAATGGAAAGGACACCATCTTTTTTTGACGACTTGGATCTGGATCGGCTTCAAAGAGCTTTGCGTCTTCCCAGCGCTTTTGCCATTTTTGCTCGATTTGTTTGGTCAGACTCATAAGTTCCACTGATTAAAGCTAAGCTATTAAGAGTTTTGCTCTACACATAAAAAGAGTATTTAGCTACTCACACTAAAATGAGATAGAATAGGTCTTTCGCTGTTTTAGGTGGTTGCCCTATTTTCTTCCCTAAATATGGCGTTGTTTTTTGTGTTCCATAGAACTACTGGCCTAACAAAACTTATTTGTCCCTTCAACCAATTTTGAAAGAACTCAAAAACTTTGTGTACAAATACAGATATGCACCAAAAGCAAACGTAGCAAGATACTGAGCGGGACGAAAATTTCAGCGGTTAAATGTAGTTGCCGGGTTGTTTAACGGGTAGGTGGCGGTACCCAGGTGTTATGAGCACTCAATTACAAAGATTTTTGCGTAAGAGGCTATTTGAAAACTTTTTGGTTTTTCGCTATTTTAGGTGGGTGCGCTCACATTCTTTTTCTAAACTTGTTTATGTTTCCTTTATGTTCCATGCAACAACTATGTAATGAAGTTTGTTGACCTACCGCCTGATTTGACGAAGAATTAAATTTTTGTGTTTTTGGTGAAAACAGACGGAGAAAATCGATTTTTTCTTATTTCTTAGGGATTTTGTTATTTTTTGGACAGTCTGGGGAGGTTGGGTTTTGTTTAGGGTTGTTAGCAGGGTTGTTTTTCGGGAGTGTTTTGGTGAGGTTTGGGTTGGGTGGGTTTTGGGCGGCGGTGGCAGAGGATTTTGGGTTTGTGGGTTGTTGTTGAGGCTGAGTGGCGTGCGTTGCCTGTGTGAGTATTTGTTGTAGTCTGGTGTGTTTGGGGTGTTTTGGTGGTGGTTTGTTGTTTGGTTTGGTTTGTGGGTTTGGTTTTGTGTGTTGTGTTTTTTGTGGGTTTTGGTTTGTTTGTTATTTATTTTAGTTGTGGTTGGATTGTATTTGTGGTTTGGGGTTGTTTTTCATGCCGCGTTTATATCTTTAAAAGATGTATAATTGACGTGTTATTGAATTATGGACCTATGGAAAAAAAGAAAAAATTAGGAAATTGAGGAAATCAAACGTAGATTAACCGTTTGAGCCTCATTTCCACCGGGATTATTCACTTCTATCGTTCCACCATAGATCTTCCAAACACCAGCTTGAGCATCAAAGAGAGCAACACGCACATCATAGACCTTCACATATGTACCAACACCATTTGTCACAGTCCGCTCATCAACAGTATAGAGTGCAGTCTCATCATTCTTATTGGGTGCTTTTAAAATAGCATCATCGAAACTCGCAGGAGCTATATAGTTCTTGTTGTTCTTCAACGTAACACCGTTAACACTAAACTGATTGATACCATTACCATTGCCATTACCATTACCATTATTCCAGTTTATACCAGTCATCACTATCTCATCAACGTATTTAGTGTATGGAACAATAATTACATCGCCGTTCTGTACAGTTGCAGGGGCTACGAATGGATCATTCACTAACTGATAGCCTATATAGCGATCGTTTGTTGCACTAATTGATTCTACAACCACTATAACATCCGCTGGATCATTAATCCATACTGGAACAATCACAGTGTAAGTATCGGCTACAACTTCAACACCATCAAGAGTGTATTTCACCATATAGGTTAAATCACGAGTCTGACATGGATCAGTCACATAATAAACACGAATCACATTATCAACAGCAGTTATCACCGTTGGCAAAGCAGGCACAGTACAAGGAGTATCACACATGTAACCAACCGGACACTT
>JAISPR010000155.1 GCA_031274765.1 Nitrososphaerota archaeon | reverse complement strand
TTTGCGAGATCAAACAATTTTTAGCAAGTAAATCTGAGGCATACCTGAGGCGGTTTTAACATATCCACAAATTTAACAATTCTTTTTTACACAATTTTTCTCAGGTTACCGCTTAACTGTTCCTTAAACAGAAACCAAACCAAACAAAAATTCTGCACCTTTACCCAGATTTTCACTCATAAGAATTCTGCGTATAATTCAAGCATCATAAAGTAGCACCCCGTCAAATAGCCATTCTAAATCAGTACACTATTAAGCATTTGTTTTACACCTTATCGAATACTATAGTTGTTTGGGTTCGATGTGTACTGTTACAATAGCATAAACAAAATGCGACCTAGTTTCCTTTTCAAGCAAAGAAGCTATATGATGAGCGTCTTTTATTTGAACATAACGCGTAAAACAACAATCTATGTTAATATAGCGTTTGTTCTCAGCAATATAGGTTACCACCCGCTTAATTTGCAAATTACTATCTATGTGCACAGCGGCGTCTGTTATGATTTTTTGCAGATACCCTTCGTTTATTTGTTCTTGAGAGAAGGCAATATTGGCGGGTTCCATGTGTACAGTAACGTTTTCAAGGGGTATGATTTCGTGGTAGAGACGCTGTTCTATAACTTCAGCTAATCGATGAGCATCTTCTACAGATAAATCTGAGTTAACACAGGCATGCAAAGTGACATAGAGTTTGCCACCTACATAGTTAACAACTATTTCATGAACTTCTCTAACACCCTCAATTGTTGCGAGCTTTTCAATTCGTTGTTTTATCGTATTTTCTTTGTCAGCAGGTTCGACATGTATGGTTGCATCGACATTACCACAGGCATCTTTTAGACAAGTTTCAATTCTGGATGCTGAGGCATGAGCGTCTTCAAGACTCATAACATCTGGAACCTGCACTGAAACATCAATAAACACTTTAGAGCCAGCTTTACGAACTTTGAGATTGATGATTTTTACCACATTATCACATGATTGGATGACTTGGCGGATTTTTTCCATCAGATCTTTTGAGGCTGTATCGCTTAGTTCCATAATGCTAGATTTAGCTAATTTAGTGCTTAAATAGATAAGCATGATACCAAGGAAGATGGAAGATATAGCATCTGCGTTTGAGAGACCCAACAGCGCTAAAGCAAATCCCAATAGCGCAATAAGGGTGGAACCTAAATCAGAGATAGCATCATAAAAACCTGCTTTCATGGAAGCCCCCTCAACATGGCTGACTCTCTTGAAAATCGTAACCCTTAGAATGGAAATAAACAGTGCATAACCAAGGGCGATAAAACCAGCATATTCTATACCATTGGAAAGTTGAGAATTCTCCAGCAATCTAAGGGCGGCTTCGTAAAATATCAGAGCGGCTACGGCTATGAGAATTATGCCACCGATTAAGCCGCCTATGGATTCAAATTTTTCATGTCCATAGGTGTGTTCTTCATCAGGCGGTTTGAGCGATTCGCGTACAGTAAAAAACAGCATTACACAGGTAAATGCATCAAGCATAGCATGCAGGCCATCACTGATTATAGCTAAACTATTAACGTATAAACCTACGACGATTTCAACAAATACCACACTAGAGATGGCTATCGCAGAAATTTTTAGTGCCTTAAGCTTTGTTTGCCCATCAGTGTTATCTGGCATTTTTGTAGTCCATTAAGCTCATTACAGGGGCGATTTAAGAATTGTGGATTGCTCGGCTATTTTCAAGGTGCTTTGTAGCTTTTTGCCGCTAAACAAATAGAAGAAGACACAGATAGAGGCCTTTTCTTTGTCTATTATAAAATGTTTTTACACCACATATTGTTCATCAATAAGAAATCACGGGGCCTATTGCCAGGGGTTATTATGAGTTTATGGTTATAGGGAGAATAGAATAAAAAGAACGGCTTTTGCAGTGCAAAATGTTAGGGGCACAACAAACGCACAGGGTAAAACCGGCGTAACAATTATTGAGAAGTGATTGCAGGATTACTTTGTGAATATTTGTGATAAATCAAAATATTTGGGCAAAAATTGGCAAAAAATACCAAATTTTTGTAAAATAATTCAAAATAACACAGCACGTGTGTTTGTTGTGAATTTAGGGGTAGAATCGCCGGGTTGTTCGGGGGAAGGGGATAGCATCAATAATGTTGTCAAGATCTAGCATCCATACCAGCAGCCGTTCTAAACCCATGCCAAAACCTACATGCGGTACTGTGCCATAACGTCTTAGGTCTGTGTACCATTCGTAATCTTCGTGATTTAATCCTTGTTCTTTCATACGATTGACAAGGATGTCTTTGTTATCTTCTCTTGCACCACCAGTACTTATTTCGCCGATACGGGGCACCATCATATCCACAGACATAGCCACTTCGGGATGGTCTTTGTAGGTTTTACAGTAGAACGCTTTAATGGCTGTTGGGTAATCGTAAACAAAGAAGGGCTGACCAAAGTCTTCGGAGAGTATTTTTTCGTCCTCATACCCCAAGTCGCTACCCCAGTCAAGTTGGGGATTTTTAGGTTTGAGACGCGCTATGGCTTCTTTGTAGGTGATGCGGGGAAACGGTGTTTTTATGGCTTTGAGTTTTTCAATGTCTGCACCGAGTTCTTTGAATTCTTTTTCACATTTAACCGCAACGGTCTGGCAGATGTGAGTCATTAAGCCTTCTTCAAACTTTATGAGGTCATCCATATCGGCAAATGCCCACTCGCCTTCTATATGCCAATATTCAGTAAGATGCCGGATTGTACGGCTCTTTTCAGCGCGAAATGATGGGGCAATGCAGTACACATTTTCTATGGAGTACATCAAGATTTCCAGATAAAGCTGACTGCTCTGGGTTAAGTAGAGCTGCTGATCAAAATATTTTAAACCAAACAAGGTAGAGCCTCCTTCTACGGCTGCTGAGATAAACATGGGAGGGGAAACCTCAGTGTAGCTTTGTTGGTTAAAATATTCTCGGGCCGCTTCTATGGTTTTGGCACGAACTTTCATGATCAAATTCATTTTACGGCTTCGAAGCCAAAGATGACGCATATCACGGATGAATTCTTCACTTTTATCTTTGCTTATAGGGAAAGTTTCGGCTAAGCCAATAATTGTGAGGTTGTCTGAGCCGATTTCAAAACCGCCAGGGGCACGTGTATCGGCTTTAACACTACCTTCCAATATAAGACTGGATTCGATTGTGAGTTTTTGAGCCTCACTCCAGCTGGGACTGGTTTTTTTAATGGTTGATTGAATTACTCCTGAAGAGTCACGGATTAAGAGAAATATGAGGTCTTTTCCTTCACGCTTACGATAGACCCAGCCGCGTACAGTGACTTTTTGGTCTGTGTATTTGCCTTCTAAGATTTGATTAATCTTCACCAGCGCCATATGCATCAACTTATGGATATATGGGTTTGTAACCTAAATGCCTATCGATTTAATCGCTTCTGCATTTGGTATCGCAGACACATAAATTTTACAACGCAATATACTGTTTAATCTTACCTTATCCACAAAGAACAAAATGATTTTTCTTAATCGACTAACGAAAAAATATCTTGCTTTGTTCGCATAAGTATGCATTCAATCCCAGTTAGTTGTAATGTTAATGTCCTTAAAATAAATTAATATAAGTTAAAAAAGACTTTTTGTTTTTTTAGAAAAAATTTGTGTGAAAATAAATTCACACCTTTTCGTTTTAAATTTAAATCAACCTTAGTTTATAATCTTCTGTTGTAGCAAAATAAACCGTTGAAAATAAAACGCAAATAACAAAGTAGTAATGCACATAGAAACTGCTCAAGCCATTTGTGCGGCTACCCATGAGGCAAGTTTGGCATTTATTTATATCCATGCCTGCAGTGTGCATCCGAAATTGACCAAAAACTGTACCTGAGAATTCAAAAGTTACCGTTGGGTATTCAGCATTGCGAAGATATGGTTTGGCTACGAGTACCTTTGTTCCTCCTTGTGTGAATTGACAATATATAGTCTGCTGGCCGTCCCCGCCCAAGTTCCTAACGCCTACATCATACCAGCATGTGCTACCTGACAATTTTGTTGACGTTCGGATATTTCCGTCGCTTAGTGAAAAATTGGGGGACGGGCGTGGGCGAAGCAGCTGGTGTAAAAAACCATCGTTGCCAGCGCCCGAAATGTTGTTTGATATTACTGACATTGAAACTGAAATAGCGACTAAAATAATCACTATGCAAACTGTTATGCAAACTACCACCAGCCGGTATATGGCGAATTGTTTTGTTTTCCATTTGTTTAGTTCAGCTTCTTTGCCTATCCCCTTTATTATGGCAACCACATTAAGTCCTAATTCTGATTGTATACATACGCTTGATTTCGACATATGCTTTTAGCATGTGTTCGTAGTCGCGTTGAGTTAATGACATTGTTCTGACCTCTCCAACATACCGCCATAACCTTCTTCATCTACCCTTACCATACACCTTTAGGTAACCTATTCTTCTGGGCAATCACATTTTTAGAAGTTATATGATAATTCGTTAGATGTTAGGGGCGTTGTATTTGTTGTTTTTCATTGTTCAGGTTATGTGGTTTATGATAAATTGGTGTGTTTTTGAAATATTTCAATTGTGTAACCACATTTAAATAAAATTTTAATAATAGTGGTCACATGTAGGTGTGTTGAAGCGAAAACACCATGTCGAACAATAAACCAAACTTTACTTACCGGCTTGAACAACGAATTACAAAAAACAACAGAACACAACACTACATTGTAAAAGACATAAAAATTAATGGCGAAAAAAGAAAAATCACCAAATACATAGGACAACGCAAACCCACAGACGCCAAATTCAAACAACTATGCCAAAAACATGCGCACGAAATAGAAAACCGCGCAATAGAAAAAAAGGCTATAATAAGAAGTGGTCTGTTTAAAACCAAACATTTAGACAAAGAGACTATAAACAAATTGGAACTGCTCCGTTCCACATATAAGCAGTTAAATAAATGGTTAACAGCTAATGAAGTGGCTGTGTATGAACAGGACTTTGAAGTAAAATATGTACATGGAACAACCGTTATAGAAGGCAACACTTTAAGTCTAAAGCAAACGCATGATTTGCTGATAAATGGCATATTACCTAACGATAAAAAGTTAAGAGAAATAAACGAAATACAAAATTTTATAAACGTTAAAAATTACCGAGATAATTACACTGGAAAAGTGACAGTAGTCTTTATAAAAAAACTACATGCGTTAATAATGAATAACATTGATTTTGACTCTGCAGGCAAGTTTAGACGTATTGATGATATAGACATTACAGGTTGTGATTTTATGGTAACTCCCTCAGAGCTTATTGAAGAAGAATTAACTAAACTTGTAGAAAAATATTATTCGGCTCTTGAAGAGGGGTATTATCCTTTTGAGGAAGCAGTGCTTTTTCATTACAATTTTGAGATGATCCACCCCTTTACTGATGGAAATGGACGTGTAGGCCGAGAATTATTCAACTATATGTTAAATGAAAAAGATTATCCCAGGTTTTTGTTTTTAGGATCTGAACGAGAGAATTATTTAAAAATGCTACGATTAGGCAATGAGGAAGACTATCAAAGCATGGTTATCAAATTTGCTCAATTAATTATAGCACAAAAATTCTATGTATTATTGGATAGGTTTGAAAAATATTTAACTCACATGATAGAGCAATAATGACTGTTTGGTTTATTTTTATTTTAAGTAAACTTTACTTAGTGTTTGCTCTACTGCTTTTTTCTCCATCAGTTATTGCAGAAGTCTCTTACCATTTTTTTCAGCGTTTCTTCATTTGCTATTCCCGAACAAATCACCTTACCCGTAAGAAAAACCAAAAACGTAGCCTCAGGCAACGAGTGCTCCATCTTGAATTTTTGGTTTTGAATTTTTGATTTAGATTTGACGGTGTAATTTTTAAGTGGTGCTATATTCCATTGAAATTTTTAGGTTCGTATATTACACTTAAACCGAGAAGTCAGGTCCCAACCAAAATCTGGATAACTTAACCCTCAATACGACCAACACGCTAACTGACGAAAACAAACTACATACACCAATCCACATATCGCCGCGGTACCCAAGTTAAACTCACAACCACCGGTGCATCCAGTCAATTTCTAAAATCAGCGCGGATCTGTGTGACACAAAATGTCCGCTAAAACGTACACATCCAACAACATAGCCTAAAAGCTACTTCAACAGGTAAGGAACAGATCGGCGATAATTTGCGAGATCAAACAATTTTTAGCAAGTAAATCTGAAATATATCTGAGGTGGTTTTAACATATTCACAAATTTAATAGTTCTTTTTTTACACGATTTTTCTCATGTTATCGCTTAGCTGTTTCTAAACCCACACCTCAAACATATCCTGTGAAATGTTCCAGCTTGAGTTGTTCTTTTGATAGACCCAACTTTTCAATCAGAAGCTGCATAGATTTTACCATACCTGGAGGTCCACAGGCAAAAAAGATGTGTTCCTTATAATCAGGCAGTTCCTGTTTAATTAGATCAACATCAATGACTCCGGTTTTACCAGACCAGTTTGGTGTGGCTTCGTTGATGATTAAAACCACTTTTAAGTGTTTATTTTTCTGATTTGCTTCCCATTCATTTTTAAACATGATATCATTGACTGTGCGACAACTATAGAATAAAATAATATGACTATTCAAAGATTTGTCTATAGCATATTTGATCATACTTCTAAAGGGTGTTATACCAATGCCGCCTGCTAAAAGAGCAATTTTTGGGTATTCCCCCTCGAAGGTGAATTTGCCATAGGGTGCATCAATTTGTACCCAGTCGCCGGGCTTAGTAGCCCGAAGGGTCGCGGAATATTTGCTGTCACTTAGTTTTTTGGTAAATTCGATATAGTCTGGTTCTGTGGGACTGCTGCTAAAACTAAATGGTTTGCGTAGATTATTTCCTTGATGGTACAGGTTTACAAAAAAGAATTGCCCCGGCTTGTAGTCAAGGCCTTTGGGACGGATAAATCTAAATCGGGCCACATCAACCGTACTTGGTATGATACTTTGTAGGGTAGTTTCATACTTCATTACAGTCACCACTATATAATGCATAATTGGGTTTTAGAGCTTTTGCATTCATTCATATACATACCGATTGAAAAGTAATATATGGAAAAACTCCTTAGAATAGTACATGAGTGGTCCATGAACCAAAATGTCTCTTTGCACAGTATTGCTAGCTACATAGCTGACCATAGGTTATCTTTGGGTTTGTTTTTGGCGGCTTATGGTGCTTTTTATCTCTCGGCGGTAATTTTGGGTGGATGGACCTTCTTTGACTGGGGTAAGGATATATTTAATGTAGCGCCGTTTGCTACTCAAGCACTCATACCGCGTAGTGCAATTAGCCCCATATTCTTTGTCACTAGTCTTCCCGCGTTACTTGTCGGCGTTATCCTGCTCTGTGATGTAACCATACGAGGATTGCGTCCTCTAACGGCAAAGAGTCAATATGCAGCGTTCGTTTTGACAGTATTTGGGTTTGCGTATGTTGTGGTGGGAGCATGGCCGCTTCAAAATAAAGTTGACTTTGCTTGGGAGTGGCAGAAACAGATTATGAACTATGGTTTACCGTTTACCTGGATGCTATATTTGGTTAGTCTTTTTGTTTTTGTCGTGGGCGTTATTTCGCTCTATGTTCACAGCAAAGCTTATCGCCAGCGGTATCCTGAGCCGGTGTATGGTTAACAAATGATAATTGGTTCTTGTCAAAGCATGCGGGCAGGGTCAAAAAGTCCTATGAAAAAACGATGTATCTTGGGGTGTTTTTTCATTGCACTTCAATGGAAATTTGGTTCATAAGATTTGTTTGGATAGTGTTTGAATGGGACATAATTGGAACATAGACAGGTTTAGAGGAAAAATACAAGGTATCACCCAAGATAGTGAAACATCTCATTTTTAATTTTGTGAATTGTCTGTGATGCTATCGTATAATATGTCATGTATGTAACTCAAAAGATATGTTTAAAACTTGAATTTAGATTCAAATCAACAAACCAGCTTTTGTAAATTGTGTGACAATCTTTTCCAAAACATAAGTTTGTTAGAAAATGGATTTATTGTGTTCTATAGAATGGTTTACATAAACATGATAAAATAGTTGTTGAGTGATGTTTAGTTTATCAAATTTTTCATGCAATAATTGCAGTGTTTAGTTGTTTAAATGCAAAACACTATTTTATTTATTAAGTAGCGAAATACGTTAAAACCTATATACCTTGACAAGAAGCGTATAATAGAGAACATAAAAATTGGTTAAACACTGGCACAGCAAAACACTTGAAGCAACAATGGATGAGTTAAAAACAAGCAGCAACGGGTTAACTGCTCAAGAGGCAAAACAACGGCTCATAACATATGGGCCAAATGAGCTCAAAAAAGAAAAACGCAAGCCCCCGCTAAAGATTCTGCTTGGACAATTCACCGATATATTAATGATTATTCTGCTTTTCGCTGTAGCGCTCTCCATAGGGGTTGGCATCTATCAAAATTCCATGGATGAAATGATAGATGCCGCAATCATTCTCATAATCGTTATGGCCAGTGCAATTTTGGGTTTTACTCAAGAGTACCGCAGTGAAAAAGCTGTGGAAGCCCTCAAAAAAATGACCACCCCCACCGCGAGTGTTTTGCGAAACGGCAAAGAATCTCGAATCCCTGCATCTGAACTGGTTCTTGGTGATGTCATGTTGCTCTATGCCGGTGATAAAGTTCCAGCCGACGGCAGAATCATAGAGACCTTTACACTCAAAATTGACGAGGCTCCCCTGACAGGTGAATCCTCACCAGTACAAAAATCAACAAATATTTTAGCTGAACAGACACAACTATGTGAACAAAAAAATATGGTTTTCACCGGAACATCCATTGCTTATGGCAGGGGGAAAGCAGTTGTAACCAGCACAGCCATGGCGACGGAATTTGGAAAAATCGCAGGAATGGTTCAAGCGACCCCTCAGGAACAAACACCACTTGAAAAACGCTTAGCGGGAGTAGGAAAATGGATAAGTATCTTAGCTTTAACCGTCGCGATAAGCGTGGGCGTCATTGGAATAGTTATTGAGCAACGTCCCATCCTTGATATGATCTTGTGGGCAATCAGTTTAGCGGTTGCGGCTGTTCCAGAAGCTTTGCCCGCCATCGTTACCGGAGCACTCGCCATTGGCATGTACCGTATGGCTAAAGGTAATGCTATCGTCAAACGTTTACCTGCTGTAGAAACATTGGGTAACACAAGTGTTATCTGTAGCGACAAAACAGGCACCATGACCAAAGGCGAGATGACCATACGTAGCATCTATGTCAACAACCAGACCATAAAAGTCACAGGGATTGGCTATGCACCTCAAGGTGAATTCCAAGTTGATGACAAAAAAATCGCTCTTGACAAGGGCGTAAAAACGTTACTTAGAATTGCTGTGTTATGCAACGATTCAGGCCTCGAACAAGACAATCAGTCGGGCAAATGGATAATTAAAGGTGATCCCACTGAAGGCGCTTTGGTTGTCGCCGCAGAGAAAGCAGGTGTACAAAAAAATAAGTTAGACACAATAGAACCACGTTGCAATGAAGTCCCATTTTCTTCAGAACGCAAACGCATGACCACCATCCATATCAAAGCAGGTAAAAAAATCGCCTACATGAAAGGAGCCCCCGAGGTAATCATCGAACGATGCAGTAAAATTCTAATCAATGATAAAGAAGAAACCTTTAGCAAAGAAAACCAGACTAACCACTTAGAAATAACCAAAGCCCTTGCCCTTCAAACACTGCGCAATCTCGCCTTTGCCTACAAAGAACTCACAGATGACGAAGAATTCACCGAAGAAATGGAAAAAGATTTTGTTTTTACAGGTATTATGAGCATGATTGATCCACCCCGTCCAGAAGTCAAAGATGCTATAGCAGTCTGCAAAAAAGCCGGAATACGAGTGGTCATGATTACAGGCGACCACAAACTTACGGCCACTACAGTCGGTAAAGAACTTGAACTCATCGAAGAGAATTCTAATGAGAACCAAGTTTTAACAGGACAAGACCTTGAAGAAATGACAGATGAACAACTCGCAGATATTGTCGAGAACGTATCAATTTATGCCCGGGTCTCACCGGAACATAAAATGCGCATCGTTAAAGCATGGAAACAAAAAAAACATATTGTCGCAATGACTGGCGATGGCGTTAACGACGCACCGGCACTCAAAATGAGCAATATAGGTATTGCTATGGGTATTAGCGGCACAGAAGTCTCCAAAGAAGCAGCTGATATGGTACTTGCAGATGATAATTTTGCCAGCATCGTTAAAGCCGTACGGGAAGGTAGAGAAATTTTTGATAACATCAAAAAATACCTAACCTACCTGCTACAATGCAATATCATGGAAATCCTTGTTATGTTCATAGCCATTATTGCAGTACCCTACCTTGCAAACATACTCTCACCAGGACTAAGCGCTACCACAGCAGGCAAGGAAGCCATAAGCACAGCCGCCATCGCACTCACTGCAATTCAATTACTATGGATAAATCTTGTCACAGATGGCTTACCGGCAATCGCTTTAGGCGTTGATCCAGGAGATCCTGATTTAATGGAACGCAAACCGCGTAAACCAAAAGAAAGCATCTTTACAAAAGATGTCAAAATCTATCTCACTGTGATGCCGGCACTTATGACAATAATGTTACTGACCGCGTATTTCCTACATCAACCATGGTTAGGCGAGTATTATCTGCTCGAAGCCCGAACCCAGCTGCTAACAGCCATGATAGTGATGGAACTATTCATAGCACTTTCTATGAGGTCACTAAAATATCCAGTGTTCAAAGTCGGTCTCTTTAAAAATAAATATCTATGGTATGCAATTCTGGGCTCCTTTGCCCTACAAATAGTAATTTTGTATGTACCGGGAATACAAACGATTTTCGATGTACACATGCCAGAATTAATCGATTGGGGGATAGCAGCACTATTTGGCACAATAGTGTTTAGTACCTTAGAAATCGGTAAATGGATTACTTCACGAAAAGAAAACCTCAAAACACACACGCTCATTAACAACAATTGAAATCAAAAAATCACTACACACAAACAACAATACACTTCAAACCAAAATTTTAACAACACACCCTTAAAACTCAAACACACCGGCTATATGATGTAAAACAGCAACAAATGAAAATAACCCTTAACGGGTAACAAAAATCGACCCACAACCATAAAAACTAATCTTCGCTATAACCGTATTCAATGCTACCATGGTTTTTTTTATAATTGTACTCATGCTGTTCTTTTGTTGACCCAAAAGCAACGATATGTTTTTGCAGGTCTACTTGGGTTAAAAAAACGCAGGCACAATGAGGACACTTATAGATAGGCTGATTATTTTCACTCATACACTACACCTAAGGCAAGGCTATGAATATCTTTTTACCATCAAGTTCCGATTCATGCCACTGCAGCTCAACCTCACTTTGATTTACATGCAGATACACTCTTTGAGTACGAACTAGACTCCCCATAGTCGCCAAATAGGGTTCAAGCAAACTCATACTTTCAATATCCAACTCGGCTATATGCACAGAGTCAAGCACTTCGGTTGGCACAAACCCCAATCCTTTACGCAAGGCCTGAACCCGACGAGCTAAATCACGCATTATACCCTCACCCAACAAAGTGTCGTCACGTTGTACGCTTATAAACACAGTGATGTCGTCTTCTTGACGGGAAACCCAGCTCGCACCAGAGATATGTTTTGGAACCTCTGGAAGATATTCTACGCTTTTAACATTAATCTGTTCTAAAAACAGCGCTTCAAGACTTTTGAGGGCCTGTAGGGATTTGGGAGGGGCAACAATAATGGCTTGACTCAAGGGCCAGCGTCGTTTGAGTTTACCTTGTTGGCGTGCTGCAAATGAAATTGACACAACCCTCAACATTATCTCAAAATTTTCTTCGAGAACTTTGTTGCATAGCGTTTGTTCTGGATTGGGCCAGGTTGCCAGGTTTACTGATTCAGGCAAGTGAGGTTCTAGGGGGCGATAGATTTTTTGATACAACAGTTCACTTAGAAATGGTGTGATGGGATTAAAAAGTAGGGTAATTGTTTTTAAGGTATGATGTAAAAGCGCATAGATAGTTTGACGGCGCTCAAATGTTTCGGGTTCATCGGTCCAGAGTTCTTTGCGTATCATGGGAACATAGAGACGACTAAGGGTTTCGATGACAAAATCTTCAAGGACTGCGACGGCTGTGTTGAATTCACATCGGTCTAATTTATGGGTATAGTCTTGGATTTTGTTTTGCAACACTGAGAGCAGCCAGTGATCGGCGGGTTGAAGCTTTTTTGTGTCTATGGTCCATTGTAGGGAGTAGTTTTGGGGTTTAAACCCGTCAAATGTTGCATTTTCACTAAAAAAGCGGCTTAGATGGTAGAGCGTGGAGAGCACCTGGTAACTTCGGCGGGTAAGTTCTTGGGTGTCAAAGCTCATGAAGTCCAGAGGAGAGGTTTTTCGCATCATATAGAAACGGCAGAGGTCTGCACTAGTTTTAGATAGTAACTCGTTTGTTTGTACGACGTTGCCAAGGCTTTTACTCATTTTTCGGCCTTTGGCATCTTGGGTTAGGCCTTGGAAGAGAAATGCCTTGTAGGGTGCTATGGGCTCACCGGTTAGGATGACATATTCAAGCAACAAAGAGTTTGCCCAGCCTCTTGTTTGATCAATGCCCTCGGTTAGAAAGGCGGTGGGTACAAAGGTGATTTCTTCTTTATCGGTGAAACGGGCATGGGGTGAGGCGCCGCTGTTATGCCAAGTGTCAAGCACAAAATCTTCACGACGCATGGTGGCGTTGCATTTTTTGCATTTTAGAGTAATTCGATCGACCCAGGGTTTATGTAGCTCAAAGTCTGTTGGGATAGGTTCTTGGGCTGATTCGAGCAGTTCTTTTTTGCTTGCAACTATGTGTTTATTGGCACATTTTTCACAGGTCCATATGGGTAAAGGAGAGCCCCAGATGCGTTCTCGGCTAATGCACCAAGGTTTGCCCTCCTTGAGAAAACCCAGAAAGCGGTTTTTGGGTTCGTCATAGAAGTATTCGACTTGCTGGGCTGCTTTGAGTACTTTTGCGTTGATTTTGTCGGTGCGTAGAAAGTATTCTTTGCGCGCAAGCCAGACCAGTTTGTGGTGGCTACGCCAGCAGGTAGGATATTCATGTTTTATTTTTTTAACTTTCACAAGACTGTTGCGGCTACGCAGTTCTTCAACGACTAACATGTCAGCATCGCGGGCAAACACACCTGTAAAAATACCGGCTTCGTTGGTGAATTTAACTTCGTCATCATAGGGCACAAAGATGGGAATACTTCTGCGATTAGCAGCCCAAAAATCATCTTCACCATTACCCGGAGAGAGATGCACAACCCCGGTGGCCGTGTCTACATCAACAAAGTCTTCGCCAACAACATGATGAACAAGGGGATGTTTGGTTTCGAGTTCAGTTTGTTTTGGAATTACGTCTTTTAGGGGATAATCATAGCCTATACCTTCTAGGGTTTTTCCTAAAAAAGTTTCGATAATTTGATATTGAGTGATTTCTAGATCTGCCATAACGGCGTCCACTCGTTGGCGTACCATGATCCACACCTCAGTTCCAACTTGGACCTTGACATATTCGGCGGTTGGCTGTACCGCAAGTAAGGTGTCGGTTATAATGGTGAAGGGCATCGTGGTCCATATCAAGAAATACTCGTTTGGGGTACCGGTGACTTTGAATTTAAAGTAGAGGCTGGGGTCTTCAACTTCTTTGTAGCTGCCTTCGTAACCGACTTCGGCGCTGCTAAGACTTGTTTGACATCCGGGGCAGTAGGCAACTACATAGTGACCTTCTTCGAGTAGTTGTTGATCCCAGGCGGCTTTGAGTATTTGCCATTCCCGTTCGATGTAGCGGTCCTCATAGGTCCAATATGCTTTATCTTGATTGATGGCTATGCCAAGGGTGCTGTCAGCTTCAAGCCACATTTTGTGGTAACGCATAATTGTTTTTTTGCATTCCTCAATGAAGCGTTCCATACCATATTTATCGATAGATTCTTTTTTGTTGCGTACACCTAAGAGTTTTTCAACTTCGAGCTCAACGGGTAACCCTTGACAATCCCATCCAGCCCAAAACGGCATGTAGTAGCCCTCCATAGTTTTCCATCTATAACGGATATCTTTCATGATACGTCCACGGGCATGTCCGATATGTGGGATGCCGTTGAGTGTAGGGGGTCCTTCGACGTATCCAAGGTTGCCTTTGAGGTGGGGGGAATTTTGGATGGCTTCTAGTTTTTCACGTATTTGGTGTTTAATCCAGAATTCGCGGATTTCTTTTTCGAGATCTATTGGAGTATAGTTTGGAGGTAGAGCGGTTTGAGTTTGGTCAGCTTTAGCTAGAGGGGTCAAATCTATTACCGTAACGCAAAATACATCAAAATACTATAAAAACTTATAAATTGCTAACGCAGGGTTGTTGCTTAGTTCTGTTCTTTATGTGCAATTTTGTGAAGGTTTTTAGCTGTTCGTGGGAAACTGGGTAGATAGAAATTATGTGAGGGGTTAATTAAAGGTGAAACATTTGCCGAGATTATTGGTGTTGATACAGAGACTGTGGGGAATTGCTGTTGGTCAGTAGATGCGTGAATAGGTAGAGTTGCAATGTCTCTGTGTTACATATGTTACTGTGATCCTAGAGCTATAGAGCCAAGAGTGGAGAATATGTGATTTTACCATTTTCAATGTTTGTTCCATAATTTATTTGTTCAAAGAGCAGTGGAGTTGTAGAAAAATTTGGGTTCTTCGTCAAAACAGGTGGGTGAGGACAAAGCTTTGTTACGCTTTAGTAGTTGCGTGGAACATATGGAAGGTATGCATAAGTTTTTAGAAGGAAACGTTGTTGTTTGTTGAAAGGA
>JAISPR010000107.1 GCA_031274765.1 Nitrososphaerota archaeon | reverse complement strand
TTACTTATATTATTCTCGTGTCTTCAAAACCAAAAACAGCATTTAGCAATAAAAAAATTATTTCAAAACAGTTACACCAAAAAACTTGATAACACTTAGAACGGCTTTAACGGTTATGGTTTATTGTAGAGTAGGCTTATATTATATCAGTAAATCTATACCCTACACAAAAGGTACATCCCAATGGTTGTCATAATCGACGTAATAGAAACACCAAAACTCAATGACCCAATTCTAATTGAAGGCTTACCAGGCATTGGATTTGTAGCTAACATTGCATCTTTACACTTAATCAATGAACTAAAAGCTAAACGATTCGCCCGAATCGTCACTTCAAGCTTCCAAGACTTCGCAGTAACCACACAAGACGGCAGCACATGCTCGCCTATAAATGAGCTTTATTGTGTTAAGCAAGAAAACGGCGGTAGGGATTTGATTATTTGGTATGGTAATACTCAGGCGTTAACAACTGTTGGACAGTACGAATTATGTGGTAAAGTACTAAAGTTTGCGCAGGAATTAGGTTGTAATTATGTTATTTCTATTGGTGGTTTTAAAAAAGATGAAGCACATCCAGTGCCGGGTGTTTATAGTACTGCAACTGATCTTGATACCATGCAGACTGTTTTAGATCTTGGCACTAAAATGATGGTTGGTAACGTTTTTGGTATTGCAGGGATAAGCATTGGTCTTGCTAAATTGTATGATATGAAAGGTTTTTCGTTGCTTGTAGATACACCAGGTATGGATCCAGATGTGAATGCAGCTCGTTATGCTTTGTTAACTTTGTTTAAATTTTTGAATTTCAAGGTTGATCTTAACAATATTGAGCAAGCGGGTGAAGAGGTAAAGCGTGTGCTTGAAACTTTTGGTTTAATTAGAAGTATTTCAGAAGAAAAGAAGAAAGAGGAGCAGCAATTACGCTGGTTCATCTAACTTTTTGTTTGTTTTGTGTTTATGCTTTTGTTGTTTCGCTAACGAATTGGTCGTAAACTCTTTGCACTCTTTCGGCTGCTGGCCCGGAACCCTCAGTGATACCATGGTCAGTTAGTTTTACTTTATCCATTACCCAAATGAATCCTTTATCTTCGTAGAGTTTAACCATTCTTGGAAATACTTTTTCTAGTCTTTGTGCAAGTGCTTTAAGGTCAAAAGATTTCTCTGCTGTAGAAAGCTGCGCAACAGTACTTCCGTTAAGGAATAAACGATTTACCATGTTGCCGCTTTCGTCTTTTACGTCTGCCAATACTAAACTCAGGTTATCTGGGTTAATGCCGATTAGAGTGCCTGTGAAAACTTTACCACTAACTAGCGTTACTGAAACGATTTTTTCGGCTAATGCTGCAACTTCTGTGAAATATTTTCTTTGCGCTACAGACACACTTTATATCTCCATTAGCCTACAAAATTACACATCAGCTATTTATCTTTAAGCACACAATTAAATCATATAACATAGATTATAAACACATAATTTTGTATTAGAGAATTATGTGAACCCTATTCTATTCCTCTCATCCCGCTTGTGCAGGCATCATTGTTTCGAATAGGACTTACTCACTTCCAAGTCTAGCGAGGGCTCGGTATAGGGTTTATGGTGTTGGGGTATAAAAAATTAATGTTGTAAAACACAGTTTACGATATAGTGAAAGTTGTGGTTAGGTGTGGCAAGCATTAACAATTCATACAGCCGACCGCAGAGGGTTGCATGTATTTGTTTTAGGTTTTACCTTGTTTTACTGCTATGTTGTAAGCAATTATAAATTGGCAAGCAACAAGGTTATCGTAAAAAAACATGGTTTATAAAATTTGGTAGTGTGCCAACATACGATACTTTTTATGATTTTGTTGTTTTCTGTGTTATCCATATGGTCAAGATGTTTTTCCTGTAAAAAACTTGAAAAACTTACCAACTATCTATGGATCTAAACACGAATTTTTCTACTTTGAATTAGGTATTCTAAATTGGTGCACTACCACAATTTTAGATACCCTTGGGCGTGTGTAATGTATCAGTTAACGTTTTTTTATCCTCAAAAATCCCCACCTGATTGATTGATTATCTGACGAATTACCGTAAATATTAAAGAATGCGCCAAGCAATACAAATAACTCAACTGTAGTGGATGTGTGCCTCAATGACTCAAACATTTGAATCGGTTCCTATATCCCAAGCAATGAAGCGGGTTGAAGACTGGAAATCCCGTCTAATCGATTTATCTCGAAAAAACAACTTGCTCTATTTCCGCAAAGCAAAACGCGGCAATCTTAGTATAACACAACCTGAAGCTCAAAAAATTTTTGACACCCTAGTCATAAAAAATGGCCGCTTAGAATTCTACAATCCCCCCACCTCCTCGTTCCCCAAACAAGTAGCCCCAAATTCAAGTGATGAAAAATCCAAACCGGCAAAAACTAAATCAAAAACCACCACAAAATCTAAACCTAACAATAAACCTAAAGAAAACTCCTCCAAAGACGCACTCCCAGTAACAGAACCTGAAATAGAAGCTAAAGTTGCGAAATCACCCCATAAAGCCACCACAATCGAAGAGCCCCCTAAACGGCCCAGCGCAAATCAACTGGTTCTAGACAATCTTACGCCGATTGAAATTGAACGAGCCCTAAAAACCCTAGAACGCCGAGCTTTACTAGATTATCGTGAACGCGGTGTACGTATTTTATATGCAGCTTTTGGAAGCCTAACTTGGGTAGATGCAGAAACCAAAGAGAGTGTACAATCACCTCTAATTTTGGTGCCGCTTGAAATTGGTAAAGAGACCCTCCGGGCCCCCTACAGTATTGCTGTACCCCCAGTAGAAGACGAAGTGGTCCTAAATCCGGCTTTAGTTGCAAAACTCTATAATGATTATCGCATAGAGTTGCCTGCTTTGCCTGAGGATTGGGAAGGTCAACCCCTAACAGAATATTATCGCCAAGTTGAAACGGCAGTGGCTAAGATGAATTGGAAAACGGAGGCCACCATTGATTTGGGGTTGTTTTCTTTCCAAAAGTTGGTTATCTACAAAGATCTTGAAGCTAACTCGCAGATGGTAACTCAGCATTCTATTATTCGCGCTATAGCAGGTATTAAAGAGGAGGGGCTTATCCAAAGTGATTTGCCTGAAGAAAAAGATGTTGATAAAGTTGAGTTGCCTGCCAAAACCTATCAGGTCCTTGATGCTGATAGTAGTCAGCGTTTAAGCATAGAGTATGCTTTACATGGTCAGAGTTTTGTTATGAAGGGTCCTCCGGGCACAGGTAAGAGTCAAACCATAGCAAACATTATTGGTGAATGTATTGCTAATGGGAAGAGCGTGCTTTTTGTTAGTGACAAGATGGCTGCCTTAGAGGTGGTATATAAGCGCTTAAGTGAAGTGGGGTTGGCGCATTTCTGTTTGGAAATGCATAGCAGTAAGGCTAACAAGCAGCAAGTTGTGGCAGAGCTTAAACGTAGTTTGGATGAGAATCTTGTTCCCCGTAAGTTACCCTCGAATCATGAGTTTGATAGATTAACTCAGTATCGGGAGTCTCTAAATGGGTATGTGTCGGCACTTCATCTCAAGCGGCCGTATTTACAGCGCAGTGCGCATGAGGTGTTGAGTATTATTTGTAGTCTGGAGCGGGTGCCTTTTATTCCGGTGGGTTTAGGTGAGCTCTCAACCTTAACGCCCCAAAAGCTACGTGAGCTAGAAGAGCTTGTCAGTCACCTCAGTAAAGTCTGGGCCGTGGTTGAGGAACCCGATTTTCCTTGGGTGGGTTATCGGGCAGATAAATATGATTTAGAGGTTCGAAGTGAACTATTAACCACTTTGGAGGCTATTTATCAGGTTTTTTGTGATCTTGAATTGGAAACGGAACGGTTTTCGGCTGCTTTGGGGGTGTTTTCGGCTGAAAATTTTGCGCGTATTGAGTGGTTAATTGAGGTTAGTGGTTTTCTCTATGCGAGTCCCAAACCCGAACAGGCTTGGCTTCTTAGTTTGGATTTAGAGGCTCTCTTAGGGGAAGCAAAAACATATTTGGAACTTACCGCGTGGATAAAAACAACCCGAACTATGCTCTTGGAACACTATACTCCTTTGCTCTTTGAGCTGGCCTTGACTCGTTCCCAAGAGTTTGAGCAAGCCCTTGCCAATCTGAGTCGCACGCTTGGCACAGAGAATTTATCTGTTAGTGCTCTTTTGGTTGAGCGGGAAAAATTCCAGGGTTACTTTAAAAATTTGAGGGGGATAATTCGAAAATGGCGCGAAACTGCCCAGTCCCTTGCGCCCCTGTTGGGTTTAGATGGACAGGATTTAACCATAACCCAGCTAAAACAGCTTGCCCGTATGGCCCAGCTATGTTTTGCAGAAGATAAACCTGAACCCCAATGGTTTAACCTGGATTATCTGGGAGAGGTTTCAGAGACGGTGACTAAAACCAAGAGCCTCTATGAAGAGCACGGATTGCTCAAAAGCAGATTAGCTGAAACCTATACTGAGGGTATATATAAGCTCAATTTGGATGATTTAATCACCAAATACAGCGGACCCTACAAGAGCGGCATTAAACTCTTTAATAGCCAATACCGCACTGACCAAAAAACCCTTGCACAAATCACCCATGAAAATAAAGTACCCAAAACAGTTCTACAGGACTTAATAGATGCACGTAAAGTCAACAAGTTAACTAAAAAAATTGCTGAATCCACCCAAACAGTTCAAACCCTACTTGGCCGCTACTACCATAAAAGCCGCACAAACTTTAGAGGCGCACAAAAAGCCATAGCCTTAACAGAAGAAATCCAAAAACTAAACTGGGCCACAACCCTCCCTGAAGCATTACTAAAAATCCTCACCACACCAACAACCCCCGCCCCTATGATTAAAAACCTGGGCGAAGACCTTCAAACCACAATAAGTAAATGGGAACAACAAACCAAACCCTTTGAAGCTCTAATGCCAAAAACAATACCCTCCACACAAAAACCCCTAACTCAAACGCCCCTTCCACTCATAGAAACCTGGGTAACTGAAACAGAAAAACAACTAAGTATTCTTTGCACACTAACAAATCAAACCCTAACAATTGCCAAAAATGAACCCCAAACCTATCACCAACTCATCCAAGATATCAAAAACGCACAAGACATCCGCAAAAAAGAAGCCCAAATCATAGGTGAAAAAGCCCAACTACAAGAAAAATTCGGCCTCCGCTTCCAAGAAATGCAAACAAACTGGCAAGACGTTGTAGCATGCTTAGAATGGGTACAAATAGTTCAAAAAGCATTCAAAGACATACCCATCCCCGAAGCATTCGCCCAACTCGCCGCCCAAGGCCCCCAAACAGCACCCCCAAACACCGAACTAATTAAACAACGCGACACCGCCATAGACGCTCTAACAAACTTTGAAAAACGCTTCGAAACCCAACTATACTACCAAACCCAAAAAATATATGACTGCGACATCCAAATCATCAAAGAACGCCTAAGCGCACTCCGAGAACGCGTAGATGACCTACAAGTATGGATAGACTACAAAGACACCAAAACCCGCTTCACCCTACGCGACCTTGAAAGCTTTTTTGAACGCCTAAACGAACAAAAACCCCCCGCCGCCGACCTATGCGACATTTTCCGCAAAAGCACCTACCAAGAATGGATAAACAACCTCTACACCCAAGACCCCCAACTAGGCAAATTCCGCCGCGAAAACCACGAACAACTCATAACCGACTTTAAAAAACTCGACCAAGACCTCATCAACCTAACCTCCGCCATGGTCATCAACGCCGCAAACAGCCGCAAACCCCAAGACATACTCATCCAAGCCGCCGACGCCGAAGCAGGCATACTCGCAAAAGAAGCTGCAAAAAAACGCCGCCTCATGCCCCTGCGTATGTTATTCCAAAAAATCCCCACCCTCCTAGTCAAACTCAAACCCTGCCTCCTCATGAGCCCCATCACAGTAAGCCAATTCCTACCCCCCGACTTAACCTTTGACATAGTTCTTTTTGATGAAGCCTCCCAACTCGTCCCTGAAGACGCTATAAGCGCCATCTACCGAAGCAAAACCATCGTAATAGCCGGAGACAACAAACAACTCCCCCCCACAGCCTTTTTCCAAAAAAACCTCATCGATGACAAAGACTGGGAAGAACTAAGCGATGATAGCATTGAAGTCTTTGACAGTATCCTAGACGAATGCCTGGGCATCGGCCTGCCCGTAAAAACCCTAAAATGGCACTACCGAAGTCGACACGAGGACCTCATTGCCTTTAGCAACAACCGCTTCTACGATGACACCATGATTACCTTCCCCTCGGCCAAAGCTGAAACCGATAACTTGGGTGTCAAACTCGTATATGTCAAAGACGCCATCTATGATAGAGGACACAAACGGGATAACCCCCTCGAAGCTCAAAAAGTCGCCGACTTAGTTTTTGAGCACTTCCAAAACTATCCTAAAAAAACTTTGGGCGTTGTCACCTTTAGCATTGCCCAAATGAATGCTGTGGAAGAAGCTATCGAACAACGGCTAAGCAAACAGCCCGAATTTGAACCGTTCTTCAAAGAAGACCGGATTGATGGCTTTTTTGTTAAAAACCTCGAGAACGTACAAGGTGATGAACGTGATGTCATCTTTTTTAGCATCGGCTATGGCTATGATCAAAATAAACAAATAACCATGAATTTTGGACCCCTCAATAAACCCGGGGGAGAACGCCGGCTAAACGTAGCCGTCACCCGTGCAAGAGAAAAAGTTGTCCTCATCACATCCATCAAAAGCTCAGACATCGCTTCTGATGTTCAAGCCTTAGGTATTCAAACGCTACGTGCCTACCTTGACTACGCAGAACACGGCATAAACATCCTCAACCGCGTCAAACCCAAAGAAGGCACCTATGATTCCGCCATAGATGAAGATGTAGCAAATGAAATTAAAAAACTGGGCTACAACATAACCTTAGAGGTAGGATGCAGTAGCAGCAAAATCGACATAGGTATTCTTGATCCCGTTACCAAAGGCCACTACCTCTTAGGGGTTGAGGGTGATGGCTACACCTACAAAACCAGTAGCAGCGCCCGTGATCGAGATAGACTCCGAGAACAAGTTTTACGTCAACTCGGCTGGCGTATCCATCGAATTTGGACTCCTGCCTGGGTTGCAAGACGAGACAGTGAAATCCGCCGCCTAAAAGAAGCCATAGAACAAGCCCAAGTAAACCAAATTGCACAAGACGCCCAAAAAAACCCCCACACACCCCTTCAGCTCTTAACCGATGTGCAAAAAAACCAATACGGTGGCATTGAAAAAATAGGCATTCCCTACAAAGTCTACCCCCTCAAAGCAACCTACAACCCCTACATCAAAGCCCAAACAGGTAAAACCAGTCAAGACAGTAAAGTCAAAAACGAATTCCATTTTCCTGAGAACCGTGAAAACCAAACCAAACTCTTAGCTGAGCTCGTAGCCAACGAAGGCCCCATACATTTTGATTACGCTGCTACCCGCCTGGCCGCAACATGGGGTATAAAGCAAACAAACCCCAAAATTAATCATGCCCTAAAAGAAGCGCTAAACAATCTGTTACGTCAACAAAAAGTCAGCCTTCGAGGCAGCTTTTTGTGGCCCGTTGGACTCAAAGAAACCCCTCTAAGAATTCCAACACCTGGTATACCCGAATCCAAACGTAAACCCCAATACATTACGCCTGAAGAAATTGAAGAAGCCCTAAAAAAAGTTGCTCAATATGCCATGGGTATAGGTCAAGACGCTCTGATTGGTGAAACGGCTAAAGTTTTTGGTATAAGTGCAGGAAACGAGGATGCAAAAGCAGTTTTTACCGAAGCGCTCAAACGGCTAATAAGAGAACGTAAACTTTTTTGTAAAGACGATGGAACCATAACTGTCGTCTAAGCTTTTTCTATTTTTTTTATTAGTGCAGGTAAATCTGTTAGGGACGTTACAAGATAGTTTGCGCCGCTTTCTATGAGTTGCTCTTTTGTTGAAGCCCCCTTGGCACTAAGCAAGCCAACGGCTACAATTTTGAGTTCCCGAGCGCTTTGCATATCTAAAACACTATCGCCAACAACGATTGTGACATCAGCTGATACTCCAAGTGTATTTAGGGTTAATTCAAGTTGGTGTGTATCTGGTTTGACCTGAGTAACTTGTTCTCGGGTGATAACTGTTTGAAAATATTCGTTAATTTTAAACCGATTCAAAATATAGGTGGTAGCCGCTTTACTATTTAGGGTACATAAGCCTATTTTAAGGCAGTGTGTTTTAAGGGTTCGCAGAGTTTCAAGTGCACCTGGAATTAGATTGGTTGTGTTTGCAGCCTCTTTTTCGTATTTTTCGGCTATAGCTAAACTTTGTACTCGGACATTGGTATAGCGTTCAGGTTTTGCATTGTTTTTGAAATAGAGTTCAGCTTTTTGTAACATATCAAAGACGCCTTGGTTAAAAGGTAGTATTGAGGGGGGAACGCCGGCTCTTAGGAGAAGAGCTTGGATGTCTCCACGTAATGCTTTGTAGTCTAGATTGAAATCAACAATTGTGCCATCTAAATCAAATATGATTGCCTGGATAGTCATAGTCTCAGCTCGGTTATTAGGCAATTCGAATAAATTCTCCGAGATATGTTTTACGGTGGTTTGGCTATTATTTTTAAAAAGTTATTAGACCTTAGGCTTTATTAGTGTTTAGTGGTGGAGCGTGTATTTTGTTGGAAGTTATTGTGATAGTTATGTTTTAAGTGCATGTTTTTTGAATTCTTTAGGTGGTGTGCATTTGATTTTAGAATCGGTAATTAATAGTGCCTAAGGTCTATTGTCTTACATTCGGTAGTTCAGACTGCGCAAAAACTCCGATAAAATTCATCAAAGCCACTACATACAGCAATAGGTGGAGGGCTATACGTTGTCAGTAGTGTTTAGTGATGTTGTTTTTTGACTTTTTACGCAGTCT
>JAISPR010000075.1 GCA_031274765.1 Nitrososphaerota archaeon | reverse complement strand
GGTTTGTTGTGTTGTTTTGGTGTGAGGTTTTGTTTTGTGTTTGTTTGTGTTGGTTGGGTTGTGTTTTTGTTGGGGGTTGAATCCTTGCGCTACGACTGAACAGTTACCATAGTTTTTCTCATCTAGATCCAAAGTTTGTGATGTATCGGCAACCTTTTTGCTTGTTTCATTAAACCCAAATTGGTCAAAGTAAAAAAAACTGTATTTTTTCTACGCTATTTACACGATAATATATTATAAACCACATCTGTATGCCAGTTATATGTAAGAGTTTACTGACTTTGTATATGGAACCTGTTTAACCATTTCTATTATGTGCCTTTCCATCATTTGGGTGAATTTTGATCCTCTGCGAAACCAGGTTATTTTTGGGATAAGGATTTTTGTACAGCATTTTATTCTTGGGATTTTTATGGTTATGGTTGTTTTGTATTGCCACCAGCCGAGGTGGCGAAAGGTTTTCCATCGGTGATCATAAACTGAACATTCTTTGTTGCATTTTAGCAGGTAAATTTTGTTCCTTTGGGAGTCTTGGGTTATGGTTATTTCTTGGTTTGTTTGGGTTATGTTTGCTATTTGCCAGGGTTTGGAGAATTCTTGAACGGTTTCTTGGAATTTGTTTTGTTTTCTTTTTGTTTCATATGTTTGTTATGTTGTTGGGGAACTTAGTGCTTACCCACCTGTTTTAACGAATAACTACGACTATTGTTCCAAAACCAAATAACAGGATAGTTTATTATAATCCAGCGTACTCTCAAAGCGAGGAGTAAGCCATGGTTTTAGTCGTTGCCGCAATCGGCATCAGTGGATCAGGGAAAACAACTACCCTGGAATACCTAATCAGTCAGTTCTCAACAAAGGGTTACCGGGTCGGTGCTGTTAAGCACATCCATCATGTAGATTTCTCCATCGATAAAACAGGCACTAACACTTGGCGTTTTGCACATGCAGGAGCGGGTTTTGTGATGGCTGTTTCTCCAAGAGAAATAGATATCATCAAAAAAATAAAACAAGAACCCCAAAATTTTAACAATCTTTTCAAATTTATCAAAGACGAAAACCTGGATATTGTTTTCATCGAAGGCTTTCACAGTTTGGTTACACAACAGCAAGATATTATAAAAATAGTTACCGCCAAAGATCAAATAGATCTAAAAAATACTCTCAGGATAGTTAAACCACCCATAGCCGCCATCACAGGTTTAGTAGCGCAAAACTCTATAGAATCAGTTTTTTTAGGAATACCGCTGGTTAGAATTCCAAGAGAAGGCGAAAAACTCGTAGCACACTTAGAAATGGGTCTAAAGCAAGATAACCAGAAAAGTAGTTAGAGAGTTATTCTTTGGGGACAGGTGTAGATATTCATGTGCCTACTGCGGATAAAGCCAATAAGGGTTATGTTTGCTTTTTCTGCTGAGGCGATACCAGAGTTAAGCACCGCGGCCACTGAAGCCACAATTGGCAACCCCACTTTGGCCGCTTTATATATCATATCACCTGGAACCCGACCGGTGATAATCATAAAGCATTGATTGAAATCTATGTGTTTGAGTGCAGTCTCCCCTATGACCTTGTCAAGAGTGTTGTGGCGGCCTACATCCTCTGAAAAAGCCACCATATTACCGCCAGCTTGGAATATACCACTGCTGTGAAGACCTCCAGTTTCTTTGAAGCCTTGGGCTTTTTTGTTCATTTGGTCAAGTGCATCTAAAATGAGTTGGGCCCTTAGAACAAGGTTTGATTGCACAAAAGAAAGTTTGTCGTCATGCTGATATGCAGAGGTGCTAGCCTTGATTAGGGGAACAATCCGAGTGCCTATCCGTTGGTTTTTTATGCGTTCCTCGAGGTTTATATGTGTTTTGAGCATTACTTGACAGGTGTTGTGTGTTTGGTCGATCGCTAAATTTTCGATTTCATCCACTGAGAACAAGAGATTTTCGATAATCAGATGACCTACAGTTAGTTCCTTAAACTGAGAGGGAGAGCACCAGATAACAAAAGAGCAAATATTATTTAGAGTTATCTGAAGAGGCACCTCTTCAGCTACACAATCAAGGGTTTGTTTGATTGTACCAGTCGATAAATCAAGCCTAAACATGTCAACTCGGCGCAATGGCACACTTCCAGCTCTTGGAGAGTTCAAACCATGCATTGTTCATAAGCACTTCGGCTACAGTAAAAAGGGCAACGACACAATTATATAAATTCGTTAACCAGAACAAAAAAAAGGCAAAAATAAAATCAGAGATATTTTTCATAGAATTTCAGAGCAGAATTGGCTGATTTATTAACAAAAAGTTTACCCGTACCATGTTCAGAGAGATCGCCTAAAAACACATAAAACGGTCCTGTGACACTGGTGATATTGTCGACTTTAACTTTGGGTTTAATACTGTCGATGGTAAACGAGGGCAGAATTTCAAGAGTACCACCAACAACTATTTTACCCCCCACCATGCATGCACCAGTACGCACATCACAATCTTTTTCGACATAAATAACACCATCATTCATATGGTACCCAAGGAATCGACCCGCAGACCCTTTGATTTTTATAATACCCCCCTTAAGATGACAACCAACATCACTACCAACATTGCCATCAACCGTAATTAAACCTCCTTTCATACCCAAATCGTTACCCCGATAAGGAGAAGCCAGATAGTCACCACCATCACCATGGATTTCGATGGTGCCTTTTTTCATTTCACTCCCAGTCCAACCACCGGCATTACCAGTGATAACTATTTTGCCCCCAGCCATTTTTTCGCCTGTATGCATACCGATATTGCCGTTGATGACTATTTCACCGCTTTTCATAGCTTGACCAACACGCTTAACTTTACCTAGATCGCCATTTAGAGTGATATTTGGAGTTTCCTCGGGTGTTTGTTCGAGTTTAAAGAGGTCACCTAAAGTGACATTACAATTACCTTCAGTGACAGGCAACGCTTTGATTTCAGTTATGGATTTACCGGCAAAGTTTTCAGGGGTTATGCAGGGTGCCTGAACAGGGACACTAAAAGACCTTAGAGCGGTTAGAGTTATCATTCTATACACTTGCCTTTACAGTTACTTTATCTGAAACTTTAATATAGTGATCAGTAACGGGGTAATTTTCGTATTCCATGGTCCAATATTCTTTAAATTTACGTTTCATATCATCATCGATTCTACAGGGATCTTTTGTTTGAGCATCAACCCATATAGTTCGACCCGGTATCTGACTATTGACTATTTGTCCATCTTTGGTGACAATTACACCATCTTTGAGGGTATATACGGCGTGAGCAAAAGCTCTACGGGCAGTTCGGAATTTTTGGGCAATGTCCAAAGTTTCAGGGTTAATGTTGAAAATTGCGACATCTGCGTCTGCACCAACGCCGAGGTGGCCTTTATTTGGCAATCCTAAGGCTTGGGCTGTTCCTGCGCGAGTCATGATGGCGATTTCATAGAGCGTTAATTCACGATTGATAGATGGCAGTAGGCTCTTTTTTCGGGCACTTTTATGACATTTTTTGAGGGTTGCTTCACGGGCTTTTTTGCTATATAGCCAAGCTAACACTTTGGGATAGTCATAGAATGGGCCGCCATTTGGGTGATCTGTAGTCATGAAAATTTTCCAGGGGTCTTTGATGAGTAGGGCGAGCTCTAAGCCAATGCTCCACTGTAATGCGTTCACGGGGCTGTTTCTTTTGTACTCAAAGGGAATAATGCCTCCGCTGCTTTCGGTTTCTACGTCACTGTTTACCCATTTGAGGTGTCCACCCATTTCGTAGAGGCTAAATTCGAAGGGGCCATCGGCGGTCATGGTTGTGGTGTCACTAAAAGTGACTTGACCCATGTCTAGGGTTATGTGGTTGTGAGTGTTTATGTATTTGGAAATGTCTTCGGCGCCTGATTTGAATTTGCGCCAATTTTCGCCTTTGAAGCAGGCGAATTGTATGTGGGTGATGTGGGCTACGGGTTTACCGTCGGTAGATAAGTCTTCGAGGGCTTTCATGGTGTCAAGGGTGGTTTGATAGTTACCTGGGACGCCCAAGTTGTTGGTGTGTAGATGGATTGTGTGGGGCATATTTAATTTTTTGTTAACTTTGATTAAACCGCGCATGATTTCGCGAGGGGTTATGCAAAAGTTGGGAACTTGGTCGTCTATGCTGTGGACGTTGCGTCCAAATCCCCAGGATTCTAATCCTCCGGGGTTTACAACTTTTATGGCGTATCCTCGGGCGGAGTGTATTAGCCAGGCGACGAGGCGGGCACATTCGTCGATGTTGTTTTTTGCGAGGTTTTCAAGGACAAACCACCAGTCGCCGGTTAAGATGAAGGTGCCCTTATCGAGTAGGGGTATGTCGTTTAGTTCTTCGTGGGCGTGTTTGGCTTTCATGGATGCTATGGAGCCGTTGAATACGGTGGTGTAACCCATTTCTGCGTAGCGGTAGCCGGTGACAAATGTTGAGGGGATAGAGTATCCTGTTCCGGAGCGTGTGATGGGGGTTTTGCGTACGGGGTCTTTGTAGTGGTCTTCGGGGCGGATTATACGGCCTAGGTTGACTTCGGCTCCGGCTATGTGACTGTGGATGTCGACTCCGCCGGCCATGATGGTTAAGCCGGAGGCGTCGATGATTTGGGCTTGTTTTTCGTTGATTTTTTTGACGATTTTGTTGTCTTTAATGGCTATGTCCATCTTTTCACAGTTAATTTTATTTCTGGGATCCACTACAAAACCGTTTTTTATTAGAATTTCAGTCATTTAAGCCGCTCCTTCGTCTTTTTTGTCTGTTTAGGTTTAGCGGGAGTCTTATGTGTAGGAGATGGTTTAGTTGTGTCTGGATGTGTTGGTGTTATTTCTGTTTGTCCTACAGGTTCGCCGCGTTTAATTTTGATAGCTCGAACTTCTTTTAGTATGCGTGATAAGAGTTCTTCATCGGTTAGAACGCCAGGTGGTGCTTCAACGACTTTTTTTAGGGTAATAGGGACAGTGTCCATGCGATATGCGGTACCTGCGTATTCAATACCACACCATTGTGCGGGAAACACCACATCTCCAAGTCTTGAGATAGCGTTCATATCAGGGTTAATTGTAATCAGAGGATGTTTCATCATGTTTTGCATGATGACACTTGGAAAATGGGCGCCAGGATCAGCGGCTATAATTAGGGTTGCATCATTGTCGCCGCGTTTTAAAAGATCAACCGCAGTGTTTTCGCCAGGGTTAAATTGGGGGTAACCTTGGGAGAAATCTATAGCAAAAGGATACCCAGTCTGCCAGGCAAAGACGTTATTGGCCCCGGTTACATTAAAGTGTCCGCGCATGGGTGAAATAACGAATTTTGTTTTTCGGTTCAGGTCACGTGCTAGGGCAATGGCGATTTCTATGTTTCGAAACCGGCCCAAACTCTGGGTCATACCTAAGCCAAAATAGATGACGCCAAATTCACAATTCATCATCGCGTCTGCTACATCGCGAAGAGTGTCTATTGGGATTCCGCCGACTTTGTCAACATCAATTTCTTGATCAGTAACTAGACATCGCAGGGCTTCAATTACTTCATAGTCACGGTTGGGTTCAATTTGTAGGAAATAGTCAGCTATTTCAGCGGTCATGGTTTTGCGTACATCAACCACGATCATTTTGCGTCCAGGTTTTTGTTCGAGCATTTGTGGAGGGGGCCCGGTAAAACAAACTTTGGGTTTAATAGGGGGTTCAACCCGGGCAATTCTTTTGGAAGCCATTTCCATTTTTTTACGTCCGGAAGCGGCTTTTAATCGTTGCATATAGTTTTTCCATTCACTACTCTCGAAGCGTCCACTAGTAAAAGCAGTGTAGCGTTCGACGTGGCGGGGGTGGCTCGCCCAAGGGTTACAGGCCCAATAGACAATCAAGTCGGCACGATGACGGGTCTGGCCCAAAGTGGCTGCGGGGATACCGATTTCCTGTGTTGCCATAACAGAGGGCCCATGGCATACACTACAGCAGTTGTCAAGTGCTGAACCTAATTCTTCGGCCAATTCGACCCCAATACGTTGGGCTTCGCCTACGGTACTGCTCCAGCCAAATAACAAAGGATATTTAGCGTCCGCGAGTATTTGGGCTGCTTTTTTGATAGCTTCATCCATAGATACAGGAATGAGTTTACCGTCTTTTCGTATTAAGGGTTTTAGAATCCGTTCTTCACTTTTGTAGCCATGCACCATTTTTGCGTCGCAAACTGCACAGCCGTTTTTCATTTTGACTATTTCATTATTTTCAACAGTGACTTCGAGGTCATCACAGAGACAACCACATATGGGACAGACAACGTTGTTTATTATTTTGCTCATGCACTGTTCCTTCCGAATTGCTGTAGGAGAAGTTTTTCTAAAGTGAGCACTGGTTGATCTGGGGCAGGTTCAATTTCTACAGGAAAACCCTTGTAGAGCGGCATACCCATGCTGTAGGTTTCGTCGCCACAAACAACATTGGCCCAAGAACCACAAGGCATAAAAACCATACCTGGTGTAGTGCCCCAACGGTATTTTTTAGCTTTAACAATTACTGAGCCATATTTAGATGTCACACGAACCGTCGAGCCGTTTTTTATGCCAAGGGAGAGCATGTCAGATTTGTCAAAAAAACAAACCGCACAGCTATCAAAATATTCTTCAGAACCCTTACCCTTCTCTTTCCCTACGCCCTGCTCAATAGTCCTTCCAGTAATTAGAGTAGCCAGGAGTTTATGCTCCATATTCTCCACACCTTACAATAGAAATTTAGCCACATATATTTAAGAATAATCAACAGAAATAAGAAATATATTGGTTCTACAACCCAATGAATAAACATTTAATTTTTAAGGATATCATACAACAAGCCATACGACTCACATCAACAAAAACCATCAACCACACAACTAACAAAAACACAACCAAAGTTAGAACTAAAGACCTATAACCCATAACCGTTAGTTTTTAGAAAACAAGAGTTTTGAAGCTGTATCATAATTGACAAAACCACAATCAAAACACAAAGTTCAAGCTAAATAAAAAACAGACAGACAAGTCTCAGCACCACAAGACACGGCCTAAAACCAAACAACATACCCCACCAATATGCACTATGTCCCTCCACCATTCACCAAACACATCAGCTATATCAAATATAAATAGATCAAATTCACATTTATTTTGAATTGCATACTTCATCTATTAACCCTTCAAAATAACATAAAATTCAAAAACATACATAAAAACTGGAAGCCCCAACGCAACAATACAATCAGACAGACAAGAATTGCGTTTAACAACAGAACACACTTCATCAACATACAAACAGCATATATCAACATCAACGTTTAAATCATTCACACCACCATACCGTTTAAAAATATACAAACATAAAACTAAATTTTACAGTCATTTTGTGCGCTAAACAAACAGAAAAGACCACTCTTAAAACCAAATTATTCTACATTATATCACCCTGAATTCCCGAAAAAAATTTAACCTACATATTTAACGCGATGAAAACGTCGTAAATGTGTGAAAATGGTCCGATAAACGTCGTATTAATAGGTTAAATTTTTTTTTAACCTACAAAAAGTGGAAATTTTTGTAACAAATATGATTTGCAATATTTGTCGTATATACGTGTGCTAAGTAAAAGTTTTGTTCAAATATTTTTATGAATTGCTTAGTAGGTTAAAAAAATTCGAGGAATTCAGGATCATTTAATTACCAAGTTACCAGGTAGGGTAAAATGGCGCTAAAACCATTTATAGAACACACATCCATAATAAGCTGGTAGAAAACGCGATGGATATGTCTTGGACCATAATGGGGGCATTAATTATCTTATTTGGGATTTTTTTGCCATTGCTTTTATACAACGCCAAAAAAACTAAAAATAAACTGTATTACGCGACGGGAGGCATTTTGTGCGCTCTGGGTATTGCATTTATGGCTGCATCCTACGGACAATATCTTTTGGCGTTAATTATCCTGTGCACCGCAAGCGGTATTAGTGCACTTCTGATTCCAAAAATGCAACAAACCATGCGTGAAGAAATCATTAAATCCATAGAACAAACAGATACTTCAGGACCCCTACGCCTTAAAGATGTTTTCTCATCAAGCTTCATACCCAAACTTGAAAGAACCTACGGCGAACATAAAGCCCCAGCAATATACGCAACCATATATGCAGGTTTTGTCATTGCAATTATATCGCCCTTACTCTTAATGAATATCATAACATTGTCCACAGCAATAATTTCTGTATTAGTGAGTTCCATTCTCATTATCCAAATATATCGGAACGCAAAAAAGGCCACGCGCTAAAAAACAGATGAGTACTACCGGGCTTCCAGACCACAAAAAACAACTTTCACTTTTATCATAACAAAAGTACAGCAATATCTACAGAAAATATGGACGAAGAGTATAGACAGACAAGAATTCACCCGAAGAAAAAACAACACGGAAGGTTACAATGCATAAATACAATACCATAGACGAATATATAGCACAGTTTTCGGAAGAAAAACAGAGTATCCTAAAAAAAGTGCGTCAAATAATTCGGAAAAACGCTCCAGAGGCAACAGAGAAAATCAGCTATCAAATGCCCAGTTTTTGGCAGGACACAAACCTGATCTATTTTGCCGCAATGAAAAACCATCTGGGCATTTATCCCACAAACAGCGGAATAACCGCCTTCACACACAAACTGACCGAGTACAAAACATCCAAAGGAGCTATTCAAATACCCTGGAACAAACCTATCCCTTATGACCTAATCGCAGAAATCACCCGATTTCGTGTTACCCAAGCAAAAAAGGGTAAAACATGATACAATAATCGTTCTACTGCGCGGAGTAAACGTAGGTGGCAACAATATTATTAAAATGACTGAACTAAAAACCGCTTTTGACCCAGAGATTTGGAAATATCAAGACATATATCAGCAGCGGAAATATCCTCTTTGACAACAAAATAACCAATGTAGCGGCTCTTAGAGACATTTGCGAGAAAATAATCTGTCTTTTCCCAAAATAATTTCACCTTTTGAGATTATCTTACTAATAAGACATCACCACCCAAACTACCCAGCAACTATCCAACCAAACCTCAATCACAACTCACAAACAAACACCCCACAAGAAGACCACGCCGCCCACAAATTAAGCATCCCTGTAACTCACCATTATACCACACAACAAACCCCCAACCTTCAAACCCAAACCTACACACATCACAGAGATGAGAAAACTTTTCCAACTTCCCATTAGTCTAAAGATGATTAACCCGACAAAAAATATGCCCAATATAATTCAGGTTATTCGTCAAATCAGGTGGGTAGGGTCAATAAGTTTCGTTACGGTATAAATGTTGTATGGGACATGAGGGAGAACATAGGTAAGCTTGAAGAAGGAAGAATGGGTGTACCCACCT
>JAISPR010000029.1 GCA_031274765.1 Nitrososphaerota archaeon | reverse complement strand
CTTTAGTAGTTGCGTGGAACATATGGAAGGTATGCATAAGTTTTTAGAAGGAAACGTTGTTGTTTGTTGAAAGGAAAGAAAAGTCACTGAGATTACCCACCTGAAATAGCGAAAGACCTAAAAATAACCTAATTTTATGAGACGTAGGAAGTAGTCAAGTTTTATGACAAGCGTAAAGATACTAATTCGAACAATGTCTATACTTAAGAACCCCTTTGCGATCCTATCCCTAAAGCTGAGAAAAAAACCATCCAAAGTTACCTTTTCAAACGGTACAGTTTTTCAAATAACCTGGCCGCAATTTAGATCCCTCCGAGACAGCTATGAACTTGTAAAAAAATATCGGCTACAACAAATAAGCGATGAGATCTTTAAAATCACCATAAATAGTTATCAGCTGATTGGTTCTCAAACTCTGATGCACACTATGGAAGAGATGGGCTCAGGGGTCTATGAATATAACTATCAAGACAAAGTGGTGCTTGACATCGGCGGGTTTGAAGGTGACTCAGCGGTCTTCTTTTGGTCAAAGGGTGCCAAAAAAATTGTAATTTACGAACCTGTACTTGAACATCACCCCTATATTCATGAAAATATCCGTTTGAATAACATAAACGCTGAAGTCCATGCTAAAGGCATAGGAACCAAGGATGACGAAATAGTTGTTACCTACGATAAAGCCGACAACTGCTTTGGTCTTAAAACTAAAAAGACAACAAACAAAAACAAGATGAAAATTAAAATTAAAAATGTTACCCATGCTATTGTTGAAAGCGGTGCAGACATTGCAAAGATTGATTGCGAAGGTGCCGAAATAGCCTTAATAACTGTATCTAATGAAATCTTGAGAAAATTAGAGTACATAATAATTGAAGTCCATACAACCCAAATCAGACAACAGCTTATTGAAAAATTTAAAAGCGCCGGGTTTACTATGGACCGATACCATGATGGAGATAACGATAACGAAATATCGATGGCCTATTTTAAAAGAATCCCTGAGGCTGACTTATCTGTTCTGTAGTTCATGGCCGATTTTTAATCCCTGTTTTGTTGCGTTCTTTGGCGTTTTTCCAGTCTGCTATAAATTGGCTGGCCGCTATCTCTTTTTTGTCCCTTGTTATTGGTGGTTTAAAATATGTAATTTTATGTTGCCTGCGCGTTTGTTTTAGAACAACAATGGCATTTACAAAATATATCCCAAACCAACTACAGTAAGGGTTAAGCTATAAGCTGCTAAGCCATAAAACACCTATGCAAAGTATCACTGCTAAAACCCTATGGGAGATAGCTCCAACAGAACTACAAACACTTCTAAATACAAATTATTTTAAACCACAAACTCCCATTATTCACTTCTACGCACCCAGTTTTGCATCCTACAAAACTAAACAATTCGTCAACACAACAGAATTTCCCACTATATCTGTAACCGAAAGCATTTGTGCTCTAAACTGTAAACATTGTAATGGCAAAATACTCCAAACTATGCATTCTGCATCAACTCCTCAAAAACTCTTGGACTTGGGAAAAAAGCTAAAAACCCAAGGCGCCAAAGGTGTACTGATAAGTGGTGGATGCACACAAAATGGTACAATACCCCTCAAAAATAACATACCTGTTATTGAGCAATTCAAACACAAATTAAACTTTACTGTATTTGTCCACACCGGGATAATAGATATAGAAACAGCAAATCAACTAAAACAAGCAGATATAGATGCTGCACTAATTGATGTCATTGGCACCCAAAGAACCATCCAAAAAATTCACAATCAAAACATCACCCCAACTGATTATATCAACTCGTTAAAAGCGCTTCAAAATGCTAAACTCAATGTAGTTCCCCATGTTATTGTCGGTTTAAATGAGGGTAAGCTTGGTGATGAATATCGGGCTCTTGAAATCATTAAAAAAACTCTTGTTCCTGCGGCTATAGTTATCATAGCTTTTACCCCTCTGCAGGGTACCGAAATGGCACAAGTCCCGCCGCCCCAACCTCTTGATATTGCCAAAACTGTTGCAGTTGCCCGTACAATGTTTCCGCAAATACCCTTGGCGCTTGGTTGTATGCGTCCCAGAGGGGTTCATCATACCCAAACAGATATTTTTGCTCTTAAAGCAGGTATAGATGCCATAGCTTTTCCAAGTAAAAAAGTAATTGAATATATCAAAAAAAATGGTTATCCCTACACGATTTCAGCATGCTGTTGTGCACAACTCTATCAGTGGTCACAAGGTAAATCTGGTAAATTCTCTGGTAAAAACCATTTTTAATCAACTTATTCAAACTGTCGTTTTCAAATAAAGATACCACGTATCAGTATACTCTAAACTAGAGTTACGAGGTTAGTGTTAACCAATAAAAATGTAAATGTCTGCTTGAAATTTTAAATTTGAACTTTGTAAAAGTCAAAATAGCGTCATAAATGTTTAGCGGTGTCTTTTTTGTTGTTGTATGTTGTGTTGGCGATTTTATTAGTTTTTCTTAGTTGGTTGGTGGTTATTTGGTTGGTGTTTACTTTCCTGCCCAAAGTGGTATAATTAACTTTTTGTGCGCGGCCGGCTTTCAACGGTGGCCTACCAATAGATACCGATTGAAATCTACTTCGGAGTGTAGTGCGTTGGCGATTTTTGCACTTCGAATAAGTTGTTGCTGTGAAACTCATCGTTTTTGTAAAGGTCGAGTTTTTTGGCGGCTCTTTAATTTTGCTCCTGCAATGGGTGGCGGCTACTTAGTGCAGTGGCATTTTCGTGTCGTGCAAAAATCGGAAAATGCGTAATTGTATATACTTACATTCGGCAGTTTGATCTAAAACAGCCAAAAATTAAATCACACTCAAAAAATATTCGAAAAAAATAAGAAAATCATTGTAAAAATAACCAAAAACACGCAACAACCGGTAATATAACAATTCAAAATATTTTTTTTCCCAAACTGCCGAAGGTAAGTATATACGGACAAGTTTTACTGTATATTTTGTTATAAGGGTGTTTGTGAGAGGGGCGATTGTCTAAAAATTAGGTTTTCGTGTTTTTGTTGAAAACTGATGGGGAAATTTGATTTTTTGTTTTTCACGGGGGTGATAGTTTTTGGGCCGTCTGGGGTGTTCGTAGTGGCGATTTATCACTTGAGTGTACAGATGTGTGTCAAGGCTCTGTGTGTTTCTTAGTTGGTGCGGCGGCATACTGTGCAGGCGAAAAGCTGCGCTCAAAGAGCGCGACGGTAAATGAGACAAGGGATAAGCTCTACGCGGTTGGTGCGGTGGCGTATAGGTGGGCGAGGATTGGGGATTGATGGTGTGGATGTCATTACGATTATTCAAAATAAAGAGGGTTGTGCACAAGAGCTGGTTTTGCCGCCAAGTGCGCTCGAAAAATACCCTGATCGTGAACCTATGGAATGCGGTCAAAAGAGTTACGGATGTGTCGGCGTGTAACTGGTTTGGGAAATAAATGTTGCCCTGTTAATTGCGCTTAATTTAAAAGAACAAACGGTTACTGCTCAGCTTGTCATTAATTTAACCCTGTAGCAAACGATGTTTTAATTTACCTCATTACGCATGTTTTGTCCATGGAGCTATAGTGCAAATGATTTTTCTTAATCAAGAGTATTAAAACGTCTGTGTTGGTCGCTAAGTGCTGTATTCAAACACTGTTCGCGGTAGTGCTAAGTTAAGGATCTTGAATGAGGCTGCTTAGAATTGTTGTGTAGTGGGGTACATAATTCGCATCTGCTCCACCCAGTTCCTGTAGAATAATAATAATTATTGCTCTTAATAAAATCTCGGTTATTCGTCAAATCAGGTGGGTGGGGTCAATAAGTTTTGTTGCGGTATACTGTTGTATGGAGCACTAAGGGAGAACATAAGACGTTTAAAGAAGAAAGAATGAGGGTACCCACCTAAAATAGCGAAAGGC
>JAISPR010000023.1 GCA_031274765.1 Nitrososphaerota archaeon | reverse complement strand
GGCCTTTCGCTATTTTAGGTGGGTGCGCTCATTTTTTCTTCTTTAAGTTTCTTATGTTCTCCCTTAGTGTTCCATATAACATTATACCGCGACAAAACTTATTGACTCCACCCACCTGATTTGACGAATAACCGTTTATTTGTTAATTAATAGGTGTATTGGCATTCACGTTTGGTAGTTTGGAAAAAAATATTTGCGTCAGTCATATTGCTGGTTGTTGAAGTTTTTAGTATTTTTACAATAATTTTTATTTTTTAAATATTTTGGGTGATGATTTAGTTTTGACTGGTTTAAGTCAACTGTAATGTATGCAGAAGTTGGTTTATTTGTACGGGTGGTATTTTATGAGTGAAATCTGTGTAAAGGGCACAGAATTTGTTTGTTTGATTTGCTCAGCCAAGTTAGACTTTAAAGTTTTAATTGTTACTATGAGGTGTGTTTGTTTGGTTTTCTGTTTTGCGGAGTTGTTTGTTAGTGTGGTTTAGGGGGTTGGTTGTGGGGTTGGTTGAGTTTTTCTATAATCCTTAAATTTATCTTGGGTGGTGTTTATTTGTGGGGAATGATGTCGCCGTCCCAGTCTGATTGGGAAAGATGAGGAGTGAAAAACGACAGACCCCAAGAGTTGATATGTATGCGTTGTCCTAAGTGCGGTTCGTTACATGTTGAGCGGTTACGTAATCAAGAAGTTAAGTGTATAGGTTGTGGGTTTGTGTTTT
Organism: Nitrososphaerota archaeon; assembly: GCA_031274765.1. Lineage (GTDB taxonomy): Archaea > Thermoproteota > Bathyarchaeia > Bathyarchaeales > Bathycorpusculaceae > Bathycorpusculum. The sequence continues at coordinate 8,086 of JAISPR010000023.1, read as the reverse complement.
ATTTTGTTACACCCGATACTGGTTCGATTGATTTTGATAGGTATCGATTGTGAATTTTGGTTGGTTGGAACAATATGTTTATACGACTTTATATTCATATGAAATATTGCTCATTGGGAGTAGATAAAAAATAAAACCTCACCTACTGATCCAATTCTTAACACTCTACCAATCCACACGACGTGCTACCCTTGAACAACTACCACCAAGGAACGTAAACAAACTCGCCAAACCCTAACAAGAACAAGCACTATAAGAAACCTAAAATATGCTATAATACACCTCAATCACTGCACAAAAAGACAACCACACTCATCCCAACCCTCCCAACTTCAAGATATCATAGAAACACGCCCAAAATTCTGCCGAGGCGGAAAATATCAAAAAGAGGACCCCCCATGAAAAGAAAAATCGTACAAATAAATCCTGCACTCTGCAACGGATGTGGAGCATGCATTCCTAAATGCGCCGAAGGTGCCCTTCAAATCATAAACAACAAAGCTCAATTAATCAAAGACACCTACTGCGATGGCTTAGGCGCTTGCATAGGTCAATGCCCTCAAAACGCAATCACCGTAACTGAGCGTGAAGCGGAAGCCTTTGACCAAAAAGCTGTCCAAACCCACCTCAAAACCAATCTACCCCCGTCGGCATCTAATCTCACCCCGCAGTGGCCCCTAAAGCTTGACTTAGTTCCCCCCAAGGCTCCTTTTTTCGAAGACAGTGATTTGTTATTTGTTGCAGACTGTGTACCGGTGGTCCTCAAAAACTTTCACGGCCTCACAGTTGGCAAACGGGTTCTAATAGGATGCCCCAAATTCAATGATGCCCGTGCCTATGCAGCTAAACTCACAGCCATCTTATCCCAAAATAACATCAAAAGTATCACTGTAGTGCACATGGAGGTGCCCTGCTGTACGGGGCTTAAATGGGCGGTCACTAAAGCCATCGAGGGCTCGGCTAAACAAATTCCTCTAAAAGAGTATGAAGTCAAAATTGGAGGTAACATAGTTGAACTCTAAGGTTAATGGAGCGGTTCCTGAGAAAAATCCCCAGACTTGTCCGGGTCTTCGCGATTTGCTTCAACCCAAGCCGGTCTATATTAATTGTCATGTATGTGGCGCTGAGCTTGAAATCTGGACGGACGAAGACCAAACCACCTGCTCTAGTTGTGGCGCTGAATGGAAACGTCCAGATGAGAACGCTGTGTGCTTGCAGTACTGTCAATATGCCGATAAATGCCGCGGCATTATTGCTGAACGTAAAAAATAGGCCCATTTTCTTTTTATTCAATTTATATGTCTGATGAATTGTCGTATTGTTTATATGTGTAACTAAAGTGAATCTTTTTTATTTGATTGTTTAATTTTAGGCGTTTGCGATGCCCTATAAAGTTTTATCGGTATTCTGCTAGCTATATGTCGGGTTCAACTTTGATAGTTAAGGTGGGCAGGGGCAATGAAAGCATTTTATTGCTTAGTTGCATAGGCCTTAATTTTTAGGGTGACCTAAGTAAAAATATTTCCCTGGGTGGATAATGAAGTATTTGATGCTTTGGCTGTGATTAGGTTATTAGTTAACTGCGTATTTTTGTGATGCAAGGTAGATGGGTGTGTGTTTATGTATGTTTGTGAATTTTGTTTTTTATATTGCTGGTCTAGTTTGAACTGCTAAAATCAAGCCATACATGTTTTTTAAATCATACCCAAAATCAACCCAGAAATTTATTCAAATTAAAACTCTAAATATAGGCAACCTCCAAAAAAACCATCTCAGAAAACCAAGTAATATAGTTGCACCATTTTCAGCAGGCGCTTTTGGAAAAATGTGGGTTTTCAGAGGTTGTAGATAAAATACCCTACGTTTCTCAAAAGTCCATCAAAAGATTATCGTAGGCAGCCCGAAACCTCTTAACCCCTATAGTGTGCAGTTAAGGTAAAGTATGGAAATTTGTATGGGTAACTGTTGTATTTATTTTGTTTTTATCGGTTTGAAGCATAAAACATGAGTTTCGAAGGTTGCCTGTAGAAAAATTGAAAACACCAGGGGTACCTGTTGTTTGCACCCTCATATTTATGGGCGATACAAATTTTGGTTGTGTTGTGCATGCTAACTAAAAAGTACTGCTTATCTTTTAGGATAGAGCTTATCTAACCAGCAAGTACCCCATTGAGGTGTTAAAAAGTTGAGGTTTATCGCGAGTATATCCTGAGGGCGCAAAGGTTAATTTTTGACGCTACTTTTGTATCCTCATAGAATTTCTCGCGAATTCTATGTTGTTACTAGCTTATTTGTTTGTTAATTCACTTATGCACAAATATTATTGGTGCACGCTGTTTTGCTGGCAGATTAAGTGTGCGTATCTCTTGTGAGGGTTATTTCAATTGCAGAAACCATACGTGATCTATTCTCGCCTTCTCGGGGCGGCATCTCGACAGTATTGATCATAATCTTGGTCACTTTGAGGTCTTTTATAAAGCGATGTCTTGTTATTTCTGTTACATCAACAGCTGTAGTTATGGCTTGTCCGCGGGCTTTTAGGGTCACTTTTTTTTGGTCACCGGAAAACGCGGTTATAAGTGCAAGGACATAACTCATAGGGGGTTTATTTCCAATCAGGATATCATCATTATTTTTTTGTGTCATTTCAATTACTTCCTAAGGTTTAAGGTCCAACTAGATAGTAAACGTTAACTTAGTAACGTCCACCTTAATAAATTAAATCAGTTATCCTATCGGGTATTAGTGCAGGGTGCTAATGAACCTACTAACCGGTATTCTGAGGTGGATAAAAACGCTGTTTGGATGTTACATCCAATTCGTGCGTCGTCTAGACCAGGCTTGTTTTTCTGTATCTTGACTGGGTGGTTTTGTTTCTACGCGTTTTTCTGGCGGGGCTCTTGGAGTTCTGTGTTTAGATAGACAGTTTCGACAGTAAACGGGTTTATCAGGTGTTGGTTTAAAGGGAACTGTTGCGGTTTTTCCGCAGTCACTACATTTTATTTTTGTTATGGGTTTATCAGACATATATGTACGCCTATTAATTTTTGTTACATGAACGTTATAACGCTCTATTTTGATTACGTGGGGTTTACTTAAACTTACTCTTTGGGTTAATGCTTTATTGAATGTTACTTGGGTTTTGCTTGGTATTCACGGGGTTTCTTTGTATGTTGTGCGGGGCAAGTCTTGTATTTTTAATGGCAGGGGATGTTTATTTTTCGCGTTTAAAGGTACCATATCCTCCGGCATGGTCTATGTTTGCAATTACTGTTTCGCTTGTTTTGTTAAGGATTTCTTCGGCTTGTTTCCAGTTTTCTGCTAAAACTTCAATACGGTATTTTGGGGCAGCAATAACTGAGAAGTCAATTTTTGTGTTTTTGGTTGTGTGAGTTTTTTTTGCATTTATGAATGCGTTTTGGATGCATCTAACGCCGTTTGGGCGGGAGCAACGTATTTCAAGGATACCCCAAACTTTTACGGTTTTGACTTTGATGCGTTCTTCAACGACTTCGAGTATAATCTTTGCTATCTCTTCAGGTATATTTAGTTGGGTTAGGGTTGTGATGCCTTCTTTTAGGGTTTTTTCAAAGCCGTCATATAGGCCATAGTTTTCTTCTAATATAGTGCCGACTTTTTGATATGCTTCGTCTCTTGGTATGCCTGTCCGCTCTGCTACTACATATAGTAAGGCTTCTCCTTTGCGGTCTTTTTTCCAAGATTTGACTTTTTCAATGCGTTCTCGTTTAGTGACTCGTCTTAGCGATAAGTCGATATGTCCTTTTTCGTAGTCTACTCGAAGTACTTTGAGAACTAGTTTTTGGTTTTCTCTAACAAAGTCGCGTATGTTTCTTATGCGGGCACTGGAAATTTCGGAGATATGGAGAAAGCCTGTTTTGTTGTATTCATCTAGGTTAGCATATACTCCGTAGTCCATTACGGTTTTAATTGTGGTCATAACCAGATCGCCTGGTTCTGGCCATTTGGTTTTTTGTTCATACATGGTTTTTCGTCTCAGGTTTAATTTTTTTGTTATTTTTGTTGGTGTCGTGTTGTTGGTTGTTAGTGTTTTGGGTTTCTTTTTTGTGATGGTTGTTGGTGTAGTTTGTATTTTGATGTGGGTGGGATATTTATTTAGGGTTTGTGAATTTTGTTGGTGTTTAAGAGAGGGTTGAGGGTTGAATTTTTGTGTTTTGTTATATTTTTGTTTGATGGCTTGATTACTTATTTGATGGGTGATTATTTTTGTTGTGCCGGGCGTTGTATTTATTGGGTGTGTGTTTTATAGGGTTTTGTTTTGGGGTTATTTTGTTTTGGGGTTATTTTGTTTTTTGATGTTTATTTTTGATTTGTGTGTCAAAGGTTGGGGTTTTGCATAAACCGGTTTGGTGGTATTTTGGGGTTGTTGGTTTGTGGTTCTGCGGGGTGTAAAGGATAATTGAGCAAAGTTGTTTGTTTACTCTTTCTCTAAGAATTCTATAGTTCTTAATGGTGTGTCGTCTATATTAGGGTATGGCTTTGGAAAAGTTTTGGTTTTTATTATTTTAGGGGTGTAGGGGTATTTTTTTTCTAATTTATTATATGCTCAATCATATTTTATCAAACACTATTCATAACGGGGAGTGTTAACCTATGTTGATAAATAACTAGATGTTGTTCATGGTTGAGGCGGTTGTCGGTTATTTGTTGTGTTGTTGGTGGACGAGCTTGTTTGGTGCGGGGTTGTGGGTTTGGGTTTTGTTTGAGGGATGTTTGGTTGTTGTTGGTTTGTTGGTAGGGTTATTTGTGTTTGCAAGGGTTGTATTGAGGGGTTAGAGGGGTTGGGCTTTAAACTAGACTTTTGTGTTGGTGAGGTACTATTTTTGGAGAACTGGTGTTTTGGGTTTATTGGGCTGTCTGTTGTGATTTGGACTACTCAATTATGAGTGTTATGTTGAGAGTTTAGCACTATTTATCCTGAAACTGAAGTGACAGGTAATTTGAGTGGAAAATTAAATAAAAATGGGGAGGGATAATTTTGTTTTGGCTTACGGTCGTTTTCTTTGAAGAACAATTGTGGCAATTCCAACTAGAATGATTGCAAGGATAATGCCTGTGACTGCTGGGATAAAGTATTCATCCGCCATGGAACGCGGTGATTCTGTAGGTGCAGGTGTGGTTTTTTCTTCCATTACGTTAAATGCGGTTGTTGCGCTAGATCCCCAGTAGCCATTGGTTCCGGCAAAGGCTGCTGTGACCAAATATGTGCCTGGGATGTCGGGTTGCCAGATTAGATTGTATGCGCCGGTTGTATCGGTTGTAGTGGTGCCAATTGGGCGATAATTATTGTTTGCATCAATTGCGTATATGGTTACTTCAACGCCTGTAAAGTTTGTTGGGCGGGGCTTGTTTTGGTAGAGATAACCCATCCATTCAGCCATGGATGCGTCGGATGCTACTGCGACGCCGTTTGCAAATCGTGCGGTGAGTTCATCTTGTTTTGTACCTGTTGAGACGTCATGTACGGTGCCACGTATTACTACGGGTTGACCAAAATCTGCAGATAAATCGGGCGCTGTTACAGTTAGCGATGTTGGTCCTTTGCCTAGTGCATAGATTTGGTTGTCATAGCCGTTAAAGTATGTGCAATAACCATCGGCCATGGCAAAGGGGAGGACCGTAAAGGTGCCTGTATAGTCTGAGATGGTCCAGATTTCTTCTCCTGTGGTTGCGTTGATGCCGCGCATATAGTTGCCTTTTGGAATGGGTGTGGTGATGGTGTGTTGGGTTGCTGCGATGTAGACAATATCGTCGCCTACGCCCATTATGAATCCGGGGTAGTATCCGGGGACTTGTAGGCCGCTTTGGGTGCTGTTGCCTGGGCCGCCGTTTCCGTAGGTCCAGAGTAGTTTGCCGTTTGTGAGGTTATAGCAATAGAGTAGTCCTCCGTAGTTGAGGCTGTAGAGTCTGCCGTATGCTTCTTGGGCTGCTGCATATGGATAGGAGGGGTTGCCAAAGTAGTCTAGGGTTGTTTGGCCTTCGGTTTCCCAGAGTTTTTGTCCATTATTCATACTGTAGCCTGTGAATACTGTTGTTTCTTTAGTTAATTCTGCAAAGACTTTTGCTGTGGGATCCGATCCTGCCCAAGATATGGTTTTGTCTTGTAGGGAGCTATAGGTTGGGCTTGTCCAGAGGATTTGGCCAAATGAGCTATGGCTTTGGTCAAGGTCTATTGCGAAATAGGTCCAGTTTGCGCTGTCTAATGTGACCACGCCTGAAACGTTGTGTGTTGCGCCGGTTAGTGCTGGGTAGGCGCCGCTTCTGCAGAGCATAATGTTGTTGTAGTATGCGGCAATTACTGTGAATGAGTTGTATTGGGCTTGGCTTCTCCAGGGTATGGATTTGTTTTGTGTTGTGGTGTCTATCCAGTTGTAGCGTCTGCCTTGGTTTGCTAGTACGGCGGTGACTCCGTTAACGGTTTGGGTTTGGATTGTGGGTGTGTTTTGGGTTTCGCCGGGGTGGAAACCGATCCCTGCCCACATTAGGGTGGAATTCCACATGCATAAGTACCAGTCTGGATTTTGGGTTGTGCCATTATTGTAGAGGGTGTATCTTATGTGTTCGCCGTTTGGGCCTTGTACGAGTGTGCCTGTTGGCACGTTGGTAACGTTAAACAATCGGTAGCCTGTGTATGCATCAAAGACTTGACCCCAGTTGCTTGTGACAAGTAGGGGGGGAAATACGCCGTGTTGGTTTGGGTTTTGCATGTCTGGCATGTAGGCAAATGAAATGGCGGGCATTGTGGTGCTTCGCCAGTTTTCTTTGCCGGTGGTCAAGTCGACGCATACGGTATCTCCGCCGCTTGCGCTTGCAAAGTTGAGGGGTTCTCTATAAATCAGCATGCCTGCTACGATTATGGGGTTTTGGAATCTGTTAATGTATGCTGAGCCTTCAAAGAAGGTCTGGCCTTCAACGTCATAGTTATCGCCGCCTACTACACCACCTGATTGCATGGGTTTAGTCCACATGACATGGCCTGTTTTTGGGCCGATGGCGTCGCCGGGATAGCGTTGGATTACTGATTGGCCTCCTGTGCCCGAGATTGTGCCATAGCCTGTTTTTGAATTTACAGGTGCGCCGGTCCCTAGCCAGCTAGAGGATATTTTGAACCAGCCGGGGTTTTCGCCATAGATGGGGCGGGTCCAGTATTCGGTTGGGAGGGGATAGCTGTCTGGAAAATTGGCGATTGGTTCGGCTTGTGCATAGAATGTGCAGGTTGCTGTACTGGGGAGATAGACGTCGCCTATGTTGGCTGTGGTGCCTGTATCAGCGGAGGTTAGGGTCATTCCGCCAAAGGTGAAAGTGACGTTGTATTGGCCTTCTACGTCGGGGGTGAATCTAAACATTTGGCAACCTGTTGTGTCGTCGACTATGTCCCAGTGTAGGGTTGTTACTTTGCCGTCGGGGTTGGTGATCCATACGGTGTAGTTGCGGGATCGGTATTGGTTGTTCATTGATGAACCGGGGAGGGGGGCGTTGCCAAGGAAAGCATATCCCATGGCTGATTGGCCTATGCCTATAACTTCGGGTTGTATGGTTATTTTTGCATATGTGGTTATTTGGTAGGGTGGGGTGTGTGCGGTGCTATTTACTATTAGCGGCATCATGGCAATTATTAATAAGCATAGAAGTAGGGTTGTGCATAGCTTGTTTTTGCTTATTTGCATTTTTTATTCTCCTTTCTTTTTTAAAAAATGATGGCGTCTACTTGGGCATATAAAAGTATGTCATAAGTTAATGGATTGACACAAAATAAAAAACAACCCATCCTGCATCACGAATTTTAAACAGCCAAAAATATGGCAAAACTCAACTTTCAAACATCTATTTAATTCACAAAAACATTATCTCTCAAAAAATATTTCTAATGAACACATGCACATCAGCAAACCGATGCCGACAAACACCACATACCAAACAAACCTAAATTCAGACTGCGTAAAAAGTCAAAAAACAACATCACTAAACACTACTGACAACGTATAGCCCTCCACCTATTGCTGTATGTAGTGGCTTTGATGAATTTTATCGGAGTTTTTGCGCAGTC
>JAISPR010000001.1 GCA_031274765.1 Nitrososphaerota archaeon | reverse complement strand
AGGTTTTTTAGACGTTGGGAAAAGCGTATGGAACATGTTTACAGTTACGAAGAAAAATTGCTTACAGATGATAGCGAAGCTAACGAAGTGGATAAACAGACAAGCTAATTTGTTGGTTGTATCTCCTAACCAAAATTTTAGAGAAAACAAAACCAGTGCCAACTGTCAAGTAATCTTAAACTACTGGGAAACAAAGAGGGGGAAACAGAACAAAAATATCGGCCTTTCGCTATTTTAGGTGGGTACACTCATTCTTTCTTCTTCAAGCTCACTTATGTTCTCCCTTAAGTTCCATACAACATTATACCGCAACAAAATTTATTGACCCCCCCCACCTGATTTGACGAATAACATGGTTTTTTTGTTTTTGGTGTGTGGTTGGGTGTTTTTTGTTGTGTTTTTGTTGGGGGAGACTGTCTAAAAATTAGAATTTTTTGTGTTTTTGGTGTAAACGGACGGAGAAAAACAGTTCTTCTATTGTCCTAATCTCCGCAAAATTTAGGTACTACAAGAGTAAGTCTTTATTTATTTCCTAAATTTTGGTTCTTAATTGTAAAATAACCGTTATTCGTCGATTTTCCGTAATCCTTAGTAGTACCTAAATTAGGCACTACAACCGCACAACAACCACTTCATAAAAAACCATTAATTGTGGGTTTTTTTACAATTAGAGACCATTTTGCAGAATTTAAAAAATAGTTAACAAAGTAGTACCTAAAAACTGCGGAGTTTAGGATTGTTTTTCTGGAATTTTTGTTAGTTTTTGGGCAGTCTGGGGAGTTTGGGGCGTTTGGTTTGTTGGTGTGTTTTTGGTTTTGTCGTAGTTGAAGTTGGTTTGTGTTGGGGTGGCATATTTTGTGTTTTGTTTTGTGTGTGAGGGTTTTGTTTGAGGTGTTTGGTTTGCCGGTTTCTGTAGGTTAAATTTTTTTCGGGAATTCAGGTAACACGGCAAACTTTCATGCGAGTTATGTTGTTTGTTTATCGGTTGGTGTTTGTTTGCAAAAGTTTTCATGCGTTTGTCGTGGAGATGGATGGTTGTTGTGTTTATTTTTGCATCTTACTGTATGGTTAGTAATTTTGCCCAATGTTGCGCGTTTGCTTTGAATTAAATTTGTTTGACTTATTTGTTTTTTTGTTTTTCTTTTATTTTTATATTTCTGCTAAGCACTTTGTTCTTTTCGACAACTTTCTTTTCAGTATAATCTTCTTCTTCTTCTTCATCTTCTTCTTCGTAATCTTCATCGTCATCGTCGTATGCTTCGTTCATTTCTTTTAACATATTAATGAATGATATCATGGCATCAATATGTGCAAGAATGTTCTCCATGAGCATATCAACTCCTTTGGTTGTAACTACTAAAGTGTTGTCATTGGTGCGCTCAAATGATCCCTCGTCAATGGCTGTTTTTTCAAAGTTTTTACGCAGTTCAGGAGGAATTTTATTGTAGTGTTTTTTTATGTTTTTTGTAGGTTTTAAGTGATATAAACATATGATGGCATAAACTGTGTGAAATGTAAGTTCTTGAGTTAATTCGGTTTCCATCTCTTCTGGGGTTATTTCGTTTTCATCCATTTTTGATTTCCCTTTTAGGTTTTGTTTGCAGCAATGGGTGTTTTTACTGCAATTGTATAGGTGGTTTTTCTGTCATAAATTGTTTTGGTGTGTTGCCTGTTGGGGGACTGTTTAAAACTATGTTTTACGTTTGTGGGAGAGGGCTGGAATTTTGTTCTCTTTGTTTAAGTCGTACTATCTTTTAGACCGCTCAAGTAATTTGTTTGTTTTTATGTCATATCTTCGTATATGTGTTGGTGTTAATTTTTTTATGTCTTCATTTGATATAGCGTTTGCCAACAAGGGGGCTTTTTATTTTTACCACTCATCATTCAAACTCTGTAAAATATTTTAAATCATGGCGATATTATGGTGTGAATTTTTATATGTGTTGGTTCACATAATATGTTTTGATTTGACATACATGTCTGTTGCTAAACAAAGTAGCACGAAAATTTAAATTTCAACTAAACGCACAAGATAAAACCTATTTTTTCTGAGAGCTAAACTCGTCCCAATTTTTCCACAGGCCCATAATACCCTAACACGTAATCGCGTCTCTTTTAAAAACATCCTGATTTTCCGGATTTATTATACACTGGTTGATGGAAATCTATGAAAATAACTGGAATTATAAAAATACCTGTAAAATACGCCTTAAACAATATGGCCTATGTATGATTAGATCTGAATTATACACATGTTTTGTTTAATCATTAAACGTTGTTTTGAGGCGTTTTTTAAAAACCAAACGCATTTATCAAATAGTTCCCACACTTGTGTATAAATTTTGCGGGAATTTAGGAAACATATGTTTGCTCCATGAAATCACCCAAACCAAAACTCAAACCAACACAACAGCCAAATACACAAACTAAACCACCAACCCAACACGCACCAAACAAACAACAAACAACCCTTGATCAATCAATTATAGTAAACACTCATTAAACACATCCTCAGCTAACACACCACCAACCCTCAAACCCAACAACATTAAGACTCATCCAAAAATACTCATCAACAAATCAAAAACCGGTTAACAAATCAAAAACCGGTCAATACGACTCTAAAGATTCATCCAACAATCTCACAACCATGAGCACAACATAACTACTTTTGTGATAGTTTTCAGACAATTGTGGGGTTCTTGAGGGGTTTGGAGGCTTTGTTTGGGTTTGTGTTTGTTTGCAGTCAAATGTTTTTGTTAATCTATGGGAACTTATGGGTTGTATGGGGTGGGTGAGCTTTTGGGGTTGGTTTTTGAAAACTTCTTCGAGTAGGATAGCTTGTATGTTGGTCAGTATGTTGGAGGTTGGTTGCTGTCTAAAAATGGCTTTTTAGTTTTAGCAAACAAATGGTGTGGTTTTTTCTTGTATTGTGGTCTTTTTTTGTTTTCAAACAATTTGTTGGTATTTGTTAACATAAATTCCAGAAAAATTATGTTTGTGTATTTTTTTAATTTTTAAGTATAATGATCAACTTTTTTGTATTAAAACAAACAATAACACAGACAACACACATAATACACAAAAATAAACGCGGTTATAAATATATAATGTTGTAACAGTATAAGGCCCATCAGTGAGTGCACAGTGATGTGCGTATGTGGTGCGTTTGTTTTGCAGTTTGTGGTGGAGATTTTTATGCGTGAGGGTGTGTGTTTGTGTGATTTGAAGGTTTGTTCAAAGTTGTCTTGGAAGCAGGTTTTTCATGTGCAGTCGATTTGTAGGTGTGTTTTGGTGGTGTGGGCAACTGTCTAAAAACTAGAATTTTTGTGTTTTTGGCGGAAGGGGCGGAGAAAAACAGTTTTTTTCTTGTTTTTCTGGGATTTGTGTTAGTTTTTGGCAGTTTGGTGGGGTTTTTTCTGTGTTATCTAAGCGGTAACGTGAGATTTTGGTAGTATTAAATGTGGGCCTACGGTTGATACAGTTATAATTTTTCTGGGACTTTATTTTGTTAAACGGTTCTTTGTTGCGATGTATTGGTTTTATAATTTGTATGCTAAGTGTTGGCTGTGTTTTGATGTGGTTTTTGATTCGTTTGAAAGGTATTCTCAAACTTTGGTCAATGATATTTGATTGAGGTCCTCAAAAAAACACTATCTCATAGCTTTAAATCTCTCTATCACTTAAAACCTGATTTCTCGGCATTTTTGTACTATACGCGTATGTGTATTGATTTTAACTTGATTTTGCGAATAATATTTCAATTAAAGTATTGATGATGCTTGTCGATATTTTTTACAACACGCATTTTTGTTGTGGGGTATAATTATACTATACATTGCACATAAAAATTATGATACAGCTATCATATAAAAAACAAGAGTTAACACACAAAAAATGAATATAATATGACATAATAAATAACACGTACTGAAAAACGACAAATAATTTCCAGCCGCGTATATCGCAACTTTGACGAGAATTCAGGTTAAAACGAAAAGCTAAATTATAACTAAATTAAATGTCTTAACGTGACAAATAACAATTTTGCTTGTTAAAATAAAACTCTATGTTACTAAAAAAGGGGAAAAAGAATTAATTATGCCTGTTTTCTAAGTACAAAACCCACCATAACAATACAAACAATGATCGCAACAAAAAGACCCACAAACGCAGGCAAAAAATATAAATCAGCAATACCTGGACCCTGTGTAGACTGTATGGTTGCTTCAGCTATAGAGTCTACAGCAAAACTTGTTTCGGCATGTGAGGGCCAATACCCGTTGGTTCCGCCAAAGGTTGCGATAACAGTATATTTACCTGGAATATCAGGAACCCATTGCAAACTATAAGCACCATTTTCACCTGTTTGTGCGCTACCAATTACTCGTTGGTTATTGTTGGCATCAACTACGCTAATAGTTACCTCAACACCAGTAAAGTTTGTCGGCAAAGGTTTTTGCTGATAAATATGGCCCATCCACTCACGCATACAACCATCCGAAGCTACCGGAACTCCATGGGGAAAACGGGCGGCCTGCTCGGCTTGAGTGGTTCCTGCAGAAATATCAGTAACCGTTCCTCTAATGACTAAACCTGAACCTAAGGCTATATCAACCATTGGCGCATCAACTGTAGTTGCACTGGGTCCACGTCCCACACTATACACTTGATTATCGTAACTATTGGGAAATACTGCAAAACCATCTGCTATTGCAAAACTCTGAGAGGTAAAAGTATTGACATAGGAAGATAGCGTCCAGATCTCTGTTCCATCGGTGGCATTGAGCGCTCTTGTTAGGGCCCCTTTATAGATAGGGGTTTGCACGGTGTGTTCAGCAGTATAGATATAGATTACACCATTGCCAACAGCGCCTATGATACCTGGGTAGGAACCTTGACCTAATTCAAACCCTGCATGCGTACTATTGCCTGCTCCGCCGTTACCATAGGTCCAAAGTCGAGTACCAGTCTTTGAATCGTAACAATAGAGCACACCACTGTAGCCTATACTGTAGATTTTGCCATTTGCCGCCTGGGCACCAATATTTGCTGTACCTGCATTACCATAATAATCCAGATCAGCCTGAGACGCAGTGGGTCCCCATAATTTTTCACCAGTATCCATACTATATCCAACGAATTGTCGGGTTTCTTTATACGCTTCAACAAATACCCTGTTAGTTGATTCTGCCGGGCCTTGATTGATTGTAACGTTGCCGTCTGGCGGATTATGCGTCTTTGTCCACAACAGACTGCCGCGTGATTCTTGTTTGAGACTAAGGGCAAAGTAGGTGTAGGGTGTTTGGGTGGTATAGGTTGGTAGAGCGCCACTTCTAAGAATAATCAAATCGTCTCTGAGGGCCACAACACTTGCTGCTGTTCCACTAATTAGGTTGTTTATTTGGGGCAGTGAGAGGTTCCAATCATAGCGGTTTGCGGCGCCTTGCGCTATGCTTGCATCGATGGTTCCTATGGCGGTGGGGACCCATTGGACCGATGATCCTGCAGGAAAATCGGTTGCAAATCCGTTGCCTGACCATAGTTTAGATGAGTTCCACTCCGATAGATACCAATTGGGGTTTGCAGCGTTGCCCAAGTTCGATAGGGTTAGTCGGAGTTGTTCGCCTTGGGGTCCAGCAACTATTGTGCCGGTGGGAATGTTTGTGACGTTAAATAGCCAATTGCCTGTATCTGCGTCGTAGGCTTGCCATCGCGTGGATGCGTCGCTTGCAAAAAGAATTGGGGGGTAGGCGCCGTATTGTTGGGGGTTGCGTAGGTCATAGATGTAGGCAAACAATAGAGCTGGTACGTCAGATCTTGACCAGATGATTTGGCCGGTTCGTAGGTCTATGCATTTTGTTGGGCCTATGGGGCTTAGGGTGCTTGCGAAACTGCTATGGGAGTTTATAGAGAGAGGTTCGGTGTAGTAGAGTTTACCGTTTACGATTATTGGGTTGGCGAGGCGTTGGATGTAGGCGGTGCCATCAAAAAATGATTCTCCTTGGATTTCAAAGTTGTTTCCGCCAACAATACCGCCGCTCTGGAATGGTTTAGTCCACATTATATGGGCGGTTTGGGGGCCGACTGCGTCGCCGGGGTATCTTTGAAAGTTGGCCGTTGAAACGCCGCTAAGGGTTCCAGAGCCTACCCATGCGCCGATGGCTGAGCCCATGCCTAGCCAATTTGATGATATGGTCCACCAGTAGGGGTTTTCGCCATAGATGGGGCGGGCCCAGTATTCGGTTGGGAGGGGATAGCTGGCTGGGTGACTGGATATGGGTTCTTGTTGGACAATGAGGGTGGTTTGTGTGGTGCTTGGGCCGTAGGTGTCGTTGACAAAAGCGGAGTTGGGGTTGTATTGATTGGCATATTGATTTATGGCTTGTCCTGGGAAGGTGAATATGAAGGTGTATTCGCCTGTTTCTTGGGGGATGTATTGGTAGCCTTGTGCTGATGTTGAATCGGTTACTATGTCAAAGATTTTTGTTTCTATGGTGTTGTTGGGTTTTATGATTGTTAGGTTGTAGTTGTGGAAGCGGTAGTTGTTTACAAGTAGTGCACCATCAAAGAGTTTGTCTATGAACATAATGATGCTGACTGTTTGTCCTACACCGACAGGGTTGGGTGCGACGTTGATATAGGCGTATGTTGGGATTTCCCAAGGTGGGGTGTGTGCTTGGGTTGATAGGGCAGTTAGGGGGATGGTTATAACTAATGCGAGTAGTATGGTTGTTACAAAAGTTGTTTTTGTTTTTCTAAGTTGCGGTTTTATTGTCATATTTTTATCTCCTTTTTAAGATAAATTTTAATCCGAGTGAATGTGTTTATAAATTTTTCCCATGTGTCGGTTTTGGACAACGTCTTTTTGCTTTTCAAAACACCTGCTCTAACACATACATCAGAACACAAAAAGTGTGTGCGGCAAACACAAATATTGACCTTTATAAACATAGAATTTTGATTAATATTGTGCCAAAATATTTATGAATAATACAAATATTGATAACTTGCGTTTGCATGTGCGAAGACTAACCGTAAAAACAGCCAAAAAACAAATCGAACACATAGATAAAACAAGAGAAATCACCTTCAAAAACCAAAATACCAACCTTCACACACTGGGAACACAAAAAATAAAAGTCCCCTCCACAACCTCCCAAATACATCCCCTAGCCTGTCCGAAAACTAGCAAAAATCCCAGAAAAACAAGAAACGAACTGTTTTTCTCCGTCCGTTTACACCAAAAACACGAAAAGTTCTAGTTTTTAGATCGTCTTCTACCCCTATTTCTTGGTCGTCTTTTTAATATCTCGTTCATCTACCCATCACCAACCAATACGCACAATACCAAAATAACCTAAATCTGTCTTTTGAAGTTCCTTTTGGTTTTTTGTCAAATTAGGTGAATAGGGTCAACAAGTTTTGTTGTGGTATGTTGCATGGAACATAAAGAGAACATAAACAAGTTTAGAGAAAAATGTGATGCACCCGCCTAAAATAACGAAAAGCCTGTCCTATTTAGTCGTAGATACTTCATTTGGCAGTTTGACTCAACACAGCCAAAAATTAAATCACGCACAAAAAATATTCGAAAAATAAAAAAAATATTGTAAAAATAACCAAAAACATGCAAACAACCCGTAATATAAACAATTCAAAATATTTTTTTCCCAAACTGCCGAACGTGAATAAATATCGTGTGACAAATTGAGATTTAAACACTATAGCGATGGTTTTTGATGGGGAAAACAAAATATGACTAAAATATGTAAACAGCAGAATTTATGCTTGTGATAATCTCGCATAATTTGGTTTTAATTTCAAAAATAGGTTCCTATTGCATTTTTTACGACTGTATATTGCAAGCCTTTTACTTTAAAGACTGCGTAATGTGAAACCCCTAAACTCAAATGTCAGATATCTCTTATACACATAAATTAGCGAGAGAAATTGTTCATATGTTAATAATGTTCGATTAAATTCTCTAAAATTCATACAATATTGATGTATGTCTAAAGAATGAAACAAAAAGTCGAGCAAAATAATTTCTGTAAAAACATTTTTGACTGCTGTAGAGTCAAGTATGATAAATTAAATATTGTAGAACTCACTAACTAATATATAGCTGATAAAACTAAAGCAGGTTACTTTTATGTATGACGATAAGAAAAAATTAACTAGGGAAAATGGAGCTCCGGTTGCAAACCACACTAATGTGGTTACCGTTGGGCCGCGTGGTCCGATGGTTTTGCAGGATGTTTGGTTTTTAGAAAAAATGGCCCATTTCGATCGGGAAGTCATTCCTGAAAGGCGGATGCACGCCAAAGGTAGCGGCGCATTTGGCAAGTTCACCGCTACATGTGATATGGCCAAATATACTAAAGCAAAACTATTCTCCAAAGTTGACAAAGAAACTCCGGTGTTTGTACGGTTCTCAACAGTTGCAGGCGAGCGAGGTGCAGCGGATGCTGAGCGTGACATTCGCGGCTTTGCTATAAAATTTTACACTGAAGAAGGCAACTGGGACTTAGTAGGCAACAATACACCTGTTTTTTTTATACGCGACCCTATTCATTTTCCCGATCTCAATCATGCAGTAAAACGTGATCCAAAAACTAACCTGCGTTCTGCACAGAATAACTGGGACTTTTGGACCATGCTGCCTGAAGCTCTCCATCAGGTTACTATTGTTATGTCTGATAGAGGCATACCTGTTGGTTATAGGCATATGCATGGGTTTGGCAGCCATACCTATAGTTTGTTTAATGCTAAAAATGAGCGGGTGTGGGTGAAATTTCATCTGAGAACCCAACAAGGCATCAAGAATCTCTCAGATAAAGACGCCCAAGCTCTCATAGCTAAGGATCGTGAGAGTTCACAACATGACTTGTTTTATGCTATCGAACGTGGTGAATATCCGCGGTGGACGATGTATTTCCAAATCATGACTCAAGAGCAGGCCAAAAAACACCGCGATAATCCGTTTGATATAACAAAGGTTTGGAGTCACAAAGAATATCCTCTGCTTGAAGTTGGTATGTTGGAGCTTAATTGTAATCCTGAGAACTATTTTGCGGAGGTTGAACAAGCCGCTTTTAATCCCGCTAACTTGATTCCTGGTATTGGGCATTCGCCTGACAAGTTGTTGCAAGGGCGACTTTTTTCTTACGGGGATGCGCAGCGTTATCGTCTGGGTGTAAACCATAGTTCCATACCTGTTAATGCTCCTAAGTGTTTGGTGCATTCTTATCATAGGGATGGTTTTATGCGGGTTGATGGAAATTATGGTGCCACAATAGGTTATCATCCTAATAGTTATGGGCAGTGGGTTGAGCAGAGAGAATATGCTGAGCCGTCGCTTGCTGTGGAGGGTGCTATTGATAACTATGATCCCTATGTTGATGATGATTGTTTCTATCAGCCCGGTGATTTGTATCGGCTTATGTCTGAGGATAAACGTGCATTACTTATCAAAAATACTGCTACAAACATTGTTTCTGTTACGGAGAATATTAAATATCGGCATGCTGCCCATTGTTATCTTGCAGACAAAGAATATGGTTGTCGTATTGCTGACGCATTAGCTTTGATGCTTGATAGGGTGATTTCGTTGTCTAAAATGAGCCGCAAAGAAAGACTATGTGCTACAAGTGAAGCTGTATGGAAATAACAAAATACAATTTGATTGTGTCCTGATTTAGAATCTCTATTTAAAATTTAGGGTTTCTATCTGAAATAGAAAACTCATGCCAAGACCACAAATGACAAACCAACCCTCAAACCAACCCAAAGAAAAACCACCCCCCCAAAATCATTAACAAAAGTCCAATAAAACAAAACACCTCAACAACACAAACCAAACACCGCCCAACCACAGAAAAATACATACTCTTCCCAACTAACCGACCCAACCGCTCACACAAAATATAGCTGGATAGTTTAATAATTATGTTCTTAGAATAGGTGGCGCCGCTTTTTTTACGAAAGTTCATGTTTGGGGGTCAAATCAGGTTAGGTAGCCATATTTACCATCAATTTTCAACACTCCTTTCAGAAATCACATCTACACAACATAAACACCAAAACATAGGGTTAAAAATTAAGCTATTCGACTATACTATTAAAAATCCCTGCCCAGGCTCAATATCTTTTAACGCAGGTGTATAGGTGATTCTCTTCTCCTTACCCCTCCCATCAATTCTCTTTAAGCTTAATCAACTGCCCATACTTAATCATGTTTGGGGCAAAACATTGCGGCAAAACATGCGTATAATCATCGTTTACATCGGTAAATAGTTTTAAAGGGACTGCAAAGAGGGGCGGTTTGGGGCTTTGACAAATTTTTGAATCATGATTAAGCGGGTTTGTTGGGTCTATTTTTCTACTGAGAAAGCGGCGAACAAATAGGAGCAGCGTTTTATGGCTGTGTGGATGTATGTGTTACCGCATTCAGATTCATTTTCGTCTTTTCGCTTAAGTGTTTTTTCTTTTTTTTAATATCGGTTCAGATTTCGTCGCATTCATATTGAGAAAGCCATAGATTTTTTACTTAAAAATTATTCAAAGTTGTATCATTTTTGGAAATTTATGCTCCTAAGGGTTTATTTGCTATAGCTACACAGGAATACAGACACTTTATACGGGTTAAAGACAGGTGGGGAGTAGAGCATATATCAAAGACAAATTGGAATTATGATGCCCTTGCTAATTTTTATCAAACCATCGCCCATATGTATTCTTTTGGTCAGATAAGATGCAGCAAAAATTTGCAACTCTCAGAGATAAGCGCAGGGATAAAGGTGTTATATGTTGGATGTGGCTCTGGGGAAGACGCTGTTCAAGCTGCCAAAAAGGGTGCAAAGGTAACGTGTATGGATATTTCTTCAAAAATGATTAAAATCACTGAGGCAAATTTAAACAAAGAAAAATTAACGGCAAAACTTGTATGTAGTGATATTTTTGACTACTTGAGTTGTGACCGTTATGATGTTGTGGTTGCTAATTATTTTTTGAATAATTTTTCAGATGATGTTTTGCCAGAGCTATTGTCGCATATCTCTGCTTTAATAAAACCTGATGGGAAAATAATGATTGCAGATTTTTATGCCTTTTCTAAAAATAGGCTAATTCGGGCGATTCAAAGGCTTAATTTCTATATTGTTAACCTTTTCTTTTGGGCTCTAAGGGTTGCGCCCCTGCATAAATATCAAGATTATACTGCCTATTTTGATGCGGCAGAAATTGTTTTTGTGAGAGTTGATACAGTGCGCTTACTGAATATGGGTGTACCCTTCTACAGTAACATCGTAGGTATTAAACGGCAATCCGGGAAAATTTGATTTCTCTTTTAATCCCTGCCTGAATTCCCAAAACGCATAACTGTTTTTGATTTGTGAATCTTTGCTATGTCGTCTTTGTGATAATACGTAGTTTGAGTTTGTTGGGTGTTTTTTTTGAAAAATCGTGTTGGTAGTTGCAGAAAATTCATTATTTTGTATCGCGATTAGGGTGATGCACAATAAATTGATTCACTGCTAATTTTTATTTGTTTCAAAAAGGAAACAATACCGATTTGAAACTTGTATTGCTTGTCATTTGTGCCGTTAAGGGGCTGAACTTGTCAAAGATACACTACCGAACAATAGTTGCAAACAAGAAAAAACGTTTGGTACAACAAGAAATCGCACCCAAATATCGTCCCACAAATCAACCCTAACCTCCTTGAAAGCTCAACCAACCCTCAAACAAACACCAACTAACCCCCGACTTTAACCCTGTAAATCTTAAAATGAATCCATAGCCAACAAACCACAAAACAACTTGCCCTGCAAATAACCTACTCAGATTGCGCAAAACTCCGATAAAATTCATCAAGCCATTATATACAACAATAGGGAAGGGCGTAGCTATGGAACAGTTAAGCGATAACCTGAGAAAAATCGTGTAAAAAAGGAACTGTTAAATTTGTGGATATGTTAAAACCGCCTCAGGTATGCCTCGGATTTACCTGCTAAAAATTGTTTGATCTCGCAAATTATCGCCGAACTGTTCTTATCTGTGGTGTTTAGTGATGTTGTTTTTTGGCTTTTTGCGCAGTATGAGAACCCAAATATATTCCATTAACAGACGACTACAAGAATTCTTTTGTTTTAGTATCCACAAGAGGCGAGTACTATATGACAAACGTAGAGTTTATAATTGATGATGGCACTGGTTTTCATACCAATTTGTATGAAACAAGGGGTGTTATAGGTAAAACTGCTGAGCCTGTAGTATCTGCGGTTGTTAACAAACGCAACGGCAACCAAACGACCTCACTATCACTGTCACAGAATTCTACTCCGATAATACAGCAAACACTATAGAAAAAACTTTCTCTATTAACAATAACGCCATAGGCACCTACAAAGTCGGCAACTACAACGTCTATGTTGACACAAAAGGAAACACTCAGATGCGCGAATGCTACATAATGCGCTGAGTTAAATGTCAAGAATCTTAATTCTCTATTTCTATTTTTTTGCTGAAGTTATTAATTTTTAAACAGTTTGAAAAAAATAAATAAAAACTAACAATTTTTAACTTAACAAATTAAATATATGTCGCTTTTGAATCATTTAACGACATGTACTTGATTTGTAGTTTAAATAATTTAGGCTAAACTCTGCTCAAATACACTGTTGCTAATCTTGATATGACTGTATCATGGCGGAATTTATTTGAAGGCATATCCGGAACTGATTGGCCGGTTAGTTTGGCTGTTTACTGCTGATGGTGTAAATTAGGGGCAAATTGCTGGTGACATACATTCTCTACAATACAACTTGTTGGCAAAAGTTTTTACGTATTAACGCTGTTTGGTAACCGTTTGGGGAAAACTGATGAGTGTGCGGCGTGATAGTGGCGAAAAGTATTACCAAATTCTTAAAGATGTCGGGTTGTGGGCACAGCAATGTCAAAGGCATTCCGATTACAAATTACTCTCAGCCTATGAACGAGAAAATTTTTACGCTATTGTTGATTTTTTTGCTACAATGATGTATTTTTGGCACGCTCAATCACCCGACAAGTGGACCCCAACAGTCATGCACACCGTATTAACCGAAACATACCCCCAACAAACCACACGGTCCCCCTCATACTTCAAAGCGGTAGAACCTATTTTAACCCTATTTTTAAAACATTTAGAAAACCTTGGCATAATCAATCCCAACACAGCCCATGCGCTTAACACACAATTAAAAATTGCCGCCCCTGAAATGTGTCGCCTTAGTGAAAATTTACATAACGCCTCCCAACACAACTCCCTGCTGGCGGCCACCGATGACGAACTGGGCATACATAATGCCTCTGGTTCATCTGCCTCAACGTCATCAACAACTAAAAAAATAGGTCGCAACGATCCCTGCCCTTGTGGTAGTGGAAAAAAATATAAAAAATGCTGCCTAAATGATAACATTGACAGTGATACCTCAGAAAAAACAAATCAATCTTCCAAATCTTCCCCCGACAAAATGCTACCTGCACTTACGCAATGGGCCGTTTTGCATGAGCATATCAAAAATATTAGACAACTAAAACCCTGGAACTTTATACAAGAAGCTGATTTAATTACTATTAACCTTCCTGGACAAAAAGAACCCACTTACTGCACCCTACTTATCTGCGATAATAGTTGCGATATAAAATGTCACGGTATTGTCATATGCCCTGGATATGCTTCCCTTAACAGTTTTTTCCGAAAAATTGACGCAGACAACACTACTACGGTTAACGTTTTAGCTTTAGAACAGGATTGCTTAATATGCCATTTTGGCGATCGCGAACACCTAACTTCCATAGATTATGCGCCCCTCAAAGAGCTGAACTTGCATTTTCGTGGTCGCAACGAATGGACCTATTTCCGTTCCCTAAAACCGGGTTGTCACGTTGCATATATTAGTTCTGCGCAGGCTGATTTACTGATTTTAGCATTAAAACACTTTGCAATGGCCTGCACGCATCTTGCAAACGGTAAAATCAAGGTAAACTTTAGAAACGGGGAAATGCTCCAACGCTACTATGCACCGGAAAAAAAACTCTGGATGAACCGGGTAATAAAACCCCAACCTATGCCCATCGTGTCATACAATCTAATTGTAAATGACGACCCTTTGATAATGAAATTAAACAAAAAAGAATACAACAACGCCCATCTCGAATTTGACATATCCTATTTACCCATGTTTCTCCATGAAACCCCCAACGATATATCGTTTTACTCACGGTTTGCTTTATTACTTGATAAAACCACGCATGTACTTCTTGGTCAATGTGTTGTAACTGATGTTGACGATCTTTCAGGTGTTGTCCCCAGAATGCTCATTGGATATATAGAAAACTTTGGCCGACCTCTATCTATAAGTGTCCGGGATAGGTGGCTTAGCGGATATATCGCAGATTTTTGTCAGAAAATCGGGGTCAAACCAATTGACAACCAAGGTGTGCCCGCTATCGATAACCTAATTACACAGCTATTAAAATTAACCACTGCCGATAAGAGAGCATATCAATAACCCCCTATCTCTACACAAAGGTGCATGTGTTTAGCTCTTAGCAACATAGTTTCTTGCAGGTTGTTGGCATTAATTTTTATGCTCTCTGGTTAGCAAAAGATGATGGCCTGAAGATACTTACGCAAACTAACACCAAAATTTAGCATCTTACCTATTGATCTAAAAAGTGTGTTATTTCTATTTTCTCTTAAATGTCTGTTTTACATCAGCGATTTGGCTGCCAAGAACTCTAATATCATCAATGTTTCCTAACTCTTTTTTGGCTGCCTCTTTGATATGGCTTATCTCATGAGGGTCTATACCCATAATCCGACTGCATGTGGCATCGGTTGCAACCGGATCACTGCCTGCCAATATCAAATTCATCTCAATGGGTGTACCCTCAGTTGGTCCCCTGCCTTCCATAGCAGTGAAACCATCAATTACTGTCAAATGCGGTTTAAGAACTGTATTGATGTCCACTATAACTTTACTTATCCCCATAGCATGATACTTGAATTTGAATTTATCCGGCAGGAGCCCAAACATATTTTTCATACCCAATGTAACCTTGGTTGCCATATGAGTCTTCATTTTGGCTGCACTAATAATGGCTGATTGGGCAACTATTCTGGGAACCACTACATCTTTTATGGCCTTTCCGTCTGGAATTTTGATTTTAACTTTATCTTCTATATGCCGCAAATTGAGACACTTAACCCCATACTTATTACACATCTCAGCCATACCTGTAGCCTCAAAGGCCTTATCCGCATTAGTCATGGTTGCATCAGATTCAACCACCAAGATCTCAATCGGTAACTGCTTAAGTCTTTGAATAAGCGCTTCCACCACAACGGGGTCAGTTGTAGCCCCACTATCCCATGTCATAGTTGTGATAAAATTAACTTTTATGAGCACTTGGCTAAATCTTCCAATGATGGTTTTGTAATCAATTAAATCCAGTGCTCTAAAAACAGGCTCCAAACCCCGCTTACCCTCAATGACCGCAACTGTTGACTGCTCCATAAAAGAATCCTCCCTGTTTATTGATGGCTTGGCCGTTTTAAACGTTTGCTACATCAACAAAAAGCCCACCACTAACCCAAACACCAAGCCCAAAAAAATTGGAAACGGTAAGCCAGGAAAAATGCTCTTTTTCTCTAACATATAAAACGTAATCACCGAACCCACTATAATACCCACCATGGAAGCAATAACCGGTAGAAAACTTTGGGGAAAACCAAAAATCATGGTGCCTGTGAGCATAGAATAAAACACCAAATCACCCAGCCCCATTTGGATCTCTTTGAACGAAAAACTCAAACCCGGCAACTGATCAAGTCCTGAGGACTGTGCAATTTTACCCACCGGTCCTTTATACACAGCAAATATATCATAAACCGATAAAAACACCAAAATTAAAATGGCACACCAAAACGATATACCTCCAATGATGATGTAACCAAAAAACATGCCAAGCGCCCCTCCCATTAGAATGACTGCTATGTTACGTGTTTTATTGCCCAATCGAAATATGGCTAAGTCAAAGAGTGCCGCAAATGCTCCTGCAAACAAAATGATGACCAGCCAATTATTTAAGAAGGAAATATAGGGTGTTAGGGCTGCAAGGAAAACAAGTGAGAGTAACAAAACAGCTACTGTTAACGCCAGTACTATTACGCCTGTTATGATGCGTCTTTTTTTGTGTTTTAGCAGTAAATAAAACACTGTGGCTCCGATGGCAAGAAACACTACAAAATAGATGGCGATGCCCCAATCAGTGCCAGAAGTTTCTGGTGGAATGGGAGCCTCAGGTATGACAAGGGATGCCTGAGGGAGCAACACTAAAGAGCAAACTAACCCAAACAGCATACTTGCTAGTATGGGCAAAAGATAGACAACCTGGAACTTGAATTTATCTGCTACGTTGTCTTTTTGGGGTTGCTTTGGTATCTCTTCTGGATGGGTCATTTCTGTTGCTCCTATGCTGTACAATAAAATACTTTGTCCCAGAATAAGCTTTGTTTTTTAAAACACACAAATACAACTCCATATACAACCTCATTATAAGTTAAATATACAAAATTTCAATTTGCATTTACACATATATGAAATAAAATTTAAAAATTGACTTAATACACCTGAAATATTTGCTCTAATCAACAAAAACATCCACCAACCAAACAAAACACCAACCAAACTTCTCTCTTCTACTCTTTGACCCCTCACAGAGACCTACGGTTCTGCGCAAAACTACACGATGCTATCCACAAAACACCCAACGCCCAACCTCCCTCTATAACCCTTATCCTCCACCTCTCCCTTTATCTGCTACCCTCCCAACCATGTACCAACACACAAAACCTCAAATCACCAAATTACTCAACCTACAAACCAAAAAATAACCTACCCTCACCTCAACACCAACCAACCACACCCAAACACAAAACCCCCAATTAACCCACCAACCATCACCCTAATCACCCAGCACCACTGACAACACCCAAAGACGCTCGTAGAAACGATAGTTCTAAACACTCGCCGACTCGGTGGGCTCTTTTTTTGCATCAATAACTTTAACCAAAGCTTCAATAAAAAAATCAATCCGATCTCGCGTTCTACCAAAATCTGCCATAGACGTTATAGTAGTTACCGGTGTTTCCCCTGTTATAATCATTCGACACTTTTTCTCATCTATAGCCACGACCCCAACCATAAGAACTGAACCATACGAAAGAAAAGCGCCCTTAGTTTTGATTTTTACCCGATATGTGACATCATCAGCTTCTTCAATTCTCCATTTCAACGATTCAACAGCCAAAGGTATAGTTGCCCAAATTTTCTCAGCCGAATAGTCAATTTCAAGCTTTTCATTATCACTACGCAAATAGGCCATGTTTCTTCACCACTCTTCTGCATTGGACATACTTAACTCTTCAGCTCCCACAAACTAATATTTCTCAAAATAACAACTCTGCCCCACACCAACATTATAACAATATGAAAAAAATTTGTAACTGTTCAGTCGTAACGCAGGGATTCAACCCCCAACAAAAACACAACCCAACCAACACAAACAAACACAAAACAAAACCTCACACCAAAACAACACAACAAACCCAACCACACAAACACAAAC
>JAISPR010000106.1 GCA_031274765.1 Nitrososphaerota archaeon | reverse complement strand
TTAGGTATAGATGCAGAAATTGATCCCGCCGTAGGCAAGAAAATGAAGCGCGGTGTCCGTGGGGCTGATCGTATTCACACTTTAGTTATGGGTTTTCCAGGATGCGGCAAAACCCGATTTCTGCTCTCACAAATAAAACAACACATAGACCACAAAGAAGGCTTCATGGTTATAGACTCCCACAGCGATCTCACACAACTTGTTCTATCTCACATTCCCCGTGAACAATGGAATAGAGTCGTTTACATTAATCCCTGGTCAGCCTTTGAAACCAAATACGATAATCGGGTGGTGCAGATCAACTTTTTAGAAGCAAAAGACCCATTTGAACGAGACGTAGTCGCAAGAATGTTCATGGACACCCTCGAAAAAATCTATGAACGCTGGTGGGGGCCAAGGCTGGACATGATTTTGTTAAATGCGCTATATTTGCTTATGGAGAAGGAAAACGCCAAACTCCCCGACCTCTACAAAATTTTAGCCGATACTGATTTTCGAGAGATGCTCACAGCAAAATGTCGGGATAATAATGTGAGGGTGTTTTGGGAAAAACAATACGACAAAATGCCCAAAGACGCCTCCATGTCCGTCTTAACAAAGCTTTATCGTATAGTCCAAGAAAGAATCCTCGTGCCCATGTCCATGGCAGAAAAAAGTTGCGTCAACTTCCGAGAGGCTATGGATCAGCAAAAAATTGTCATAGTAGATCTGCCTGAAGGAGTAATCACAACTGATATGTCCAACTTTCTTGGTAGCCTCATCCTCTCAGCCACATACAACGCAGGTATGTCACGTGAAGACATTCCGGAAAAAGAACGTGTACCCTTCTACGTGTATGTGGATGAAGCCTACCGTTACACCACCAAAAGCATCTCCGAAACCCTGCAATCCTTAAGGAAATTCAAAGTTTTCATAACGCTCGCAAGCCAATACTTAACACAATATCGCCGGGACATTCAAGATGCCATCACCCAAACATGCGAAACCATCATCAGCTTTCGAGTTGGAGAAGATACCGCCCGAGTCCTTGAAAAGTTTTACCCTAAAAAATTTGGTTATCAAACCCTAATGAACCTACCACGACACCTCTTCTTTGTTTCCACCCCTTGTCATGGCAACCGCGAATACCAAGTCCTACAAACCATCGACCACCAAACCGGCCCAAGCAAACCCGAAGAGGTAATCAAACACAGCCTAAAAGAATACGGCAACCAAGTTGATGTGGATGAATTGATGGGGCAGGTAAAACCCAAATCGTTGCAAAGAGACTTTCTTGACTGGCCCGTAAGTCCGGCGGAGTGGGTAATTTTGCTCTCGGTTCGATTATTTGGCGGCTCAATTGACGAAGAAACCCTGCAAAACCACCTGCAATATGACCCAATCAAACCTAAGCCGTATGTGCTTACTGAGATGGGATTTGCCAACGCCCTAAAAAACCTTGCCATAGACAACACAAGACGTGAGGCTTGGCTAGTTTTTAAGGAGGAGACGGTGCGGCAATTACGCGAAGAGGCTTATGCGTTTGGTAAAAAGGAGTTAAAAGCCCAAGACATACATACGCGGTTGTGGCGACTGGATCTAAGCGATAAACACGCAAAACGGCTCTTAGATGTTAGTTTTAGAGGAGAGAAGGCGGGCGGGGTTGAGCATATTTGTACTATAATGGCGCAGCGCAAAATCTATTGGCAAAATGGCTGGATCGTACACATAGACACTGGAGAAACCGATGAAAGCTTAGCTGACCTCTACGTCACGCCTACCCTGCCCGCGTCAAGAGTTGAGGGTGCAAAAGGGTTTATTGATCAGGCAAATTGGGATTACCCGCGAAGCTTTGCAGTTGAAGTAGAATGCTACCCCCAAAAACACTGGGAACGCTTAGAAGGGAATTATAGGCGCAACCAAAAGATGGGGTTCCCCACAGTCTTTATCGTACCCAGCCAAACCGATGAGGAAAAACTACGGGAAAAACTGTATGAGTGGAACGCCGTCTTTGTAGCTAATTCGGCAAGATTTGAACCCGACCACCCCGAACAAGTCACCATCGAAATCATCAACATGTTTAACAACCAACCCAACCAAACCCCCGAGCGTATCCCCTCACATGAGCCTAAACAAACTCAACAATCATCACCTCAAAAATCAATGCCTCTTTTAGAACAAAACATACCTGATGAAACGGAAACGGAACTGTTTGCTGTGGGGGATCAGCAGGTTGAAGCGTTAATGTTGGAGTTGGCGGGTCAGGGGCGGTACTTTAGGCTTAAAGTGATGAAGGGTAAAACCTATCTTTGTGCAAGACAAGGTCAAAAAGAACGTACCATCAGCCTATACACTGAAGAAGTGAGGCGGCTTATCGAAAAAAACAAAATCCACGTGAAAGGTCACCTCGAAAACTAACTGACTGCAAAGTTTAGAGGTTGAGACCCCTTTTCATATTTTTAACAAATTGATTTTTGTGGTTTTAAATATTCTTGGGTTATAGTGTGTGTTTCCTATTTGGAACTTGTCTGTTTGACTGCTGGCCGGCATAAGGCACATTTAACATGGGAAAACTCCCTTTGGCTTTCTTAGTGTATACTTTGTTTCTTAGCTGAAAATCATATAATTTAACATGGGAACCAATAAAAACAGCTTAATTAGCCAAAAAATCAACAAAAAACCTTCTAAACACAAAAACAGGCCTCAAATAACGCACGATACATTTGAAAAATTGCAAAAACTTGTCTAAACTGAGAAAAAAGTGGGAACCAACAAAAACAGCTTAATTAACCAAAAAACCATTAAAAAACACCCTAAACAACCAAACAAGCCGCTATTTTCGGTTCCCATAACTGGAAAAATCTTAAAATAATCACTAAAAAGTGGGAACCCCAAAAACAACCTCCACAACCACAACACCACAGAAAAACACCCAAACAACAAACAAACCCCAACAACGCAACCTCACATAAACATCTAAATATCAAGCACAAAATCCTCCACAACACCTACCAACAACCCAAAAAACTCGCACATGCACACATACAACTTTTTCTTCAAACCAAACACAAACAAACAACCCCCACGCCGACCCGACCCGACCAGCCAAACAAGTTCCAACCAGAAACCAAACAATAACAATCAAACAAGGAGATCTAACAATGTGTGAACAAAAAATTTCTAAACAAACAAATCCCTAAACAAACAAATCCCTAAACAAACAAATCCCTAAACAAACAAATCCCTAAACAAACAAATCCCTAAACAAACAAATCCCTAAACAAA
>JAISPR010000034.1 GCA_031274765.1 Nitrososphaerota archaeon | reverse complement strand
CTAGTTTATGAACAGTCTCCCCCCCAAACTGTTCAAAAACTAGCAAAAATCCCTAAAAAACAAGAAAAAAACCCTAGTTCTCCGCTCATTTACACCAAAAACACAAAAAATTCTTGTTTTCAAACAGTCTCCCCCCCCCACCCCCCCCCATAGAGACGCGACATAGCGCTATTAACCCCACACTCATCAACGAAAACAAGCCGCTCTATTTCTAGAGTTTTTGTATTTCCCACCATTTAACGCGTTCTTTAATGACATCAGGCCGTTTGGTCATTTACATGGAGCATCTTTTTTTAAAAGTCAAACCCATTTGCTTGAGATGCTTAGAAAGCCCACTCTGAGTTATGTTTAGGTTTAGTTTGTCTATGAGTTCGTTTATGGTTATGTCGGGGGTTTGTTTGATTTGTTCTTTGATTTGTTGGTCTTGTTTGGGGGTGAGTTTGCTTTTGCTTCCGGGGTAGGGTTTGGGTTTGTGGTTTCCTGTTTTTTGGTATTGTTTGTAGATTTTTGTTATGGAGCTTCGGCTGATACCTTTTATTTTGGTCAGGATTGTTTTTTCGGGTTCGCCTCGTTTTTTTGCTTCTATTATCATTTGGCGTTTTTCGTTTGATATTGGTCGCATAATGAAGTAATCGTTAACTCCCATATATATTTTGCGTTAATATGACTTCACGTTACTATAATGGCGACAAACAGGATAATAAACATAACCTACTTATGGTACGGTCAGGTTTTAATTTTTTGTTATTTACTCAATTAACTCTGTATGTTCGCGTAATTCTCTATATGGATTAGTTTCTTCGGGTAATAGCTAGGCGTGTTAAAAACGTACAAAAATCTGATACAAAAACCGTTTTTTCCAAAGCTTATATCTAGTTCTAACGTCAGTTGACGAATCTAAATCTTTAAAACCTGCCGGACGTAGGTAGCGTTGTTACGGTTTAGCATGGAGGTGGAAAAAAATGATATTTGAAGAAGAAGATGACTGGGAAGAAGGCGAAGATGAAGAATGGGAAGAAGAGGAATGGTAAACCTCAGTTTAAGTAGGTTCGCTTTACATATTTTTCTTTAAATTTTAATTCAATTTTTTAGCTTGTTGGTTCATCACTTTTGGTGTCTGATAAGCAATACCTATTTACGGTATGATGCTATTTTATCAAATATGGTGTATTTTAATGGTAGAAACAAAAATTGAAAAACCCTTTGAAAAATCTGCCGAGAACATGGCTGCAACAGTTGTAGCAGTTATGGATAGACTTGCTGGAAAAGAATCTGATGTGAGACTTAGTTTTGAAGACTTAACTCTTGACCTGGGACGATTTAAGGCACGGCTCAATGGCTCTATTGTTTTAGACATAGTGTACGCTAAAGAAACAAACCCATAACCAAAAGGCAAGCCAAAATGGCTCTCGTAACAGTTTTGGCTGAGATGATAAAATCGGGGAAAGTCACAATATCTACTAACAACACTGAAGCTCTTGAAATTGAAGCGGTCGACAAAAAAATCGATATTAAAGCCCTAAATAAAGATATTCTAAAAGATACTCTTGTAGCCATGCGAGGTGCAGAGAAAAACAAAAATCTAACAACAAGAGCCTTTGGCTCAATTACTTCTGTCCGTAACAGTTTAGGGATGCTCAAAGGGGTTGCCGAACATTTATCTGAAGCCGGCATAACGGTTACGCTTTCATATAAGGGTGGTGTTGTGGTTACTTTGGGTTCCGAAGCTAACCCTAAGATATCTAACGTTGCTACAGGAACAAAAGCTATCGAAATTAACAGTCCCCGAAAACTCATCGAGATAGGGCTTTAAATCTCTCTTTTTAATTACTAATTTTTATCTGTCTGAGTTGCGCTATGCTATCCGTTTTACACATGTGATTGTTAGGGGTTTATATTTTCATGTATTTTGCTCTAGTACTGTAGTGTCATTATTTGTTAAATTTAGCGGAGTTTTTGCATTATTTTCATAAATCTGTACCACAATGGTTTTTGTTTTTATTATTTTGTACCTATTCAGCCACAAATATTGCGTGTTGATTTAACATTTAGACACCATTGCAGTGATTTTGAGGGGAAAAATAAAAATGCAGTTAAAATGCGCAAACAACAGAATTCAGGCTCACAACAATATCGCGCATTTTGGCTTTGATTTCAAAAATAGACCCATATGACACTTTTTTACAACTGAACAGCACATTATTTTTTGTTACTACTTAGTAGGTCCAATAGTAGTGTTTTACAGTAAAATGGTGCCCATAGGGCTTGTTATTATTTTCCTTCGGTCACAACCAGATTTTTGCAGAAAAACCACTGTCAGAGCGGTTTACGAGTGAAAAATAATGCTATATGCCCCTGCTGAGTAGTAACGTTGATAATCGTGGACTAGAAGCTCAGGAGTTGGTGTCATGTTTATTTTGGTTTTTGGGGCTTTTAAAACCGAAACTTGAGAAAGTGCATCATATACAGAGATGTGGTGCGGTTGCCGGGATTTGAACCCGGGTAGCCAGCTTGGGAAGCTGGAGTCCTACCGAGCTAGACTACAACCGCACGCTATTCCATTATGTTGTGTTGGAATTGAGGAATATATTAGTTCTTGTCAAGTATAAGATGAAATGACATAAAATTTTGAATAAAGCAAAAGACGACCTCCAAAAACCTATATCTTTCCAAAAATCACCTGGTAAAAACCGTGTAACTATGTTGCTTAGTTTTTTGAAGTGGAGTTTTCGGAGGGTGCCAAAATATTATAAACGAGCTTGTGGATTTCAGAGTTTAACTTAGAGGAAGTTACTAAATAATTTTTATAGTTTAAATACTAGCACACAATGCATTATCAAGTATGAACAGAAAAGACACAATCAGCCCACAAACACACACAAACACCATACACCAACCCTAAACAAGTACGTTTTTTGTTTGTTTTTTTGGGTTGTTGTTTATTTTGTTTATGTGGTTTTGTGTTTTGTTTATGTGTTTAACGTGAGACCTGAATAGTTACATTTTACCAAGCAAGCAATCAAAATACTTCATAAATTATTTAGTAACAACCCCTCAGCTCGAACTGGCACCATTATCTGCGTAATTGGTTTTCTGTCTTTATCCTTTAGATTTACTGGAACAATAACTCATCTTAGAAGTCTCTCGGCGTCAACGGTGTAGCCACAACCGGTAAGTTCACGTATAAGGGAAAGTTTCCAGCTACCACGGTCATCTAGACCAA
Organism: Nitrososphaerota archaeon; assembly: GCA_031274765.1. Taxonomy (GTDB): domain Archaea; phylum Thermoproteota; class Bathyarchaeia; order Bathyarchaeales; family Bathycorpusculaceae; genus Bathycorpusculum. Next base: position 14,324 of record JAISPR010000034.1, on the reverse strand, counting down.
CGAATTTTATACCTTCAAAGTCTATTGGAAACGCAAAGTTAGGGCTTTCTCTATAGAAAGCAAGTACTCGTTCTTTTCCAAGTTTACCCAACAAAAAGCCAAACATTAAAATCACATCTTGGCGTGGGTTACGTACTCGTTTTGTTGCTTCTTCGCCTTTTGGATAAACATAAACGTCAGGGGAAAGCAACACTACAGCGAAATCTATATCTTTGTAATCTGAGAAGCGGTCAAAGATTTTTTTGCCCTGATAGGGTTCTTCGCTCATGATTATAGCGGCAAGATTGAGTTTTTTTAGGGCTAAAGTTATGGTTTGTTTCATTGTTTCATCTGTTCCAGCAACCACGATTATCCGTCTGGGTGTGCCGCTTGGTGTTGGGGTGTAGTGTAGAGTTTGCTGGGTGGTCGGGGGTTGTTTTTGGGTTGTAGCTACGAATTCTTCGGTACATACGTAAACGCCTTTGATTTTGCCTTTGAGTATGTTATCAATGAGGTATTTTTTGTCTTTAGTTGTAACTATTTGTTCTTGGTTTGGTAAACGTAATTGGTCGGCTGTTTGATAGGACCAGAAGATGACGACTTGGACTACTTTGATGGGGTTAAGGAGGCGTCCTATAAACCAGAAGGGTTCGCCGTTTGTAAAGGGTTCTTGGAAGGCTCCGACTATTTCTGCGTTGGTGAGGTTGAATCTGATTCCAGATTTGTCAGGTTCACTGTATTCGATGTATATGTGGTATTTGGGTTTGGGCAAAGTAATCAGAGTAGACATTTCGTGAGAACTCAAAAACCTTCCTCTAAAAATCATAGAAATGTATGGCATTTGTTAAACCATAGAGATGAGTTGTTGGTTGTGGAGCAAAATCATTATCAGCCAGCATGCCCAAGTTTAGCGTGGAGGAGATAGTTATGACTAAAAATTATACCTACACTGATGCTGGCGTTAATCGTAGTCAACGGTTGGAGTCTAAAAAAGGGCTTGTGTGTCTCAAAGAAACCTACAAGCATGTAGGGTTTGGTGGTATCGTGTGTTTGCCTTATGGCAATATTTTGCCTGTTGGTGAAGATGAGTTTTTGGATCTTCAAATTGAGGGGGTTGGCACAAAGGTTTTACTTGCGGAACTTGCGGGTAAGTATGACACTATTGGTGTGGATGCGGTAGCTATGGTTGTAAATGATGTTATCCGTAGTGGGGCTAAACCGCTTGCGCTTGCAGACAATATTCATGCTGTTGCTAGTGAACCTCAGCTGGTTAATGCTTGGCTCAAGGGTATAATGGTTGGTGCAAAGCAATCCATGTGTCCGGTAGTGAATGGGGAAACAGGTGATGTTGCAGAAATCATCAAGGGCATTAAGGTTAACTCGGGTTTGGATATGGTTGTTTCCTGTGTGGGGAGGGTTGAGCGGCAAAATATCGTAACAGGCAGGGGCATAAAGCCAGGTGATCCCATAATTGGGTTAGCCAGTAATGGGTTGCATAGTAATGGTATAACTTTGGCAAGAAAGATCCTCTTTAAAATATGGGGCGGTAAATATGATCCTGTAGATGTTCCGGAGGGATTGGAGCGAGAAATTGTAATGGAAGCCTTAGAGCCCACCAGAATTTATGTGCAACCGCTTCTTAAGCTGGGCTGTGAAATTAAAATTAAGGCGGCTGTGCACATAACAGGAGATAGTTATAGCAAATTCAGAAATCTTACTGCTTACTCGCCAGGTATTGGGTTTTGTTTTGATAATTTTCATCCGCATCCGATTTTTGGTTTAATTCAAAAAACCGCGTCTGAGTTAGGGTATATTGTGACAGATGAGGAGATGTTTATGACTTTTAATATGGGTTGGGGTTTTGGCATCATTGTGGATAGAGCCGATGTGGATACAGCAATGGATGTGTTAGAGCAAAATAAATATGGTCCACAAATAATTGGCAAGGTCACCAATAAAACGCAGTGTATTGAAATAGAATATGGGAAAAAACATCTGTTTTTAACATAGAATTTTGTACTGTTTATGATGAAAGTGTTTAAATCTTTGTAGCATAATTTAAAAGTTTATGAAATACGCTGTTAAAATCGAAGTTAGCCTCAAACCCGGACACATCAATCCGGAAGGCGAAACAACCACCCAACTCCTCATCGAACTTGGCTACAACGTTAAAGCCATTGCGGTTAGTAAGGTCTACACGGTATTTCTAGAAGCTTCAACTAAAGTTGAGGCAGAAACAAAGGCTCAAGAAATGTGCAATCGTCTCCTTGCAAATCCCACCAAAGACAACTATTCAATCAGTATAGCTGAGAGCAAATGAACACCAACCTCTTTTCTAAACACAAAAACAATCAAGTCTTAGAAGCCAACATAATAAACACCACACAAGCACAACTGTTAGAAATCAATAGAGAACTTGCATTGGGATTTAGTGTAGAGGAATTAATAGCGCTTCAGGTTTACTTCAAAAAAGAAAACCGCAACCCCACGGATATAGAGCTTCAAATCATCAGTCAAACATGGAGCGAGCACTGTTGCCACAAAACTTTTAGAGGAAAAGTCAAAATTGAGGGTGGTAAAACAATCAACAGCTTATTTAAAACCTATATTGCCAAAGCCACCCAACAAATCAAAGCGCCTTGGTGCGTTAGTGTATTTGATGACAACGCAGGGATTATCAAATTTGACAGGGATTATGGTGTTGCAGCCAAAGTCGAAACCCATAATCACCCCTCAGCAGTAGAACCATTTGGTGGTGCAGCAACCGGTGTGGGGGGTGTTATCCGCGATATTTTAGGTGTCTGGGCTGATCCTATCGCATGCACCGACGTACTTGGCTTTGGACCACTTGACTACGAATACAATAAACTTCCGGCAGGTATTAAACATCCCAAATACGTCTATATGGGCGTCACCGCGGGCATTAGTACTTATGGCAACAACATGGGTATCCCAACTGTTAACGGCGCCATATATTTTGACGAGTCCTATATTGGTAACGTCACGGTCTACTGTGGATGCATTGGGCTATTACCCCTTAGCAAATACGTCAAAAACGCCCAGATAGGCCACATTATCGTATTAGCAGGCGGTAAAACTGGACGGGATGGCATCCATGGAGTCACCTTTGCATCAACTGAACTCACTGAAAAATCAGAAGAGATCTCACGCCCCGCCGTACAAATCGCTAACCCCATCGAAGAAGAAAAACTCAAACGCGCCATCATAGAAATCCGTGACCGTCAACTTGGCTCAGCAATCACAGACATCGGAGGCGGAGGCTTGTCCTCAGCAGTCGGTGAAACAGCAGAACGCTTTGGTTGTGGCGCAACAATTAACTTAGAAAAAGTCCCCGTGAAGTATCAAGGGCTGATGCCATGGGAAATCTACATTTCAGAATCCCAAGAGCGCATGCTCATGACTTGCACACCTGAAAACTTGGAGCACGTCTTGGGAGTTTTTGAAAAAGAAGATGTAATAGCAACCGCTATTGGCGAACTCATTTCAGAGCGACGACTAAAACTCAACCACAATGGTGAACAGATCACAAATATTGATATGAAATTTCTCTTCAACCCCTATGAAAGCACCAAAACAGCCCTCATCAAAATAACCGACTTTATAGAACCCAAATTCCAAGAACCCTCAGACCTCACCAAAACTCTGCTACAACTCCTTGAGGCACCCAACATTGCCAGCAAAGAAGCCGTAATCCGCACCTACGACCATGAAGTCAAAGGCAACACACTGCTCAAACCATTACAAGGCGACTATGCCGGCCCCAACGACGCCGCAGTTCTCAAACCCATCGATGACTCCATAAAAGGTTTAGTGATTAGCTGCGGCATGAATCCCAACTATGGCAAAATCGACCCATACTGGATGGCAGCCTCAACCATAGATGAAGCAATACGCAACAACATCGCAGTAGGCGGCAGAAGAATTGCCCTGTTAGATAATTTCACTTGGGGTAATCCAGATAAACCCGAACGCCTTGGCACATTGGTGCGTGCCTGTGAAGCCTGCTATAATTTTTCAGTACTGTTTAAAACACCCTTCATCAGCGGCAAAGACAGCCTCTACAATGAATCACCCATGGGATCCATAACACCAACGCTACTCATAACAGCAATTGGCATCATACCCAACATTGAACACACCATCTCAGCGGATCTCAAAAAAGCAGGTAACAGCCTCTACATCATCGGCGAAACCTATCCAGAACTTGGCGGCTCGGAATATTATAAACTCAACGGATACATAGGCGCATCAGTACCTAAAATACGAGGTGGCAAAGCCAAACGTACCTTCAAAGCAGTCACCAAAGCCATTGACAACAGCTTGGTAAAATCCTGCCATGACATCTCAGAAGGGGGGTTAGCCGTTGCAGCCGCTGAGATGGGGTTTGCAGGGGATTTAGGCTTAACACTTGACCTCCAGAAAGTCCCAAGCAAAGCCATCATCCGTAACGACGGTATACTCTTTTCAGAGTCCAATAGCCGCTTTCTCATCGAAGTCGCAGAAACAGACAAACAAGACTTTGAAAAACTGATGCATACAAAAAATTGTGTGGAAATCGGTAAAGTCACAAAAGAACCCCAACTATACATCACTGGCTTAAACGGCAACCCCGTCATAGATATAGCGATGGATAAGTTGCGGAAAAGTTGGAAAAAAACCTTCAACTCCAAGGAGACAGAACAATGAACTTAGCAGACATCAAAGTCTGTATATTACGTGTCGGCGGAACCAACTGCGACGCAGAAACCCAACGGGCCTTCCAAGAGTTTGGCGTACAAACAGAAATCGTCCAAGTTAACAACTTAATCAAACACCACAATCTCCTTGATTACAACATATTGGTTTTTCCAGGCGGCTTCTCATATGGCGATTATGTACGCAGCGGCGTCATTTTTGCACGACACCTCTCCGCGCAATTAGGTAAAGAAATTAAAAACTTTATTGATGCGGGGCATCCAATTTTAGGTATATGTAACGGATTTCAGATTCTAGTTGAATATGGTTTGTTGCCAGGATTTGAAGGGATAAGTCCAGTTCCTGAAGCAACCCTCACCACAAATGAACCTTCAGGGTTTAAATGTAAATGGGTCTATTTAAGGCAGGAAAATCAGGGCAAATGTGTTTTTACATCAGCCATACCCAAGGGTAAAATCATCCGACTTCCCATTGCACATGGTGAGGGGCGGTTGCTTTTTCCTAAAGAAAAATCCGAAGCCTTCCTAAAACGGTTAATTGATGAAGATATGCTGGTGTTTCGTTACTGCACCAAAGAAGGAACCATCGCAGACAATAGATACCCCACAAATCCCAATGGTAGTTTTTATGACATCGCAGGCATCTGCAATTCTGAGGGAAACATTTTTGGTTTGATGCCCCATCCAGAGCGAGCTCTGTATTGGTGGCAACAACCTGATTGGACACGACAAAATCAAATGATGCAATACGGCGACGGAAAACTTATTTTCCAAAGCATCATAAATAAACTGACACATAAAATATAGGTGTGGATTCAAATTTTTACAATAGGGCATCAATTTTTTCCAGCCAGATAAAAACGAAAGCTTTGTGGAATAATGGCGCACATGGGCTAATAATCAGAAAACAGAGCATTTGAAAATAGTTCTATAGAAGATGTCATTGCGGTTTATCGTATCAACGCAAAGACTACATGTTAGACGGAAAATTTATTTACACTGGAGCTACGGTACAATAGTATTTTATGAGTGAAATTTTGTGCAAAGTGTCAGAATTTTTGTTTGTTTGGTTTTGGCTTAGCCGAGTTATGGATAGTGCACAGTATTGTTTGACTGGGAATATTTCGCCTATCCAGATGTGTTTGGATGGGACATCTATGTGCTTCGTAGACTTGAAACAGTAAAACATAAAATAGCGCTGTCATAACAGCTACTGAAGAAGTGCGTTGTAAAGTGAATCTTGGAATATACAAGATTTTAAGTGGCATTGGCGCATTAGCAATAGCTCTTGATGGAGTTCCCTCACTTAGAGGAATATCACTCCATAATATCGCAAAAATCAGTGGAAACATATTTGTTCTCTTTAGTCTTTACAAGTTACCCATAGTTCACCAAATTAAGAATATCTTCACTAATATTAAATTTGGCGCAATAGTAGCAATGATTGGCACCATTTTGGTTTTTGTATTTGGAATAGTTTCTCCATCAATAACACCACTACTCCACACTAGTTTGTATATTGTTCTGACATTGGCCATGTATATGTTATTTTGTACAAGCATAACATTTTTTATAAGACACATATTAAATGATACAACCACATGTTCATGCACTACACAATTCACGACAACAGTTCAGGTATTATTTATCGTAACAGTACTAGGAGCACTTGTTTTATCTTTGATAATCATGTGGATAGGTTTTCTATTATTTACATTTGCATTTTTTAAAATGAAAATCCCACAGTTTGCACCACAATCAGCAATATCCATAAGAGGAGGAACTCAGAGTTAACATTCCGCTTGATAGAGAAGACATCAAAGGTTTAGCCGTGTTGCTTGGAGCCGCATTGGTGTTGCGTGTTCTTTTGTTTTCACTTCAAGGCTATGTAAATGACATGGCAACCTACCAGTATTGGTTTAATGTTGCTGCGACACAGGGTATCCGCCCCTTCTACCCCTATGTGTTACAACATGTGGGCTGGATTGACTATCCACCATTTAATGTCTATATTTTCTGGACATTTGGTTCTTTAGCGCAGACAATAACTTCGGTTGACGCGGTGTTTTTTGTTAAACTTGCACCAACACTATTTGATATAGCTACATCTGTACTCATCTATGTGTTTTTGCGCAAACAATTAACTTTCAAAAAAACCCTCATGCTCACAGCATTTTATGCCTTCAATCCAGCCATAATTTTTAACGTTGCCGTCTGGGGACAGTTTGATGCGATATATACATTTTTCCTTGTGCTCTCTTTGATTTTAACTCTTAAGAAAAAACCTGAAGCCGCTGGAGGAGTATTTGCAATTGCACTATTAACTAAGCCGCAGGGCATTGCGTTACTCCCCTTGATTGCGCTTGTGATTTTCAAGGAGAACGGTATAAAAAGGTTAACTACAGCCATCGTTGCTTTTGTTGCCACAATTTTTGTGGTTATTTTACCGTTTGAATGGAATGGTAACCCCATAGATTTCTTGAGTCGCATATATTTTGGTGCCTACAGTGGGTATCAATACTCTTCGATTAACGCGTTCAATTTGTGGGGTCTGTTTGGGCTTTGGGTCCCTGATGGTAACCTCTATATTATTGGTTGGGTGCTTTTTGGTGCTTTTTCTGTTTTTGTACTCTATATTCTTCATAAACGACTACACGCCTCAGGTGAACAATTAGCGATATTTGCAGCATTTATGCTCTTGTTTGCCTTCTTTATGTTACCCACAAGAATTCATGAGCGATATCTGTTTCCAGCTATCAGTATGCTAGTATTGTTGTTGCCGTTTACTAAAAAAATTCGGCTACTCTACACCGCGCTAACGGCCACACTACTTATCAATCAAGCGTATGTATTGTCTTTCTTGAATGCTGGCACCTTTATCGGGCATAATTTGCTAACTGATCTGCCCCGGATAGATGGAGTAGTTTTAGCGATAAGTATTATTAATTTAGCAGTGTTTGTTTATGCTTCAGTGCTCCTTTGGGATGAGTTTAGGGGGAGACGAATGTTTAAAACCGCTGAACCATTAAACCAATCTGTTGAGAGAAGTGAACTAAGTGATCTTTGACTTAAAGATAACAAAAAAAGACTGCTTAACTATTGTTTTGCTATCGGTTCTCTTCTTTAGTATAGCCGTGTGGAATTTAGGGGAAATTCAGGCACCAGTAACAAGTTGGGAGTGCACTGCGCAAAAAAGCTTCTATATTGATACGGGTTCAATACAGCAAATCCAAGCGGTTTATTTCTGGGTTAAAAGCGGCAATGCATCGGTTACCCTCTACTCTGGTGCACCCGAGGGTAACTGGAGTGAACTAGGTAAGGTTGCCCTTGCGCCTAGAGGTACAGACTATGCCATTCAAACAAGTTTCACCGTGAATGCTAACACACAGTTTCTACGATTTGATGTGGAAGCCGTAACCTATGATTCGCGGCCTAATTTTTCTAGTTGGGGCATAACAAATCCTACAGATAAAGATCCATCGCCCTACATTAAACTAACAGAGCTTGGTCTCTCAGATCCAGACAATAACCAGATTCCCATAGTAGCAATCAGAGGGTTAAACGGTACTGATCCAGCTTTGGCGACGTTAATTGATGAGCAAGATTTGCTTGAGATACCCCCGACTTACATGTCAAAGATGTATTTTGATGAAGTCTATTTTGCTCGTTCTGCAGAAGATTTTGCAAATCAACAAATACCGTTGGAACGGACACATCCGCCTCTTGGTAAACTCATTCAAACTCTGGGGGTTTTAGCTTTTGGGGAAACCCCTTTTGGTTGGCGTATTATGGGGGTGGTATTTGGCACATTACTTGTTCCTTTGATGTATCTTTTGGGTAAGAAACTGTTTGGGACTTGGATTGGGGGTTTTTCTGCGGCTTTTCTGTTCAGTTTTGACTTTATGCATTTCACCATGGCACGTATTGGCACTGTTGATACGTATGTGATGTTTTTTTCGTTGATGACACAACTATTATTTTTGATATATCTTGCAAAAGTGCTTAAATATGGATGGAGTACATCGGTTTTACCGCTGTTTTTAGCTGCAGTTTTTGCGGCATTGGGATTTTCAACAAAATGGTTTGCGCTCTTTGGAGTACTGGGTATGCTCGCATTACTTGTTGGGCTCCGGCTCAGAGAAGTTAAAAACCTAAAAAGCACCTTAAGCGCCAAGTACGTAGCATTCTTTGACCATCCCTTTCTATTATTAATTGGTTTTATCGGAGTCTTTGCCGCCATCTACTTCACAACATACATCCCCGAAATGCTCATGGGCAGCTCGCCAATGACCATCGTTAACCTACAAAACGCCATGTTTAGCTTCCATGGCGGCACCGTAACAGACACATCAGCAGCACCATGGTGGTCCTGGCCATTTATGTTTAGATTTGACGGCGCAACCGTACCCCGATGGTTTGACATAACATATCTACCAAACAATACAGTATCAACCATCACAGTGTTTGGAAACCCAGCAATTTGGTGGATTGGATTCATCACCATAATTGCTCTAACAATTGAAGCCAGCCATTTAGAAGAACTCTTGTCAAATCTAAAAAACCGCCTCACAAAAACATCATTGCCACAAACCAGCATTCAAGGCAATGGCTGGGATATCACTGCCATCTTTATTGCTGTTGTGTTCTTATTCTCTTGGTTACCCTATGCACTGATTGGGCGAGCAACCTATATCTACCACTTCTATCTCAGCGTACCGTTACTATGTTTAGCCATAACATACTTCATCAACCGTTACTGGCACAAACCCACAGGAAAAGCAGCGGCAATAACTATATTTGCAGCAACGATAGTACTGTTTATTGTGTTTTATCCAGTTATTTCAGGCGCTCCCACCTCAACCGAGTATGTTCATCAGCTTAAATGGTTCAAAAGCTGGTTCTTTGCACCATGACAACAGACCAAACCTCCCCAGCTCTTCAAGTTTCAGTAGTGCTCCCCGCCTACAACGAAGTCACCTACCTCTATCCCGCAGTAGAGAAAACCATACAAACCCTAAACAATTTTATAAACTCTTATGAAATAATAATTGCAGAAGACGGAAGCACCGACGGAACCGCCGAACGCGCCCAAGAACTAGCCCAAAAATGGCCCTACATCAGACATATACACCGCAGACAACGACTAGGAAGAGGAACAGCGCTAAACAACTCTTTTGAGCAAAGTCACGGCAAAATTTTAGTCTATATGGATCTAGATTTAGCCACTGATCTCAAATACCTCAAACCACTAATCGAAGCCATAACTGTGGAGGGATATGATTTTGCAACCGGATCTAGGATGATGCCAGAGAGCAAAGCTGAGCGCACCATTAGCCGAAGCTTTAGCAGTAAAACCTACAATTTTTTGGTGCGTCACCTATTGGGTTCTAAACTCAGTGACCATCAATGCGGGTTTAAGGCGTTTAAACGGGAGCCGCTTTTGAACCTGTTAGGGAAAGTGGAAGCAAAACACTGGTTTTGGGACACTGAAGTTATGGTTAGAGGCTACCAGCAGGGGTTGAGGATTAAAGAGCTCGCCGTGGAATGGCATAGTGGCAAAGATACCAAAGTTAATTTAGTGAAAGATTCTTGGAACATGTTTGGGCAGATTCTAAGACTTGGGTGGAAACTTAGAGTAGAGCGTGATAGTTAGCGTTTAGATAAGAGAACAAACGCACGTGCAAGCAAGGCTAACCCAAAAATCAGGATAAGACCGGCCCAGAATATGAACCATTCGGCAACCATAGTCATGTTTACCAAATAGGTTGTTATCAGATAGCTTGTACCTAGCCAAAAAACAATGTTTTCTATGGTTTCTGCTTTTCTTTGTATGGGTGAGTGGAGCATAATTCTTAGGAACAAAATGATAACTTCGAAAATACCGACTGCTATAGCAAACTGGAAACTGGCAATGTATAGGCTTGTGTGTGCTGCTGGATTAGCGGGTGCGGGTAGAGCGATGCCAGTACTTGGAACCGGTGCAAGTGTTAGGGTCATAAAAAAATCAATTATGTTGTCCCAGAGACTGTTTGGGAGATGGATAATATAGATGGCTGCCAGACTAATGAGAAGCGCGCCTATGCAGATAACTGTAATCAGGCTTTCTTTCCTACTTTCCGTTAGTCCATATTTTTTTCCGATAATAAACAACTGTTTTCTCCATTAAAGTTTGATAGAAATCCAAGATATATGTTTCCCTTGTAGGTGGTGTGAGATGCAGGTTTTAAATACTTTAAGAGGTAAGATTACATAGGAAGAATTATGTTGTTTTGTTTAAAGTACCTTAATCAAGCTAAATATACGGTGACGTTTTTCAGATGGGAGAGTTTCTAAATGAGTGTCATGTTAGGTAACTTAATGGTTATATCAATTAAAAATATATCATCAAAAGGCAGGCGATGAAGAACATGAATCATGAAGGACGTAAAAAGCAGGAGAAGGTTGAGAGAGGATTTGTTACTTATCTCATTGGGGGTTTGATACTAATTATAATTGGTGCGTTCGCGGTGGTGCAAATAAGTGACCCGGGCATTGTGAATACAGGGCAAAACTGGGCTTTTATGTTTCTTTTTGTAGGCATAATTATCATAATCAGTGCAACCTATATGGTTGTAATTGCACGACGGCATTTGCTGTTATCACATTAAGTCATACTTTGTAGTGGCTATGTTAGAATCGCGGTGCTTCAGTTGCTAAAAATGAGCATATTTTTATGCGCAACTTTAGCATCATTATTTATAATGTTGGGGTTAATTTTTTATTATTAAGTCTAAATTTGTGAATATATTAATCATTTCATTCATAAATGCAGCACATAATGATTTGTGTTTCCAGATGTAGTGCATAGAGTTATAAACGGGCATTTGATAGTTATCTGAGTTCCCAGAAAGAGTTTAACCCGCATATTTAAAGAATGGAAAAACAATGAATGTGCGAGAGCCACCCGATAAACGTTTATTCGCCAGGTTAAAGTTTTTTTAACCTACAAAAAATGGAAATTTTCACAATAAATATAATTTGCAATATTTACCACACATAAGCTCGATAAATAAAAACTTGATTCAAATATTATCATAAATCGACCAACATATAAAAATACTAAACAACGACGCTTCTATAGTTTTAAAGGGGGACGACTATATTTCGAGCAACCAGATTGCACAAAAATCAAAAAAACAACATCACTAAACACTACCTGTAACGGGTACCGCTTCATTTATTGCTATATGTTGTGGTTTGGTGAATTTTATGAGATTGTGCAGTCATCAGCCGGGTAATTGTCAGAAAAGAAACGGATAAAAATAAGTTCTTTGTACACAGAAAACAATAGATGATTTGGCAAAATCTTTACGGGCCATATTCAGGGTTAACCATTCCAGAGAGCAAAAGACACACCGGGCACATATTTTATAATACTAACCTTCAGGTTTTATGCATCTCTTATATGCTTCACTCAAATACTAGTCTCCTTGTGGCTGAGAATATGACAACCATCATCCAAGATACTGCAGAGAAAATCCGCAACCTCCAAATTCGAGGAGCAAGAAACGTCACCATCGCCGCCGTAGAAGCACTCCAAATCCACGCAACACAAACCAAAGCAAAAAACAGAAACCAATTCCTCACTGAACTCAAAGAAACCCAAGCCATATTTGTTGCCGCACGAGAAACTGAACCCCTGATGTGTAATGCCCTGTGTAACATAATAAGCCAAATCAAAAACACACCTAACCAAAATCTCGATATTCTACGCGAGGCCGTAATCATAAATGCGAGCAGATTTCTCAAAGATTTAGAGAATACAAGAGAACAAACCGCAGAAAACGGAGCAACCCGTATCCAAGAGGGCACCTTGGTTTTTACACACTGTTATAGCTCAACAGTAACACGCCTACTTATCAAAGCTAAAGAGCAGGGCAAGAACTTTCAGGTCATCTGCACTGAAACTCGCCCAGCTTTCCAGGGAAGAATAACTGCTAAAGAACTGCTCAAGGGAGGAATTGATACTACATTTATCGTAGATTCAGCCGCCCACACCTACATAAAAGATGCTGACCTTGTTGTTGTAGGAGCAGATGCCATCACTTCGGAGGGTAACGTGATTAACAAAATCGGGACGGCAAATATTGCCGTGCTAGCGCATGAAACCCATAAACCCTTCTATGTAGTCTCAGAACTGCTTAAATTCGATCCCAAAACTCTGAGCGGAGAATATAAAAAAATCGAGCACCGCACATCCAAAGAGGTCTGGAGTGAAGCCCCTCCAGAATTGACGGTACGCAACCCCGCTTTTGATGTTACCCAATGTCACTATATCCATGGTTTAATCTGTGAAGAAGGTATAATCGCACCTCAGACTATAGTAGAGAGAGTCCGCAAAAGATATCCATGGGTTTTCTAACCCGAAACCCTCAAACGACCATATTGTAAATGTGTGAAGTTACGCTAAATTAACAGCTATCCAAACGATATATACCCATATAATTAAGTGTACTCCCCGATTTGAGTTCTTAGGCAAAACAAGTGGGTAGAGACAATAAGTTTTGTTGTAGCATACAATTATATGGAACCTATGGAAACATAAACAAGTTTAGAGACAACCTCCGAAAACCTTCTAAATATGGTTTGAAACACTGTTATACGCCATGTTTAGGGGTAAAAAATGGGTTTCCGGAGGTTGCCTAGAGAAGGAATAGCAAATACACCCCAGACTGTCCGAAAACTAGCAAAAATCCCAGAAAAACAAGAAAAGGATCGATTTTTCCGCCAGTTCACATCAAAAACACAAAAAATTCTAGTTTTTAAACAGTCTTACCCGTCTAAAATAGTGAAAATCATTATTTTTGTTTTCGTCACGTTTGTTTTGATTATTATTTTGCGTTTTTTGATATTTGACGCATATCAAAGAAAACGTTAGCACCCACATAGGTTTGTGTTAATACTATTTCACGTTGCATAATATGACATATATTCGAATATTGTAACCTGAGATTTGGTTGATGTATCAGTTAAACCAGAGGTTGACGCATAAACAGTAAGACAATAAAAAATGGAAATAACCCCCAGAAAATACACACCTGAGAAGGAAAACAACAATAAGACCACTAAGTACTGATAACAGAAAAACCGGTGGGCGTTAAATGAAACGAACAACAATATTTGCAACTATAGCGCTACTTCTAATAATAATTGCGACGTTAGTCACCCTTAACGAAGTGAACACATAAAATTAATGCTAGACGGAGAATTCTGGAGTAAAGAATACATCAAAGCTCTGGAATCTTGTTGTAAAACATTTACCCTCCGCATACCCCTTGCTCTAAACAATCCCAACAACTCCTCACCACCCATCAAACAAAATAGAAACCTACACCCATGAACTTGAAATGTACCCCAACCTATATAATTTATCGATAGATACGACAGTTCATGGTGTTAAGAGTCGAACCCTATTGTTCTATGATGCACTTAATCATGTCAAGTTGTGTAGGGACCTGCCAACTCATATTGAAGCTTTAAAGGTAGAGCTTACTGGTTTGAAACGTATCCGAAAAAGAACTGAATCGTTATGAACCCTATTTTGTTCTTGTGCGTCATGTAGGGGATTTGGGTTTGATTATGTAGTTGATA
>JAISPR010000022.1 GCA_031274765.1 Nitrososphaerota archaeon | reverse complement strand
CGGGCGGCACCATAACAAACAATACTGCCATCGGTATGGGGGGTAACGGCCGCGGCAGTTACGCAACGGGGGGCAGCTCTGGGGGCGGTTGTGGTGGTGATGGTGTTGCTAGTGGAGGGGGTATATGTAATGTTGGTGTGGGTTTTGTGTTGTCGGGCGGCACCATAACAAACAATACTGCTACTAGTATCGGTGGTACCGCTAGCAACGGCGGGGATGTCCTGAACTCCAGCGCCGGAGGTTCCGGCGGTAATAGTGCAGCTAATGGGGGCGGTATACATAATACGGGCACCGACTTTGTAATGTCGGGCGGCTCCATAACCAATAACGCTGTCAATAGTGCCGGTGGAGCCGGCGGCAACGGCGGAAGCGGTTTCCAGGGTTACAGCAGTGGTGGTCCTGGGGGTAGTGGTGTTGCTAGTGGGGGTGGTATATGTAATGTTGGTGCTGATTTTACATTGTCGGGCGGCACTGTGGCCTCTAATACCCTCAGTGGTGCGGGTGGAGCCGGCGGCAACGGCGGAAACAGCATGCATGGTTCTCTTATTGATCGTTCTGATGGGCGTGGTGTTACTAACGGCGGCGGCATATACAACAGCGGCACCGGTAGCGTATCAAATTGTATCATAGAAAACAACAGCGCCCTCGGCTCTGGCGGCAACGGGCTTGGCGGCGGCATATACAACACCGGCTCAGAGTTTGCGCTGTCAAATTGCACTATAGTACACAACACCGCCATCAGGTCGAATGGCAGCAACAGCTTTGGCGGCGGCATATACAATACTGGAGACAGTTTTAGGGCAATAAATTGTACTATAGCACGCAACATCGTTTCTGGACTAAGCGGTAGCGGGTTTGGCGGCGGTATAGCTAATAGCGGAATTGGGTTTGTGTTGTCAAATTGTACCATAGCAAATAACATAGCCCATGGTAATTCTGCCTCAGTGTCGGGTGTCTTTGAGGGTGTTGGCGGCGGCATATACAATACTGGAGACAGTTTTAGGGCATCAAATTCCACAATAACAAGCAACACCGCCAGCGGACTTGAATTCTACCTCGGCACTAACATGCATTTTCGTGAGATCACCATTGGACGAGGCGGTGGTATAGCTAATAGTGGGGCGGGTTTTGTGTTGTCAAATTGCACCATAACAAGTAACACCGCTAATGGGGAGGGCGGTGGTATAGCTAATAGTGGGGCGGGTTTTGTGTTGTCAAATTGCATCCTATCAGGCAACACTGCCAAAGGGACTAACGGATATAGTAGTGGTTCTTCTAACCACTCCGAGGCCGATGGTGTCTATGCTGGCGCTATCACAAGCCATGACGACATCGGGATTGGTGGTGGTATAGTTAACACTGGTGCCGATTTTACCATATTAAATTGTGTCCTAACAAATAACACTGCTCGAGACGGTGGGGGTGTAGCCAACTTTGGGCGGGATTTGGTAATATTAAACAGCGCCCTAACATACAACACCGTTCAAGGCGTTATCATCCATACAGAGCGTTCATTTAACCGTACCGATGGCTCCTGGGACATCATTGTGTCCCATTCCTACCGCAATAGCGTGGGGTCTGGTGGTGGTATATACAACAACGGCGGCAGTAGTTGTGTGGTGATAAATTGTATTCTGTCAAACAACGTCGCTTGGGAAGGTGGTGGTATATACCTTGTCGACGGCACCGTGAAACTGTACAACAGCATAATATCCACTAACACAGCATCTCATGATGGTGGGGGAATTTGGGTGGCTCTATCAGGTATTAACCGTCTTTTTGTCTATGATGGAGTGGTGTTTTCTAATAATTGTGCCTCAGTTGCATACAATAGAAGCCCTCTCCATGACGCCACATATCATGCACAGATAGGCTCCAACGTCGTTTGGACCACTCCGTTTATCCAAGGCTATAACAATTATGACATAAGTTATACAACTGGTTCGCTATTCACTTTCACGGTGACATATGATGCAAATGGTGGCAGTGGGTCGGGGCGTGTGGTGGTTCTCACATCGTCTGATTTGTTATATGGTAGTCAGCATATGGTGTTGAGTGCTGAGGAGGCAGATGTCGGCACAAAAGAGGGCTATATTTTTGCAGGGTGGAATACTGAAAAAGACGGCTCCGGATTGATAGGGGGTGTTCGGGGGAACTTTATCCCTGAGCAGCACACTTTTACAGCTACTGACATTACGTTGTATGCACAATGGGTAACTTCGGAGATAGATCCCATTCCTAAACCCGACACATCCGATCCTATTGTGTTGGATGTTATTTTCTTTGATGTGGGTCAGGCTGATTGTATTCTTCTAAAAACCGATAACCATACTATGTTGATAGACGCTGGAAACACTGGTCAAGATCAGCTTATCCTCAACTATCTGGCCGAATATAACATAACTACCATAGATTATCTCGTAGCTACCCATCCTCACGCAGACCATATTGGATCTATGACCTCAGTTCTTATGTCCATGGATTATGTAGGTACCGTGATTATGCCTGATAAGCCCCATACCACCCAAACTTATGAAAACCTGATTAAGGCAATTGAAGAAAAAGACATATCTCTAATCATACCTAACGCCGGTTACACTTTTGAGCTGGGAAGCGCAAACATTGAGGTTTTGGCGCCAAATGCGGATTATACTGATCTTAATGAGTGTTCTCTTGTTTTGCGGGTAGAGTTTGGCGATATAGTTTTCTTATTTACTGGTGATGCAGGCACAAGCTCAGAGCAGGCCCAGCTGGCAAACGGGTTTTCTCTTAAAGCTGATGTACTCAAAGTTGGTCATCATGGTTCACGAACAAGCAGTACTCAACAATACCTAAATGCTGTTGCTCCAAGTTATGCTGTGATCTGCTGTGGGGCAGGTAACACTTATGGGCATCCTCATAGTGAAGCTATGACTCGGCTAACTGGAACTGGTGCGGTAATTTATAGGACAGATGAAAATGGTACTATAATCTTTACAACAGATGGTGAGAGTATATCTGTATCTACTGTAAAGGGTGCACCAGGGGGCTCTACATCTTCCCCAGGCACTTCTGAAGAAGGGTATATTGGCAATAAAAATAGTAAGGTTTTTCATTTACCCTCTTGTCTTTCTCTGCCGCAAGAGCAAAACCGGGTATATTTCAACTTAAGGCAAGACGCTATAGATGCCGGCTATACTCCATGTGGTAACTGTAAACCATGATTATTGTTGATCATTCTGAGTTTTTTATATTAAGTGCTCAGTTTGAATTAATAAAAATCAAATTATCCATATTTTTTTTAAACCATGTATAATACTTAAATTAAAAGAAGTATTTAAACTAAAAAACTCTGAAAAAATTGCCCTCATAAAAAAATAATTATCTTTAGTAGAATGCTATTGGGGCTGGTCTGTTTTCCTCGAAAAAGTCTATCAAAATAGGTTATAGTAGAAAAATTGAAAACTCACATGTTCACATAGAAAATGGGTTGGCCGTGTGTGAATTGGTGGTACAATGATAAATATTGTGCTGTTAAAATCAGTCGCGGCGTTTGGGAGGGATGTTAATAGATGCCGGAAAAGACACATCTTATATGGGTGCCCCAAAGACCCTGTTGCGAAGGGTTGATATGAACAAACGCTTTGAACGTTTAAAAACAAGAACTAAGAGCACAGATGGCAGTTAGATGGGGCTATTTTGGGTCTTTCGCTATTTTCGGTGGTTGTGCTTATCTTTTTTCTTTAAGCTTGCTTTGTTCTCCATTATATTCTATACAACTATACCGCAACGAAACTATGTGCTCTACACCTGTTTTGACGAATAACCCTTTTTACGTAGTTTGATGTTCACATTTTTGATGGGCGGGTAGAGATAAACGGTTCTTTATTTTTTTAGGGTTTGGTAGTTTTCGGGTAATCTGGGGTTTTGGTTGTTATTTTGTGTTTGGTTGGTCAATGTCATTAACTTGAGTTTTTTGAATTAGAAAAAAATCGCTAAAATATTAAATCATATGTGCTACATAACCAATAATATGAAATAAAATATGATAAAACCAACTGTAACTATTGAAAATCTATCGTTGCTAAAGACAAAACAACATATTGGCTAAACACAAATCAATCGATGTTCGTATCTGTTGGGTGATAACATTTTTGTTTCTGAAATGGATATATTTCTAAAATAGGAATATTTCTTAAACAGTTATGTTTAAGTGCGTTAACTTGCTTGATTAGCTTTGGAAGGGAAATATATGAATAGATATAAACTTTTAAAACAAATAATATTGACCTTAATTGTGGTCTGCATGCTAGTTGGTTCAGCAGTTTTGCCTGCAATGGCAGCAACCGAACAAGAAATAGAACCCACCTCTATTATGCCTCTCTTTAGTACAGATCCCCTTGATTACAGTGTTACCTCTGAAAGGGTGGGTATTGAACCTGTTAAAGAACCCCTATCTACTGTAAACTATGCTATTAAATACGATGCAAATGGCGGCAATGGCGACGGTCTTGTAGTGCCTTTGACGACGTCTAATTTGATATATGGTGACCAACATGTGGTATTGAATGCAGAAGAAGCAAATGTGGGTTTAAGAGCCGGGTATGTTTTTGCTGGTTGGAATGCTGAAAAAGATGGATCTGGGTTGATAGGTAATGTTTCGCGTAACTTTATCCCTGCTATCCACACTTTTACGGCAACAAATATAACTCTGTATGCACAGTGGACCAAGGTTCTTAGTGCTACTCCCTATGCTCACATTACGCATCTTCATGGTAGCCAAGACGGTTTAACTATAGTTGTATTCCAATATCTCAGTGATGGAACGACAAACCTTCTAGAGCAATCTTTCGAAATTAATAATGCGACCGGCATCTATCAAATTGGTTCCTACAACGTTTCTGTAAGCATCAGCGCTGACAACCAAATACGTAACTACAGTATTGTATAACCCCTTCTTTTCAACAGTGCTGGATAAAAAATAATCCAGTAACTGCATTTTTTATCTCCTTTATCAACCTATGTACTCACATTCGGTAGTTTGGGAAAAAAATATTTTGAATTGTTTATATTATCGGTTGTTGCGTGTTTTTGGTTATGTTTACAATGTTTTTCTTATTTTTTCGAATATTTTTTGAGCATGATTTAATTTTTGGCTGTTTTAGGTCAAGCTGCCGAATGTAAGTATGTACGCTTTTATATACCAAAACTCTACAAATTTACACATAGAATGCTCATTTAACACCCTATGCAAGCACATTTCTAAAATCTAACAATAATATTTAAAGTTAATTACAATGGATTTATGTTCAGGTTGAAATTGTTGCAAAAATGATTGTAAGGGAGATATGACACTCCATACAGACGATAGTTCAGACTGCGCAAAAGTCAAAAAACAACATCACTAAACACTATAGACAGCGTATAGCTCTCCACCTATTGCTGTATGTAGTGGCTTTGATGAATTTTATCGGAGTTTTTGCGCAGTCTGAGTTATGAAATGCCCAAATGTGAAAACCCACACTGTGTAAAAGCAGATACAACCACAACAGACAACGCTACAAATGCAAAACCTGCAAATACCAATTCGCTCAAACCACAGACAAAAACGTCGCAAAACGTGTTTTTGCCTTCTACCTCTACGTCGTCGGATTATCTATGCGTGCCATTGGGCGCCTGTTAAAAGTCCAGCCCTCCATTGTATTGTATTGGGTGAAAAATTTTGCGCTCAAAACTTGCGAAACCCCCGCTCCTTAGGGTGAAGTCGTGATTGAGTTTTGTGAGATGTGGTGTTTTTTATGATCAAAAAAGCATGGTTTGGGTGTGGGAGGTGTATTGTCGAACTATTGGAGAGTTGGTGGATTGGGTGTGTGGGAATTGAAGTGTCTAAACACTAAAGTTAATGCTTGTTCGGTTGCGGGTTTTGGATGTTAGTTTTTTTGTTGATGATTGGGGGTGTATGTGGAGTTGATTTTGTCTGTGTTGTTGGTTTAAACGCGGGCTGAGGGTGTGGGGTGGAGGGGGATAATTTTTGTTAGCGGTTTGGTGTGGGAGACTGTCTAAAAACTAGAATTTTTCGTGTTTTTGGCGGAAATGGACAGAGAAAACCAGTTCTTTTCTTGTTTTTCTGGGATTTTTGTTAGTTTTCGGATAGTCTGGTGGGTGGTTTTGTTGGAGGGTTTGTGTGGTTTTGGGCGTTTGTTTATGATTGATTTGTTGGTTTTTTTTGTTTGTTTTCATGTTGATGGTGTGCGTGAGAAGATCTATAACCTTGAATGTAATCCTTTTTGAAACACTCTTAAAAATTGAAATATCGATTACTTAAAACAACGGGAATTACGGTTTAAAGTATTGAATATCTATAGGTGAGCTTTAAGTCATCTGGTGAAATGATTTCTGTAAATGATATTGAAGTTTTGGGAGGCTAATTTTTATAAGGTTAAACCGTCTTAGTGAATAGCGTGGGAGGGGTATAGCATGCACCCAGCAGGTCACACCCCCTGTTATCACCAGCTATTCCCCTCCCATACATTACTTGCTTAGTAAGTTCCTGTCAGGTGCTTAATTGGTGGGTGTGTTGATTGCTTGGTAAATATTTGGTAACTATTCAGTCGTAAAAAAGCGCGATAAAGACTTGTTTTTGAAATCAAAGCCAAAATAGACGGAATTATCGCAAGCATAACTTCTGTTGTTTGCATATTTTAGCCATATTTTTGTTTTCTGCTATCAAAAACCACTACACCTAGTGTTTAAATCTCAAAGTACCGCACCATATTTGCGACTGAATAGGTACCCGTATAGTAAATATTTCTCTGGGGGAAAAAGTGTCGATTAGTGTGGCTGCGAATTTATCTGAAGCAGAGTTTAGTTTTCAAGAGATAGGGGAGCTCTATAGATTGTGCTGGGGGGTGGAGACGGCGTTTGATATGTTAAAAAATCAGTTGTAGGTGGAGAATTTTACTGGAATTAAGTCTGTTTTAATTGTTCAGAGTATTTTTGCGTGTGTGTATCTGTGTGATTTGGTTTGGGATATGGTTTTTGATGTGCAGTAAAAATATGATATGCAGCAAAAGCAGATTATGCATAAGAGGTTGTTAATCGGGTGTTTGGTGTTGGGGTGTTAAAGGGTGAGGTTTTGGGGTTGGTTGAGTGGGATTTGGTGTGTTGGGAGAGGTTGTTTTTGGGTGTGGTTTTGGGGTTGGTTGGGGTGGTTTTGTTGGTGTGTTTGGGTAGGTGTTTTTTGTATGTATGGTGTTAGTTGTGTAGGTTTTCTAATGTGCATAGTGTTGTTTTTAGTGTTTGTTGTGGTTGGTTTGTGGTTGGGTGGTTTGGCGGGTGGCTTTTTGGTTTGGTTGTTTTTGGTTGGTTTTTTGTGTTGTTGGTTGTTTGTTTGTGGGTGTGTTTGGTTGTTTGGTTGTTGGTTTTGAGCGTTTACTCGTTAAGTTAATGACATTGCGTGTTCTGTTTGTTGATATGTTTCAACTTTGATTAATTCACCAGTATATTAATATTAAAGTATATTGTTTGTGCGGTAACCAAAAATATCAATCTGTTTTGAGAAAAAAGTTGGAAGCGAGAAAAAGTGAAAATTCAGGTTTTAGGTGCGGCTAGAGAAGTCGGTGGGTCATGTCTTTCAGTCGAAACAGACTCCGCCAAAATAGCTCTTGATTATGGTTCTAAACTCGATGAAACCCCTAAAAAGTTTCCCAAAGACTTCGATGCGGTGATAATTAGTCATGCTCATCTCGACCATACTGGCAATTTGTTGAGTCTTTGCAAAAACAATAATCCTACTATAGTGGGTTCTGATATAACCCGTGAGGTCACTGTTGATCTTTTGCATGACATGGTCAAAATACAGCAAGAAAAAGGTAATCATGAATATGATGATAGTCATGCTGAAAAGGTGCGTGATTGCTGGTGGAATCGTGATTCGATTGCTTTGCCGGGTGTGAGGATCAATTTACAGCCTGCCGGACATGTAGCGGGTGCAAAGATAACCAGTTTGGAAGCTGAAAACAAAAAAATCGTTTATACGGGTGATTTTTGTTTGCATCATACTGAAATTTTGCAGGGTTGCCGGTTGGAAGTCTTGCCTAAAAAACCGGATTTGCTTATAACCGAATCTACTTATGGTGGTAAGATTAGGCCGCCGCGGCATGAATTACTTGATCAATTCTTAGAGCTGATGCAAACTGTTATGGCTCGTCGGGGAAATATTTTGATTCCTACTTTTGCTTTTCACCGTAGTCAAGAGATGGCTAAACGTCTTGATACTGCTATAGAACGAGGGATTTTGCCGCGTTATAATGTTTATACGATTTCGAATTTGGCGCATCGGATAAATGGTTATTTTAATCAGGAGAAGCAACTTTTTACTAAAGAAGTTAAGATGCAAAAGTATCCTTTTAATTTTAGGCATGTAAAACATCTTTATCGAACCAGTCAGATTGAGTCGCCTGCAGTGGTTATTTGTACTTCTGGGTTTGGACATGCGGGAGCTAGTCTTCGCTTACTTACTGATTGGGCTTCAGATAAGGATAATTGTGTTGTTTTGACTTCTGGTTATTTGCCGCCTGATAGTCCTCTTAAGCAGGCAAAAGAGGAGGGGCGTTTTGTGACCCCTGAGTCGCAAGAGGTTATTTCGGTTAATGCTGAGGTTAGGCAGATTGAGCTTTCTGGTCATGCTGATCAAATTGAGCTTATAAAAACCATAACTAAACTCAAACCTAAGCGTACGGTTTTGGTTCATGGTGATCTTGAGCAGGCTGAACAGCTTTATGAGCAGGTTAAAAATCTGACTGATGTTTGTATTCCTACAGAAAACGAAATTATAGATCTATAATTTTTGGTTTTTTGTAGCTATTTTTTCTTTTATTTTTATTTGATATTGTTGGTAACCTCCGAAAAAACCTATCAGAAAACCAGGTAACATATTTGTAGGGTTTTTAGCAGATGATTTTTGGAAAAATATGGGTTTTCGGAGGTCGTCTGTTATTTTTTCCATGAGAATATTTGTGTTTTTGTGTTTCTTATAGTATCGGTCGTGTCGATGATGAAATCTGGTTTTCGTTAAATTAGGTGTGTCAGTAAGTTTTGTTATGGTGTGGTGTTGTATGGGGCGTAAGGGAGAACATATATGTTTAGAAAGGTGGTAAGCGTACCCATTTAAAATAGCGAAAAGTCGAAAAGTTGCTATGCAAGAGCAAAATTGCTTGAATTGAGCAATATTTATATTGGCGATTGCTGTATAAAGCGGTTGGACAAACTCAAAAGGGGAAGAATATGTTCAAAGCAAGTAATCAAAAAGAGGTTTCCACTAAGCTGACCAAGGGGTTGCTCGACGTAATTGTTTTACAGCTCCTCAGTTTAGAGGCAATGCATGGATATCAACTAATTATAAAACTTCGTAAAAATTTTGGCGTCTATTTTGGACCCAGCACCATATATCCATTATTAAGTACACTCGAAAAAAAGGGCTTCATAGACAGCAAATGGGACATGTCTTATGAACGTCCAAGAAAAATCTACCGTCTAACTGCCGATGGACAAAGTGCACTCAACTTCACCGGAGAATCCCTTGCTATCATCTGCAGAAAAATAACTCTCGAACCAACACACGAACAAAACACTACTGACATAACCTGTTAAAAACCTTCACCAATCTTTTCACTAACCCAAACACCCAATTTTAACACACAACAAAACATAAACCACATATTAAACACAAACTAAATAAAACATCCAAATCAAATAAACTACTGGTCTGACACAATTAAATATTAGTCATGTAATTAACCTTGGGGTAGCATTGGAGAGGTTAATTGGTGAAAACAAAATATGTTGTTGCGCTGACAGAAAGCGAGCGCAAATTTGCACAAAAAATTATTACCGACAAAACAACAGCCCCCACATTTAAAAAACGAGCCCAAATACTACTCGCCCTAGACACAAACACAGGCAAACCCCAAACACAAAAAACAACCGCACAAAAAATAGGCACCACCCAACCAACAATATACAACACCCTAAAACAATACCACACAAACGGACTAAACAAAACCCTACAATTCAAAACACCCCCCCAACCCAACAAAAAACCCATCGTCACAGGAGAAATAGAAGCCCACATAATCGCCACCGCATGCGGCAAACCCCCCCAAGGATACACCCGCTGGACCCTTAGAAGCCTCACAAACAAAATAACCCTAGAAATTGAACCCAACATAAGCAGAGAAACAATTCGCCGCACTTTAAAAAAACTAAACTTAAACCTCACCTAAAGAAACAATGGGTTATTCCTGAAAAACAGGGTGGCGAATTTGTTGCAAAGATGGAGGATATTTTAGAGGTTTATGCCCTTCCGCCTGAGGAGGAGGGTGATGTTGTTCTTGTTTGCATGGATGAACAACCCGTACAGCTGCTTGAAGGTCGTTATGAGGCTATTGAGATGAAGCCGGGGAGTCCTAAAAAGGAGGATTTTCAATACATAAGAAAGGGTGTCTGTTCGATTTTTATGTTTACTGCGCCTCATTTGGGTTGGCGTCATGTGGATGCGTTGGAGCATCGTACAAAGGTTGATTGGGCGCATCAGATTGATTATTTGGTGAATACTGTTTTTGCTGATAAGCGGAAAATTCGGCTTGTTTTGGATAATCTTAATGTTCATACGTTGGGTGCGTTTTATGAGGCTTTTGATCCTGTGAAGGCGCGTGCTATTGTTGAGCGGTTGGAGCTTCATTTTACGCCTAAGCATGGTAGCTGGTTAAATGTTGCGGAGATAGAGTTGGCGGCTATGACTAGGCAGTGTTTGAGTCGGCGGATTGGTGATTTGGGGGTTTTGCGTGGTGAACTTTTTGCATGGGAGGTTTCTCGTAATGCTAATTCCAAGACTGTTAACTGGCATTTTACGACTGAGAATGCGAGAGGGAAACTGAGGTTTTTATATCCTAAAATTTAATTGTGTCAGTGTAGTAGTGTGTATGTTTATGTCAGGTTTTTGTCGTAGTTATAGTCCAAGTCTATCATTTTTTTGTGGGTGTTATAGTTAATTGAGGTGGTGTTTTGGATGGCTAGTGGGGTGTTGTTTTGGTTTGGGTTGTTTGTGGTGGTTTGGTGTGTGG
>JAISPR010000008.1 GCA_031274765.1 Nitrososphaerota archaeon | reverse complement strand
CAGAAACTAGAATGACCGCAATGACATTACCGTCACCAAAGATATGATATTGCCCGCCGACGTTAATATAGACCGCAAAGACATAGATAAGCACTACTAGAATTATAGGTATAATGATGGCACTGAATATGTCTGCTAGTTTGAATTTGTTTTCCGACATTATTCATTCCTTAGCTTTAATTTATCGTAGTGGCATGTTTATAAGTTTACTGCTTACAAGATTGGCTTTCAGGTTTTTTAGCGCAAAGAAAAATAAAAACGCTGCTAAACAACAATATAAAGATATATTGAATAAACATTTAAAATACATGTTTGGTGGTCAATAAAGAAAAAAAATAAAAGAAAGTGAAGGCTGATTTATTGTTTTGCCATTTTAACGTTGTATGCTAGAGGCAACCTTGCGGGACAAACATATGAGCAGGTGCCACATACAATACAGTCTTGCGCACAGAGTTTTTCAGCTTTTGCAAAGTCCCCTTTGGTAACAGCATTATAGATTGCAATAGGTTGTAGACGTACTGGACAAGCGCTAACACAACGACCACAGTGAATACACGCAGTGGTTTGCTGAACATTTTTAGTTTTGTTTTTTGCAAAACAAATAATGCTTGAGGTGCGTTTGGTCAGAGGCGCATTAGGCGTTTGGAGAGCAGTACCCATCAAAACACCGCCGACTACAACAGAATCAAGGGTGGATAGGTTGACATTGTTAGCACTAAGAATGTCTTTTATTGGGGTGCCGATTTTTACTTGGAGATTTTTGGGTTTTGGAACATCGCCATTTAGGGTGGTTACTCTGCTTATGAGGGGTTCACCGTCAAAGACTGCATTTGCAATCGCGTTAATGGTTGCAACGTTTTGCACAATAGTTCCCATTTCGTAGCTGCGTTTACCCGAGGGGGTCTCATAACCCAAGATGGCTTTTTGCATCATGGCAGCGTCGCCTTGTTGGTAGGTGAGATGGGTTGCGCGGACTTCGGTGTTTGGTTCTTTGCTAAAGGCTTCTTGGAGTTTTGGCACGGCTTCGGTTTTGCTTTCTTTGGTAACCACAATAACAGCGGGGTTGCCCAAGAGTTTACGAACAACTCTAACGCCCCGAACCAAATTTGCGGTGCGTTCAATCATTATGCGTTCATCAGCTGTGTCGTAGGGTTCGCCTTCGGCTCCGTTTACTAGGAGGGTTTGGATTTTTTTGTCTGCGGGTACGGCTAATTTAACTGAGGTGGGAAATCCTGCGCCTCCAAGACCAATGATGCCTGCTTCGCGTATGATTTTTAGGAGGTCTTCGTTTTTGGTGCTGGCTAATTCGGCTTCGGTTATAGAGGTTAGGGGTTTGCCTTTGGTTTTTTTGCCGTCGTTTTCAATATAGATGGCTTCGGTGGGGGTTTCAAAGCAGCTGTTGTAGGCGTTTTCGATTTTGATAACTGTGCCGCTTATGGGGCTGTGCATGGGTGCGCTGACGCGTTCTTTGGCATCAGCGATTTTTTCGCCAATAACAACGGTGTCACCGATTTTTATAGTGGGGGTATTGGTTGCGCCGCTTTGTTGGTTGGTTAGGACAACTGCGATTTTTGGGTCTGGAAAGATTTCGATGGGGGTTTTGCGTGCGAGTTCTTTTACTTCTGGTATATGAACAAAGTTTGCCATTTTAATCATCTCCCAAAGGGTTTGTTGATGCGAATTTTGTCAATAACTGGCACAAGCAGGTTCATGATTAACAAGGCTAGCAATGCGCCGCCAAAGAAGCCCATGAAAGTCTGTATCAGGATAGTCAAAACTGCGAGTCCGACACCAAAGATTATTTGTCCAATGCAGCCATAGGGGGTTGTTGCGGGGTCTGTTGCCATAAAGAATGCTAAGAATATAGAACTGCCAGCAAAGAGTTCGAAGAGTAATCTTGTGGTTAGATCAGCATCACCAAATGCGACCGAGAACATTAAAGACATAACGGCAATGGCGGCCAGATAGCTGACAGTGATTTTCCATTTAAAGTATTTGCGGCCAATTACAAAGAGAGCAATACCTGCAATGATAACAGCTAAGCTAGAAGCGCCCCCGACCCAACCGTGATACTTTGAGAGCAGCATGATGGATTCTACGCTTCCAGGGGTTGCACCGGGTAAACCGTAGCATCCTTGGAGGTAGCTGCCAAAGGAGGCGCCACCGTTGCTGCCAGTGGGTAAGAGGTCAGCAGGATTACCGATGGGTCCGGCAAGGGAGGGAACCATTAACATGCCAGTGCTCAGGTGCCAGCTTGTGATAAGTGTTGTGAATGTTGTTGGCAATAAGACAAGCATTTTGGCTGCTGCCGCAGGGTTAACTAGCTTTCGGCCGGCTATCCCAGCGACTTTTTTGAAGACAACCATACCAATGATGGTGATTAGCGCAATGTAGAAGAATGCCAAAGGAGCTTCAACGGGTACACCAGTCTCTAGTCCAACAACCATTTCAGGAAAACCAAGGGTGAAACAGTTAATGACAATTAAGCCAAAAACTGCGGCTGACCAAGTGTTAACTTCGCTATCAGAGGCGACTTTGCCGATGAGAAAATCAATGACTACGGCTAAGCCGACTGCAATTAGGGTGCCAAGGGCAACAGTTAAGCCTAAATTCCATCCTGAGGGGGTGGTGACTTGTGACCAGAGAATTGTTGAAACAAGAGTGACTGCGAGAATAGCAATGAAGGTATATTGCATCATGCGATTTTTAGTCATGGAACCGTGTATGTGCGGTGCTGGATTTACAACTAGTTCATTTGAGGTTTCGTTACTCATATCGATTTAACCTTCTCAAATGAAGAGGTAATTCTAAGCGCTGGCTTATTAAACTTTTTAGAGAATACCCCTTTTTGATATTTTATATAACGGTTATTAGAACAAACATTTTTACAGCGCACCCCATAAGCGCAAATTCCTTTGTTAAGCAGCCAGAAATAAACCCGTAGTAGTTCACGTGCGTGATCCAATACACTGTAATTATGCAGAGTTGTCTATCATTTAATGATATATGTCAAGAAATATTTTCCGATTACCAAGCACATCATAGCCCTTGTGATTCAAGACTTTCCAACTCACCATCAGAAACGGATTGAATTCTACTTTCCGTAATTCCCGGAAAGTTTTTACCACCAACAACAACCAAACAACAACACAACCGACAAAAGCACAACAAATAACACCAAAAACCAAACAAACCAAATAAAACACAAAAAACTCATGTCTCAAAATGATGAAAATATTTATACCACCGACAAGCAAAAACCAAAAACAGCAAAAAGCACCATCCACCACTAAACAATCAAAACAAACAACCCAACGTCAACACCCAAAAACCATAGGACCATAACGCACTATCACCCGCCGATATGTCTTTTAAAGACATGGCAATTAGCT
This sequence comes from Nitrososphaerota archaeon, assembly GCA_031274765.1. Lineage (GTDB taxonomy): Archaea > Thermoproteota > Bathyarchaeia > Bathyarchaeales > Bathycorpusculaceae > Bathycorpusculum. The sequence goes on along the minus strand of JAISPR010000008.1, from coordinate 6,772 downwards.
GGCCCCAACCCCAAACAACCCAACAAACAAAACCCACAAACACAATCAACAAAAAACAAAGCTCGCCGCAGTTTCAAGCTTCGATAAAAAAATAAGCCCAGGATTTTTTTCAACATATCCATTGGGGTATTTATGTCGAATACGCGCCTTAATTTTTTCCGTTATACCAAATTCAGATACAAATTCTTTCCATGTTACTGATACTTTGTACAGTGAAAACACCCGCTCTTTTGCACCCTTTACAGACAATTTTTCTATTATAACAACTTGATTTTACATTAATAGCCAATATGTTTCGATTGTACGACCCATTAAAGAACATTAACCAATATGAAAACAACAAACAATAAAACAAAAAAACACCATCTCAACAATACAACACAAAAAAACACCACCAACAACCACAGAACACAACATAAACATAAACACAATGACAAAACATCCCAAAACAGACTGCACAAAAACTCCAATAAAAATCACCAAACCACTACATACAGCAATAGATAAAGGAATATGCACTGTCGGTAATGTTAGTGTCATTGTTTTTGACTTTTGCGCAGTCCACATTTTCAAATATTTTTGGACACAATCTAATAACTTTTCGCCATTTCAAACAGGTGAACAAATCATTCTCCTCTAACAGTTTATGCGCTCCATCAGGTTCCACACACCACCACAACTTGGACTCTACCCACCAATCGACAAACCAATTACCCATCACATTAGACAGTACACCATATTTCATCTCTAAACTATATTCCACAACATCCACCAACCACCACCCATCAAAACTTATCAACCCCCCTTGACAAAAACAAGACATCTATTTCACTTCAACAACCACACCCATAAAAATGAAGTATTTGATGTTGATTGGTTATCTGCGGGGGCCTTTTTTGGTTAGGATGTATTTTAAAAAGTTCTCATTTCAAACTGCCAAATGTCAATATTACAATATCAGACGACACAAAAAATCAAAAAACAATACACTAACACTACAGACAACACATACCCCTCAGCCATTGCTGTATGTAATGACCAGGTGAAGTTTATCAGAGATTTGCACAACCCGATATCTAATTATAGGTCACAACGTTTTTTAGCGGTGTAAAAAAATGTTTTTTAGAGTAAATTTTATATCGTGTATGTATTCATTCATTTAGCGGGAATTAAATGAATCCAATTACTGATCCCTTGTTCATGGTTGTTTGGCGCTGTACGCGTAATTGTGTGGGCACCTGTGCATATTGTAGTTACACTAAAGAATACGCCAAAGATCAAGAGCTAAGCACTGAACAAGCTAAGCATATGGTTGATGAGATGGCCGAGTTTGGTTCAAAATGGCTTGGAATCAGCGGTGGAGAACCCTTGGTTCGTCCAGACATCTGGGAAATCATAGAGTATGCAGAAAAGAAACATGACATGAAAGTTAGTTTAATCACAAGTGGTTTTGCTTGGGATGAAAAACGGTTTGATTTGCTACGTAAATATGACGTACATACCGCCATAAGCATTGATGGCAACAGAGAATCAAATGATTTGACGCGACGCAAAGGAGGCTATGATATGGCAATACATGCTATGAAAAAACTCAGCGAAGTGGGGCTTTTGGATTGTTTAGTCACCACCATGACAAAACTTAACATAAAACACATGGCGCATCCGGCCGAACTTGCAGAAGAATACAAAGCACGTATGCTAGTGTATCATAATTTGGTTCCAGTGGGACGGGCAAGCGAACATATGACAGATTTAGCACCTACAGCCGAACAGTATGAAGAAACATTTGATGAAATCTATGAAATACAACGCAGACTCTACGGAAAAGTCAAAATTCATGTGTATGCACCCTTTTATGCACGCATAGTGCGACAAAAAAACCCAGCGAACTTTTGGGCGTGGTATAACGAGGGCTACTTGGGTAAGTGTAGCATTGGGGGCAACTATATAGGTATCACTGAAAACGGAGATTACCGCAGCTGCGGCTTCCATGAGGGGTATCGTATTGGAAATGTTAAGGATAAAAAATTAAGAACCGCTTGGGAAGAGCTACAACAAAGTCCACTTCATCTCAAGTTACGTGATAAAAATAATCTCAAAGGACGCTGTGGAATTTGCGAGTATAGAGAAATCTGCGGGGGATGTCGAACCCGTGCAGAATACTATACCGGAGACCTTTTCGCATCTGATCCCGCTTGCAACTATGTACCAAAGATTTTGCGTGAGGATCCCAAACTATTTGAAGAACTAAAAAAAGATCCCCTACGCATAAACCCCTAAACCTACTTTTCTTTTAACAGTTTGAAACAATGATAAATTTAGCAACATCATAGTTAGCAATCTACTAGAAATTTACATTCAACAATTAACCTAAACAGTCAAAAATTAAATCAGACTCAAAAATATTCGAAAAATAAGAAACCAATGTAAAAATAACCAAAACCACAAACAACCGGTAACATAACAATTCAAATATTTTTTTCCCAAACTACCAACGAGAGTAGAAAAAGTTTCTTGGCGTTTTGCGAGCAGCAAGCGAGGGTAATGTTGAGTGATTAAAATTGGTCAATGCTTTTTTAGGGGAGGAGAGATATTTTTGTTGTGAGTCGAAGTGATTGTTGATTTAGTCTTTCTAAACGCTAAGGCCTACCTAAGAGGACAAATTGTTGACTGCTCTATTGCCATAGAGGAGGGAAAAATATACAAACTGGGCAAAGAAACTCAAATGCCCGGGGCAGACAAAAAAACTGATCTGCACAATCTTTTGGTACTACCAGGCTTAATTGATACGCATGTGCATCTACGTGATGAACATAGAGCATACAAAGAAGATTTTAACTCCGGCACCTCAGCAGCCGCCGCGGGGGGGTTTACTACGGTTTTAGACATGCCAAACAATGATCCTGTGACCATGAGCGCGCAAACTTTGAGAAACCGCATAGAACTTGCACAAAGACAAATTGTGGTTAACACCGGGTTTTACTCAGAGTTTCCTCAGAATCTTTTGGAGTGTAGAGAAATTGCTGCCACAGGAGCAATTGCGTTCAAGTTGTTTATGGGTAATCAGGTAGGCGGGGTAGATATAGATGATGATGCAGCTATTGAGCGGGCTTTGAGAGCCGCCGCAGAAGCTAAGCGACCCGTTGCAGTTCACGCAGAGGATCATGTCATGCTGCAAGCTATGGAAACAAGCCTTAAACAGGCTAAAAAGATAACCCCCACAGATTATCTGCGGGTCCACACGCCAAGCGCTGAGCTGCAAGCTGTTGAGCGTATGTTGCGTCTGAGCAAAAAATCGGGGGGGCAACTGCATTTTTGTCACCTATCCACTAAAGAGAGCGTAGCAGCAATTGTAGAAGCAAAAAAAAGCCGAGCGATCACCTGTGAGGTAACATCTAATCATTTGATGCTAACAAGTGCAGAGATGCAACGCTATGGTTCGCTGCTTGTTATGGCCCCTGCACTGCGTGACCCCAGTCAGGTGGAGGCATTGTGGCGCTGTTTAACAGAGGGGGCAATTGATACGTTAGGTTCAGACCATGCACCCCACACCCTTGAAGAAAAACAGGCAGGCAATATTTGGGATGTGAAAGCAGGCATTCCGGGTTTGGAAGTTACGGTGCCGCTTATGCTAACTATGGTAAGAAAAAATAAGCTCTCATTAAATCAAGTGGTAACTCTGTTAGCAGAGAATCCAACAAAAATCTATGGCCTATCAGATAAGGGGTATCTAGAGGTGGGTAGAGATGCAGATTTTAGCATTATTGACTATCAGGCGCAGTTTAAAATTGATGCAGCCAAATTTAGGTCGAAAGCTAAATTTAGTCCCTACCATAGTTGGGAAGTCAACGGTAAACCGGTCAAAACAGTTGTTGGGGGGCAACTTGTTTATGATGAAGGCGAGATTGTTGTTGGGGGTGGGGTGGGTAAAATCGTGCGAGGAGGCAGGGTTTTTATTGAGAAATAGTCTTCTTAGGGGTCTATTTTTCTTTAATGCACCTTTACATAAGTAGAAGAGGTAGAGTGTGAAGAATATGTTAGGGCCAGTGGGTCCATTTGTTGTAAGCATCAGCTATGTTCATATAATCTCCTCCAACATTTAAATTGGGCACAAATTTTGCTGACATCAAAAACACGCCATCGCGCTCGTAGCGATACACCACACCCTCTGGCGCACTTTGACAACCATGAAAACCCTCACCCAACAACCAAAGCGCATCCACAACAGAAAGCGCCCCATTCGCCCACACCACTCCCGCATGAGTAAACCCATAACACTTACAAGCCGCCATAATATCAGCAAACCCCAATCTAACAGGCCTATCTACTGTGCCTTGGATGATATCGAACACAACAAAGGGTTCATGGGGCATTTTATAAAAAAGCGAGTGTGTTTTAATCATCCACTCACCACAAACCCGCTCTCCATCTGCAAGCAAAGCATCAAAACGAGCAACATTATCTGCTACAAAATCTGCAAACCGCCGCATAAACCCCCACTCAGAGCTACGCACATCATATCCTTTACGCATAATTGGATATAAAACGCCGTTTTTTTTATATACGCCTACATTTGTGCCGTCCACTTTTTCGGTAACATAGAGTTTATCACGTTTGGGAAATTGTATGGCTTGAGTGAAAAAGGGCTGTATGTTTTTCTCCATTAAAGAATCGCCTGAATCCTTTAGTCTTGAACCTGTTAAATGTTTAATGTTTCCAAAGTTGCGCGGGATTATTTTGCCCGGAATAGTTTCACTCAATGTGCTCATATCAACTATTGCAAGCTCATAAATAATAAACGCTAAGGTCATGTGAGTTTTCAATTTTTCTACTATAATCTATTTTTGATGGACTTTTCGTGAAAAACAGGTATTCTCAGAGCATTTTACTAAAAATAATTGTTTTTTATGAGGGTAATTTTTTTAGAGTTCTGTTAGTTTGAATACTTTTTGGTTTAAGCATTTTGTATGATTTGAAAAATATATGTGGCTTAAATTTTGATAGTTCAACTTGAATACTTAGTAGAAAAAAATGAAAAACTCAGAACAGATAGTGACAAGTTTTTATTTCAAACCATAACTTTCGTGTGTAGGCTAAACAGGCTTGGTAGACAAAAAGAAAAACACAACGGGGTGGACATTTTTATAGACATTATTGAAAAAGCCTACCAAGGCACTAGTTTTCAGTACGGCAAAGAAACCTTTAGATTAACACCCGCCTGGTAAGCCTGTGGATTTTCACAGAAAACCCTGCAATGCCCAAACCTCTTATGAACATCTTTTAACCACTTAGATCCTACCTTTAAAACCCTTGCAGCAGTGAAGTTTACCGAGCAGACACGTTGGATAGCTAAAAGTGTTAACGGGTATACGCCATAAAATCAGAAAAATAACTGCTGACGAGGAAGTTTTCTTTTACCCGATATGTTTAAGCAACCAACAGTGGGAATTGACACAAGCAGCTACCAAGACAACAACACCAAGTTATGGTTATTTGTTCTATTCCTGATTCTGAGGGAGCCTATTTTTGGTTAGAAGAACATCTAAAATTACCAAAAGATTTAGAGAAAAACGAGTTTCATGGGGTTTAGCTTATCAAAGTTATAGACGTTTGTTATTGGATAATTTTGAGCGGTATTATCAATTTGTTGTGATTGTTTGCTTGTAATAAAGACGAATGTTTTCTCTGAACAAAAAGGAAAAATGGCAACAGTTTTCGCTAATCTTATTGAGGGCTGTTTTTCAGGGTTTGAGCGTGTTCCAAGTCAGGCTGATTTTAGGGCAAACTTAAAACAACGGTTTTTTAGGGCGGTAAATAGGGTTGAGGTTCATTGTGATAATAATTTTGCACCTTTAAGTCCTGAAAAGGTGGTACGGTTATTGGTTCAAACCTTGGCTAAACAGAGGCATGACTGTTTTAACCGTTATGCCCCTTTGCTTGCAAGTTTACATTCTCATGAGTCTAATCTATTCAAATAGCTGATATTATTGCTGGTATGGTGAAAACTGTTCTTGAAAGTAAAGAGGTAAAAGTGTTAAAACCGTTGCCTTTGATGCTCGTAAACTACATAGCCATTCTAAACAATTACCAAAGCTACTTGGGTTGCTGGAGAATAAGTGTAGGTGCCGTGTACCGTTAAAGTCGCGGACGGATCCTCCTCTGGAAGCTCCGTACCCCGCTGGGAACACGAACTTTGGTACCATACAAGTATACTATATCTTTGAAACGTATAAACTATATCTGGAGAAAATCTCCAAATGAAAACGTGTAGGTGCCATGTGTCTTGGTTAGTTCGCGGACGTTACCGCCTCTGGCGACCCCGTACCCCGCTTGACAGCACGGACTTGGGTACCATAATTAAGTGTATTTTTCTTGAAGCTTTTAAACTATATCTGGAGAAAATCTCCAGATGAAAACGTGTAGGTGCCATGAGCTGTTATAGCAACTTAAATTCACATTGACATATAACCAGCATACACAAACCAACCCAAACACCCCAACAACCACAACACCCAAAACCCACTACAAAACAACCCCAAACCACAGAAATCCAAACCCCAAACTGCCCCAAAAAAAACTTCCCCACAACCACATAAACCCAATAGAATCAAATCAGAAAAACACTGCAACAAACATAGCTTAAAGAAGAAAAAGGTTATTCGTCAAATCAGGTGGGTGGAGTCAATAAGTTTTGTCGCGGTATAATGTTATATGGAACACTAAGGGAGAACATAAGAAACTTAAAGAAGAAAGAATGAGTGCACCCACCTAA
>JAISPR010000128.1 GCA_031274765.1 Nitrososphaerota archaeon | reverse complement strand
TTGTGCGTGTTTTATGCGGTAGCCTTTTCCGCCTTTTTGTATGAGGTTTTTTAGTTCTTCGCGTTCCTGTTGGGTTAATGTAAATTTGTAACTTGGCATAATAGTTCTCACATTTTTTTTGAGAAACTATAGCACACACCCCTATTTATAAAACTCTAATTACTTGATGGATACAGTACTACTACAAGTCTACCAACAAGCTACTGGACAAGAAATGCCCCCTGAAATACAAGAAAAACTTTCAAACATAACAAAGGACAAACAAAACTCGTTGAAAAAAGAAAAAACCGACAAATCCCAAATGAGTGTTCAACTCTACCATTTAGCATTAAGCAACGGTGTTAAGCTGTTTCAGGATCAGCACGGCACAGGATACGCACAAGTACCCCTCTCAGCACAGCAGACAAAACGAGACCCTCAAGAAGTAGCGGAGTGGCAGGGTTATGAAAATATCCGTTTAATTGATAGCCAGTTTGAAGATTATTTGATGCACCTATACTACACTTCAACAGGCAACATTCCGTATAGAGATGCGGTTAAGCAGGCTATTTCTGTTTTGAGTTATGATGCAACCCGCAAAGAAAAAGTAAGATTATCTAACCGTGTAGCATGGGATCCAAGCGGAGATGGTTCCATATGGGTAGATACTGCTGATAAGCAAAATCGAGCGTATCATATAACCAAAAACGGCTGGAACCTTACATCTGAAGTGCCCATACTTTTTCAACGTCACCAACACCAACAAACCTTACCAACCGCAAAAACAGAGGGTAATATAGAGAAATTGTTGCCGTTCATAAATGTTGGAAGCCATCGAAGTAGCAAAACAAGCCAACACCAACAACTACTGTTAATTGTGCAAACAGCGAGCTATCTTATTCCTGACATACCTCACCCTATAACTGCAATGTATGGCTGTCGTGGCAGTCATAAAAGCAGTACACAGAAAATTCTAAAACGACTAATAGATCCCTCATCAGTTGAAACTCAAAGCCCTCCAAACAACCCAAAAGATGCTCTACAAATCCTCGATCACCACTATATACCCATATTTGACAACCTAAACATCCTACCAAGATGGTTAAGCGACACTCTTTACCGAGCGGTCACAGGAGAAGGACAAGAAACAAGACAACTATACACAGACGACAAAGCCTTCATACGCCAACTAAGCCGATGCATCATGCTGAATGGAGTCAATCTACCCATAACCCAATCCGATTTGCTAAGCAGAACCATCATGCACCCTACCGAACCAACATCTAAGCATATTGCTGAAGCAGAGTTAAACAAGGCATTTGCAGAAATCCAAGGAGACATACTTGGAGGCTTATTTGATGTAATTGTTAAAGCCCTACAACTAAAAGATTCTGTGCTAATGCCTGAGACTGATTATCGGTTGGCCGACTTTTTTAAATGGGGGAGACTGTCTAAAAACTAGAATTTTTCGTGCTTTTGGTGGAAACGGACGGATAAAAACCGTTCTTTTCTTGTTTTTCTGGGATTTTTGTTAGTTTTTGGACAGTCTGGGGGATATTTGCTTTCGGAGGCGCTTGGGTATGGTGGGGGCGAATTCGTCATTGCCATGGAGGAGAATCTAAAAAGTCAGCATGATGCGGATCAGGAAAATAACATAGTTGTTGATGTTTTTCTCAAACTCATAAGTGAAGATCTGATGATATCTTTTGCAACAGAACATAAGCCCTATCGAATTGCCTCCAAGAGTCTGTATGATAGAGCCACTGAAAAAGCAGCTAATATGGGAGTTAATACGAGCAGGAAGTGGCCGAAGACACCACAGGATTTTGTTCGCAAACTCAATGAATCTAAAGATACAATCGTGTACAAAGGTTGGAATTATGAACGCTATCATATTGAAAACGAGCGCGGTATTGATCTTTGGCGAATAACCCCCACAGCTACCTTTTCTGAAGAAAACTCTCTCAATGCATTAACATCAAATAAGTCTGACGTGACTGACGCTGATGGCACTGATTACACATGTTTAGACACTGTAAGAAAAACAGAAAACAACACATCAACTCACATGATAGATGCTGGAAAAGCCATTGTCATTGACCATGTGTTACCATCTGAGCCGTGTCATGGATGCCAAAACTTTGCTGTTGAAACTATTATAACCGTGCCCAGTCAATCAAGAAAGCTTCGTTTTTGTAAAGCCTGTTGCGACAAACTGGTCAACCGTTTAGGGGTTCGAGTTATTCATAGAGAGGAAGGGGCTACATAAACTGTGGAAACTAAAACTATTGTACTATTAGAGGCAAAACCAAAAAAATGCCCCAGATGTAGCCATACCAAAATATACCGCAACGGCAAACACCAACTTAGCGAGGGCAAAAAGAAACAGCGCTATCTTTGCACAAATTGTATGTATCAATTTATAGCTCCTTCTTTGGCTACCTCAACGTTAAAAAGTCATAAGAACACTTCAGAAAGTAACCAAATAAGCGTTCCCGAAGGAATGAAAAATTTGGAGCCACAACCATACAAAACAAAAGTTGTGGATGAAACTCTACAAAACAACAGCAAAAACAATAACGCCAGTGACAGTAGCATCAAAAATAAGCTCTTAGAGTTCTCTTGGTGGATGAAAAAAGAAGGCTACAAAGAAGACACAATCAGAGGAAAAACACTACTTATCAAAATAATGTGCGAACGAGGCGCAAACTTGTATGACCCAGACTCCATTAAAGTCGTTATTGCACAACAGCAGGCATGGTCTGAAGGCAGAAAAGAAAACGCCGTCAACGCTTACAGCACTTTTCTTAGAATGACCGATGGCACATGGAACCCGCCAATTTACACTCGAATACGAAAAATACCCTTCATACCAACAGAAAAAGAGATTGACGACTTAATCGCATCTAGTTCCAATAAATGCGCAGCCTTACTGCAAACCCTAAAAGAAACAGGATGCAGAATCGGAGAAGCATGGATGCTACAATGGACAGACATCGACACCGAAAAAAACACGCTAAGAATCACACCTGAAAAAGGAAGCAACCCACGCATATTCAAAATCAGCCCCCGCCTACTCTCAATGCTAAACTCACAACCCAAAAAGAGCAAAAAAATCTTTGGCACATACCCCCCAGACTGTCCAAAAACTAACACAAAACCCAGAAAAACAAGAAAAGAACCGATTTTCCCCGCCCGTTCACACCAAAAACACAAAAAATTCTAGTTTTTAGACAATCTCCCCCTACGAGGCTACGGCACAAGCTTTACAAGACAACGCAGAGCAGCCGCAACAAAACTGGGCAATCCCCGAATAATACAAATAACTTTCCACACGTTTCGCCATTGGAAAGCAACCATGGAATACCACAAAACCAAAGACATCATACGGGTCATGAAAATACTTGGACACAAAAACATCAAAAATACACTGGTGTACACTCAATTGGTAGAATTCGACGAAGACGATCAATATGTATGCAAAGTCGCTGCAACCACAAAGGAAGCTACAGAACTGGTAACTGCTGGGTTTGAATATGTCTGCACAATGGACGATGGTGCTAGACTCTTCCGAAAACGAGCTTGATAACGCTAAAACCAGAAAAACTTTTTCATACATCACAAACTTATGGTGGTTCATGCCAAAGAGCTGGGGATGGGAATTGAACCCATATCAAATGGAGATTTCACTCGTATTTTCTCTTTTTTTATTTTCAGACTGAAGCTATAATTTAGTTGGGTATTCTGTATTTGAGATATTTTTAAAAAGTCCTAATAGAAACTTTGCAAAAACTAACACGTCTATACAACCATGAAAACTAAAAAAACTTAACAGTGCTATACTATACACTTTTTTGCTCTTTTCCTTGTTCATCACTCAAATATAATTAAAGACAAACAGTAGTGTTCTAAAACTCTAACAAGACCAAAGCAAATACTTAGACGTAATAGTATCATATTCTTAAGATAAAGAAAATACTACAGGCACTTTCTATTACTGTTTTTACCTTAGTCATTTACCCTAAAAAATCCAAACACTATAAGCAGACCAACTTTATGCACCGTTACTCTATATACTGACATTCGGCAGTTCAAAATAAGACCTGCCCCAAACACCCCAACAAACCAAAAAAACACAAAAAACAAACCCCAAAAACAAAACAAACCAAACCCAAACAACACAAACCAACCC
>JAISPR010000170.1 GCA_031274765.1 Nitrososphaerota archaeon | reverse complement strand
ACTAAGAACATGAAAACCAACACACCACTCCTAGAACCCGACGCACCAATCCACAACTACGACCAACGCTTAACAGCATACAAACGCATCATACAATCCCTGCCTAACGGCAAAACTGCGCTATGCTTTCTTAACCATTTAAGTGCACTAAACCTCTCTACTGCCGGACCAAAACAGGCATTTTGTAGATAATCGGTACAAATCGGCGTACTGTACGAACGGCGATAAATCGCCTCTGCTGTATCAAAACACGATAATAGAAATTTTTATCGGAGTGTAGCAAAGTGGTTTTTGCACTCCGAGTTTTAACCAAAATCGCTTCTGCTGTGGTGCTCGTCCGCTCTGCACAGGAGCTTTTTTGCGTCCTTGTCCCAAAAACGAAAGCTACCCCAAAATCGGAAAAATCGTCCAAAGTGGGACTTATCCACAAAACCATAGCTAAAACTAATATCAAAGTGGGACACGTCCATCTTTTGACGGGCTTTTTTTGGATTTGCGTCCCTAAATTAAGAAGTGCGCAAAACTATACGTTGCTTGCGAAACGAGGACTACTTGCACGCTTGCTCCGAGGCGTCATGCCACGCCCAAAGGGCGATACCACTCTGAGCCTCTCCGCGAACACACGACACACCGAGGACAGGCGACATAATAGAACAGTAAAATATCAAATAGACCCTGATCAATGTCGAAAATGTCCGATAAGAAAAAATTTTTTCAAAAAAAGACTTGACAGAATCGGGGGAGGGGAATATAATATTATTGTTAGGGATGCTTAATCTGACTTTTTGACAGAAAATCAGACTATATCCAAATGTGGAAGCGTTGGGTTGAAAGTGGTTTTGCATCGAACTTTGAGGTTTCTTGCTCTTGAAAGAATACGGAAGGTATGCACGACAAACGCGTTAAGCAAAACTGGTGCAACAATTATAAAGAAACGTTTGCCATGATGATGCGCTGACGGTTGTTTTGTAATAAATCCAAATATTCGAGGTAAAAACTGCCAAAAAAGCACCAAATTTTTGTGAAATATTAGAAAAACATAAGTTTTGCGTTCGTTGTGGGAAGGTACGTTTATTAAACATTGTATGGTAGTGTAAAGATACACAGAAAATAACTTAAAAATACATAGTTTCTATATTTTACAGCAGTTTTGTTCATTAAATTAATATATATACAATTTACAAAAATGAAGTGCGGTATATGGAAATGCAACCAGGGATAAGATATGAATTGGATATAAAGACCAGATGCACTGACAGTGTAAACATTGAAATTCAAGGACGTCAGGCAGGTCTGTTGAAAGGAACAAGTGATATGAACCCAGAGGCCAAGAGATTTAGAAAGGTGATTGAAAGCAATCCAATTAGAACGAGTGTTGTTATTAAAGCGTTTTTAGGTAGTAAAGAGGGGCAAGCACTTATATCAGAAGCATTGAGTCAAGCAGCGAAGGATCCAAAATTCATAAAAAGCTTTTTGGATCATAACGAGGGGACACAAATTTTAATAAACTCGTTGAAACGAGGAGTAAACGACCCAAAATTTGGGGAGCGTTTTTTTAAGGAATATGATGCTATAATTTGCCGCTCTAAGGGCATCCCGACTCGTACAGATACCACGCCGATAAATATTGAAAACAAAGTTATAAAATAGAGGGTTTTGGGGATATATAGAATATTTCCTCGTATTTAGGTTGTATTTCGGTTTTGAGTAGGTTCTCTTGCAGTGTCGTTGTCTATATTTTTTATCAAATCTTTCATTTCAGGCATTAAGAACTCGTGATTTTCGTTTACAAATTTATCGAGAAAATTACGTGTCTTTCTTACGTTTTCAAAGATAATTGCAGACGCTTCCTCTACCATTTTTTTATACGTTTCACGTTCAAGTAAATTGTTTAAAAATGCCTGATCCTCGTCAAAACAACCTGTACGATCTACACCCTTGCCTGCGTTGATATTCATAATCGGCTTAATGAACGGTTTATAAATTTGCTGTTTAAATTTAACCAAATCCGAAAAATATTCCTGTACAGGATTATAAACGTCCTGCATAAATGCGCTATTTTTCCCAGAATATTCATTAAGATACGAATACAGAGCAAACCTTCGAACGTACTGCAAATCGAAGCAATTACGCCCTATCCTTCTTAAACGCTCTATAGTGTCATCAATAGAATGCCCTTGAAATTTGATAATATCTTGTCCATTCTCATCTACATCTTCCAGCTTATCTTCAAACGAAATAAGAGCCGATACACATTGAGGACAACATGAAATCCATTTCTTATTATAATCCACTAACCTGAATGCTTTTGTGGGTTGCTTCGAATGAGAAACTAATCTGCAAAAGGCATTTTCCTTTATGCGCGTTAAGTCATAGGTTAATGCAAGGTTTAACGCATCTACCTTGTTATTAATGCTCTGCGCAGGTCTGTAGTAACTTAAACTCGAAAGCGTTTGCCTGTAAGTTTTTTCATCAATTTTGACATGTTTTGCGTCCTCCTTATTGATTGGCTGAATTTTTTTATTCTTACCCTCAGTCATTTTTTGAATAGTGACAATGGTCTTATCAAAACGCGCATCCAATGAATTTTGTTGAGCCATATTTAAAATATCTATCAAGCCACCCGTTCCGCGATAAGAACTCATTAATTTCTCAACAAGCAGATTGCATTTGTTTTTATCTATATCTTGTATGGACTTATGGAATCTTTTTATTTTTTTACCTTTTCTGCTTTCAATAAAACTGTCAAAATCTGCATTTTTTACTTTCCTGTAACTTTCATATACGTGGTGTAATAGTTCCCATGCGGCTGGCGGCAACAGACAATATTCATGATCTTCCCGTTTTGAATTGAACATATAATAAATACTGCCAACATTGGTTTGATCCCAAAGACGACCACTATTTTCCCCAGTAAATGCCTTTTGAGGGTTTAAGTAAACAAAAAGGTCTGAAAAATCAATACTAAACACATGTTGCATACCCTCCTTTTTTTCTATATAGTAATCCTTTGCAATTTCAAGTATACGCCGATAATGCGAAACCAGAGTATGAAGAACACGGGGACTTGTAGCCACCTTAGCCTTTTTATCAATTTCATCCAATATTTTTTGAACTCTTTGACTATCAGTCCCCAATTGTTTTGCTATTTCAGCTATATCCGTAATTTGCTCGAATTTACTTAGCATATAAACTTGCGTTTCTTCGGAAGTAAGTAACGACTCAGCCATGTTTATGTTGTCCCCTGTATAGTTTTTGTTTTAAAGTTAGAGAATTTTGCTTTTTGTTCATCAGTTAATTCTTTGCAATGTTTAACGTGTTCTATTGGAAGCCAATTACAGGGTGGAGAATTTGATGGGGTGGGCGATGCAGTATCAGCAATAGGGTTAGAAAAAAGCACACATCCAGTATATGGTAAAGACCCTAACAAGGAATAGTGTGCAAACCAAAATAACAAACAATCATGCAAGTCGGGTTTATCATCATGATCTGGAAGTTTATTTAACAGTTCTACCCATTCTTTTGTTTGTTTATCTTTGATTTTCGCCGGATCCATTAGTGTTAAATCATAAGTCCACTCAATTATATCTTGGAGATGACTGAACCAGGTACAATCTTCATAATCCGACAACCAGTCTTTTGGTCCGCCAAATTTGAAAGATAGTTGTGCTTGATACTCTGGTCTTTGTGTTAAGCCCATTAGATCCTGTCGCACTAACCATATATCGGCACGTTTTTTGCGTTTCATTTCCTCAATTATTTTCATTACATCATCACTCAATCAGCGTATATATACAAAAGTACAATATGTTAAGAATAAACATTAAAAGTATCAACAATAAAACATAAAGGGCAGAAATTAACCAAACATCCACCATTGATTTGAAGTATTGTATAGAAAACAACCCTGTTATTGCACAACCTATGATGGTTACTCCCGACGCCCAGCACATATAACTGTATGGCTTTGATTTGCGTTTAATAGCGGGGCGATCAGACTTTTTGTAATCGTCATGCAACTTAAGTGCTTGAGTTAAAACAAATGTCAGCACGCCAGTCATTGGGAAAGATACCGATGCCATCAATCTTGCGAGCTCTTGTTTATCCGTATCTAGCTTTATCATGTCAATATTACAAAAACCGCCCTGCCATGCAAGGAAGAGAATTAAAGTTGAAATAATGACAGCAAGTATTAAAAATAAGGCATATTTGTGCTCTTGAATGCTTTTTTTAATTTTTTCATTCATTTCTCTACCCAAGTGTGATGGTTCAGCCATGCTCTCTCGAGTAGCGCCTCCTGTGTCTGTCGTATATTAATTTTTTGCTTGCTTGCTTTCAAAAAACTGCGGTATTTTCTTGATTTTACATATTGACGTTGTATTAAATTGTTTCTGTTTGCGCGCATTGCTTTTAATTGTGTGTATTGCTTTTAATCAGCAATTTTAATTAATCGCAACAGTGCAAACGCGAAAATCATTCCAGCATGGGAAAGTACACACTCCGAATTTTAATAAAAATCGCTTCTGCTGGAGCTTGTCCACAAAGCCGAAGCTAAAACTAAACTCAAAGTGGGACATGCCTTTCGTTTTCGTGGGTGTTTTGGTGTTGGTGTGGGAAGTGCGCAAGTATACGTTCCTTCGGAACGTCGCGGCTTAAAAACCCTTGAAACATGCGGGTTTGAGGGATTTGCAAAGACGGCGAAAAGAGGTCGTCCGTGATGGTGCTGTATAGCAGAATAGTTTAAATTTTACACTGTATTTTATTGTTTATTATGACATATAGTTTGGATTTCAGAGAAGCCGTCCTAACTTTTAGAAAAAAAGGACACACAATAAAACAAACCT
>JAISPR010000146.1 GCA_031274765.1 Nitrososphaerota archaeon | reverse complement strand
TTTTTGTACTATCCGCGTATGTGTATTGATTTTAACTTGATTTTGCGAATAATATTTCAATTAAAGTATTAGTGAGGGTTATCACTATTTTTTACAACACGCATTTTTGTTATGGGTTGTAATTATACTATACATTGCACATAAAAATTATGATGCGGCCATCATATAAAAAACAAGAGCCAATACACAAAAAACGAATATAATGTGACATAATAAATAACATGCACTGAAAAATGACAAATAATTTTCAGCCGCGTATATCACAACTTTTACAAGAATTCAGACTGTAAGTAAAGTAGTTCATAGCAAGCTGTCTATCACATGAAATTTTTCAAAACACAGATCTATAACATTAATCGTCTCAAAAGGTTTGAACATTTAACCTTTAGACTACACGTTACAGTGATACTAAATGGTGTCAAAAACTTGCTAAAGGTTGTATTAACGATAAACAAAGTCGGTTGGCCTATTTATTTGCTCGGTCAACTTCTTTGAACTCGTATCCGAACCTTTTTGCTCCACTATTTTTTGATAGTACACATCAAACTCCTTTTTTAATGAGATTAACTGGCCAATTACTTGTTGAACACTTTCTTTATTTGCAATAGGCGATGTTTGATAAGCTTTTAAACAACCAGTTTTTGTTTTTGCACCATGAGGCTTGTAACTTTTAGAAAAAGTTATTCTAAATCCAATTTCACCAGCTTCTTGCTTTTCTAACAAGAATAGGAAAAACTGTTGGTTGTAATCCAATAACGGTTTAACTCCCGACTCATCTAGCTTAACATAATCCTTATACCTCAACCTATTTGTTTGAGGAAGAATTATAAACAAAGTAGCAAATCCTTCAGCAGCATTATTTATAACATCAAAATCACTTTGTGCATTTAACAATACCCGTATATATTCCCCATTTGAAAAAATGTTATAAGTCAACTCTTGTAATCCCTGCATACCAAATAATTTCAAAGCACTATAAGCAGATATAGGACCCCCAGATCCACGAGATAGTTCTAAGGTCCATTCAAATGGCGAATATTCACCATGTTTTAATGAATCAATATCATAGGCAGGTTTTCCACTTAATGCTTGTAAATCCGCTTTGTCTTTTACCATTATGCAACTTGAAATGTAAGGACAAAATCCTGTTTTGTGAAAATCAACACCAAAAGAATCGGCATACTTCAATTCGGAAATTTTATCCACCATAGAAGAAATCTTTTCTTTTTCTGTTTGTGTCATCCCAAGCCCATTTTTATTAAAGTCATAATACTTGTAAGATAACCAACTCCACCCAATGACAGAATCAACATGAATATGTGGAGTATAATCAAGTTTGAACTCTTTCACTAATCTATCCCTAATGTCAACTACTTTTTTTATTGGGTCAACTAGCACTTCATCGGTTGTTCCACCATTGATAATAATACAACCAATTTTTGCACCACTGCTTATTTTATCTCTTAATGTTTTTTCAAACTCACCTAACACAAGCTGACCTTTTTCATCAGTAGGTAAACTCAGACATGATTCACTACCAATACCTAACCAATCGCTTACTTCAAAGTGACAAGGATGCGATTTTTCATTAGTAATGATTACCGGGCGACTATTGCCAAACCCTTTCTTTCTGACATCAGGTATAGCCTTTACAAGGCCTATTTTGCCTGCATATAAATTGATACCTTTACCACCGAAAGTAAATACACCACCAGCCTTTTTTGTATCCCAATCGACAAGCTGTGCCAAAAACTTTGAAACAACTAATTCAGTAGCTAGTAAATAACCAGATGGTTCATCTTGTGCAAAATTTGGATTGAACAAACTTGCATACGCAGAACCGACAATACTTATTAAATTAGCTGGAGGCGTAATATTTATCATTGTTTCCGCTTTTTCCCATTGAATAGCCCTTTGGAAGTATTTTGATAAATCTTTTAAAACATTCTCGGGTGATGCCGAAGTTATAGGCAGATTCTCGGCATCTAAAAACTTTTTGTAGTATTCAATTTTTCCACTCAGCATAGCTCGATTTTTATTTATGTACTCTGCTGTATAACTAGCAAGTATATCCATATACTGCGCCATGGTTTTTACATCTTTAGCTTTATCATCCGAAGAAAAATACTCATTAAATGAAGTTTTTTCACGCTCTTTGTTGTTTTTCATTTTTCTTCTCACCATAGCGTTTTTCTTTTGTCATACGAACAGGTTTATTTACCGTCAGTTTTGTTTTTTTCCTTGGAAACCAAAATTCTTGTCGATCTTGTCATGTAGCGATTTGACCTCTTGTTTTCTGCGTTTAATAATTATATCGATGTGTTCATTCCTGACATCGGTACTAATGCTTCCATCACCTGTGCAACCGCATAAATTATTAAATATTTCTAAGCTAAGTTCTGAAATATCTATAAGCGATTTTTCTGCTTTATCTGGCAGTCTTTGACCCCAATTTTTAACATCCTTGTATGTGTACCAAATCTCACTTAAGAAGTTCATGTGATACGCTTGTAAATAGTCCCAAATAGATGACAAGGAAGCAACTCCACTATCCTGATAGTCATAATCGTAATATCCTTTATTGTTAATGCCACGTAAAAGGCCTCTGTCTGCCGCAATCTTTACACGTGGAGTTTGAGGGATCAAATCGAGTTTATAAAATAACCTGTCAAATTGTATATCCAGACTGCGCAAAAAGTCAAAAAACAATGACACTAACACCACAAACAGTGCATATCCCTTCATCTATTGCTGTATGTAGTGGTCTTGGTGAATTTTATCGGAGTTTTTGCGCAGTCTGATTTGTCTTTTATCCGCTTTTCAATATCCTTAGTTGACGGCAACGTATCGGCCAACTCTTGCGGTACAAAATCAGAAAGCTATACTCACTCACCCCAATAGGCTTGTTTATATCACGCAACGCGTATTCTGCGGTTAATTTGTCCCGCTCTTTACAGAGCAAAATACCAATCGATGGATTATCGGATTTATGCTTGAGCATATCATCAACTGCTGAAAGATAAAAATTCAGTTTGCCAGCATATTCCGGTTTGAACTCAGTATTTTTTAGTTCAATAACAATATAGCAATGAAGTTTCGTGTTATAAAACAGCAGATCAAGATAGTAATCTTTTTCGCTAATTTCCAAATGATACTGGTTACCTACAAACGCAAAGTGTCTTATCCCGAAATAATTTCCCCCCCCCCACCTGAGTTAACTTACGACTCACCACTTCAACACCTAGCCAGCACAACAATACCAAAACAACTCCAAAAAATACCCCAAAACACAAATAAAAAACATGGTCAAAACCAAAAACAAAAAAGAACTCACATGATGCCTAAAACAACACACAGAAAACAAAATAACCATAAAAACAGCAGCCAACCACCCAAAAATTCAAACAACCCTACACCCAATACAAAACCACAAAAACAACACCAACCATAGAAAAAAACCTTGACCAACCCAAAAAACAAATAACCCCCCAAACAATAAAAATCATAAAACAAGCCCACCAAAAAAACCAACTACACACCAAATATCTTGAGAAAATTATCTACACACGCCAAAAAATAAAAATCTCCCACAAAATAATCCACAAGGTTCTAATCAAATTAAACTATTCTCATCATCAACCAACCAAACAAAAACGTAGAAAACCCTGATTCGTTATGAACGTAAGCACCCCTTGCCTTTGGTACACACAGATCGGCATCATTGTGCAAATGCAAGTATCTGTGTACGATTTTGGATGATTCTTCACGCAAAGTTTTTGCGGCTGGTGAGTTTGAGGCTGAAACGACTAAAAATGCTCGTGTAGTGTTAAAGAAAGCCTGTTAGAAGTATAGTATGTTGTGGTATCCGATTTTAGCGGTTTTAACGGATCATGGTACACAGTTTTGTTTTAATCGCAAAGATAAAGAGGGTCTTTCGATGCATGAGCATGAATTGTTTTTGCGTCAGAAGAGTATTAAGCATATATTATGTCGGGTGAAGCATCCGCAGACTAATGGTAAGTTGGAAAAGTTTCATGATCTTTACAATGTTCATAGGTTTAGGTTGGTTGTTTGGGTGATTTTGTGTGTTGGTATGATGATAGGCTGCATTGTGCTCTTGCTTTGGATATTGCTGAGTCGCCTAATATGGTGTTTGTTAGTCGGTTGTGGCCTGAGGTGTGGCTGGGTATAGCTGCTAGACAGTTTAGTTGGTGAATGGTGTGTCGTAATATGGCTCAGGTGGGGGGAAATTATTTCGGGATAAGACACCTACAAACGCAAAACCGGTCCCTAATTCCATAATCGTTTTGGCAATGTTAACGACGAGTTCATTTTCGATTTCACGCTCAACAAGGCCTTCTCGTTACTCCACGAAATCAAAAATATAGGGGTTTTTCAGTGTTTCAGTGGCAAGGCTACTCTGTGGTTGAGAAAGCATAACTGTATAGTTTGCCGCTTTTTCACCTATTGCTTGCCGCTGGTAGGTTTTTGTACCGACATGATATTCAAGCGAAGACAACGACTAAGCACCCTCAATGGTCTGTGTAGCATACCACATATACTCATTAAGGGTACTTGTTTTGTCAAACAGATACGTTATGGAACCATGTCAAAAGTGCAGAGACTGTCTGCACTTTTTCCTCATCTGGTATAATTCGGCAAGTCTTCACATGTATTTTAAATTTCTTGCGGAGTAGCCTTTTGTGTTTGGAAATTCTGATTTGATGTCCCGAGCAAGGTTTTCAACAAATTTTGTACCGTACTTTGGATCATGTTGTTAAATAATTTATAAGCAACACCCCGTCGGTTATCTTCTTAATGGTGATAACCATGGTGAAGATAACAATAAAATGTATACACTGCAATAGTGAAAATGTGGTAAAAAGGGGCAAACAATCAAATGGTTCCCCACGATGCAAATGCAATAACTGCAAAAAACTTTTCAAATCCAATATACAAATAAAGGCGTACTGCCTCAAACCAAACTCTTGCTAGTAAAAATGTCCACAAACGGCAGCGGCATACGAGACACCGCACGCGTCTTAGATATTAGTCCAAATACCGTCCTAAAAGTTTTAAAAAAACAAAAAACCACCAAACAAACACAAACCCCAAATACACCAACCGCACCATACCGTTCACCATACGTCTAGAAATGGATGAATGTGGCGTAGAGTGTATTGTAAAAAACACCTTGTTGGTTGTGGCATGTCATAGTTCATGATACTGGTGATATTGTGGCGTGTGTTTTTGGGGCGCGTGAAAGTGAAGTGTTAGAAGAGTTTTGGGTTTTGTTAAATGGGTTGGATTTGAATATTGTGGGTGTATTTTTTGATGATAATTTTGCGTATTATGAAGTTATACTGTGGATATTTTGTGTGCGGGTAAGTGGAATATGCAGCGTATTTGGCGTAAGCGTTTGATTTTTTGTGTGAGGTTGAAGCGTTTGGTTCGCAAGACTGTTTGTTTTTCTAAGTTTTGGGTTGTGCATTTTGTTGTTTTTGGTTTGGTTATAGTTGTGTTGGAATTTGGGAATAAACTGATTTGAAACATGACCAAATTTTAAATAGTTGTTCTAAATTTTAAATGGGTGTTCTAAATTAGGGCACTGCCGGTCTTTTGTGCGGATGTCCTAAATTAGGACACTGCTCATTTTTGAAAAAATCCATCAAAAAATATCGCATAGTTCAAATTTTCGATAGTTTTGCAATAAACTAATCTGTTTTAAATTATATTTATAGTCAGTTTCTTGATTAAACGCTTATGTGAGCAAGCATTATTTTTTATACCTTACGTTTTTGTAGTTGAGATAATTACAGCACATATTATAAACAAAATTTTATGATGTAAAACGCATATAAAAAACAAATTAAACACATAAAAATCGATGTAATAAACCATAATCAATTATATAAAGTAAGCTATGACAATATTTTTCAGCTCTACACACTACACTTTTGTCGAAGATTCAGGTTAAAGTAGAAAAATTGAAAAACTCACAAGACTTAGTGTTTAAATATTAAATGAACGTGATTTAATACAAAGAGCGCTTGCATGTCTAGAAATAGATATGCCGCCGCTCAAAGGAGAAAAAAAGAAAAATGCAAAATAAAAACAAACTATTTGCCGCAATAATAATACTGGCACT
>JAISPR010000097.1 GCA_031274765.1 Nitrososphaerota archaeon | reverse complement strand
GTTTTGTATGCTTTTTGTGAATTTATCTAGTAGGTGAGTGGGGTTGGTTGGGTTGTTGGTTGGGGTTTTTGTGTTTGTTTATTTGGGGTATGTATTTTTTTGGTTTTTAGCGTTTTTAGTGTAGACAATTATTGTAGCAAAGTAGGACACCTCCTATCAGTCATAATTTTTATTCAGAATATACACCTGCATCAACACCTGCGCTTAGTAGGTCAAAAGTCAGGATTAGCGTTGTGGGTCAAGCTAAGATGCCGCCGGGGTTTACCTTAAATTGCTCGCTTAATAGTGTTTAATATGCACAACAAATTCTGCTGAACAGTTTTCTATAGTCAACTTTTTAGTAAAAAAGTTTCTGTAATTTTTACTCTGATTGGTCATCCCCTGTATGATGTGGCTCTTTTGATTTTGTATGTGCTTTTTAGCTGTCGGTGTCACGTTGTTTTTGGAAATAAAAACATGCAATGACAGCAATCTTTTTTATAGCCCGCTTCGTTTGGATTTAGAGTGAATTGTTATGGCTGAATCAATAGAGAAACGTGTGCAACAAGCTTTAGATGATATAAGACCTCAACTTCAAATGGATGGCGGTGACGTGGAGTTAGTTGCCGTTGAGGGGTCAACTGTGAAGGTGCGCTTGGTTGGTCACTGTGCATGTTGTCCCATGTCGCAGATGACACTTAAAAATGGTATCCAAGAACACCTCAAAACGGTCGTTCCAGAAATCCAGACTGTGGATGCTGTTTAAGGCAATGGTATGCGATCTTTTCTCTCTTTATTTTTTGTCACATCTATCTTTTTATTGAATGTCCAAAATTTTTCCATATCTGTTGTGTGGCGCTTTCGGTGTAGTTTCTATTAGATTTTGCGTTTATTGTTTGCTGTGTGCTGATGGCACGTTTTCAACAGTTGGATGCCCGCTATTTTGTTTCCACTCCCAATTGGCGTCTGTTTCTATAGCGGGCGAGTAATGTCTCTCTTGGTGATTTTAAACTGTGTAAAAATATGATTTATATGATGTAAATGCGCTTTTTTATATATTGCAAATATGTGAAAACTTAGTAAAAATTTGTTAAAAATAATAAATTAAAAGTCTGTTTGTAGAACCAAACATAATCGTACCGTTTGGCTTGGTAGGTTGATGGGTGGTATAATTGCCTAGTTGACCTTCCGAAACATAAAATAAGCCCCTGACAAAAATATAGCTTCTGAGGTAGTTGCGTGTCATCAATCATCGAGGACCTCATTGCTCGAAAAATTTTCAACAACCGTGGAGAAGAGACTATAGAAGTTGATGTTATTACCGCTGGCGGTTTTGGACGTGCAGGTGCACCCGCAGGTAAAAGCCGCGGTAAAGCAGAAGTAGTTTACTATCCAACCGGCGGTATTGAACTAGCAATCAAAAAAGTTGATGAATTAATCGCTCCCGAACTCGCGGGGTTAAACGCTGATTTCCAAGAAGAAATCGATGGTACCCTGCACGAAATCGATGGTACTGAAGATTTCAAAAACATAGGGGGCAACATTGCTTTTGCTATAAGTCTTGCTAACGCGGAGGCAGCTGCAAATAGTCACGGGTTGCTTTTGTTCCAATTTCTAGGTGGAAATGCCGCTAACACTTTACCTTATCCTTTGGGTAATTGTATCAGTGGAGGGCAACATGCACGGGGTAAAGCACCTAGTATCCAGGAGTATTTGGCTTTGCCGTATGGTGCGGAAAGTTTTTTGGAAGCCCAGACTGCAAACGCTCAGATTCATAAGCGCGTAGGTGATGTTCTTAAAAAGAAGTCGACTACTTTTAACGGTGGTAAGAGTGATGAAGGCGCTTGGATTGCTAATATTACCACTGATGATGCGTTTGAGGTTATCGCGCGGGTATGTGAGGAAGTAGGTAATGAATTGGATTTTGAGTGCCGTTTTGGTATAGATGTGGCGGCTTCTTCGTTTTGGAAGCCAAAAGAAGAGAAATATGTTTATGAGCTTGAGGGTATAAAACGTGATACCGCTGAGCAGCTTGAGTATTTGATTAGTTTGGTTGAAAAATATCATCTCGCTTATGTCGAGGATCCCTTTAGTGAGGACGACTTTGACAGTTTTGCTGAGCTCACTAACAAAGCGAAGAATTGCATGGTTTGTGGGGATGATTTGTTCACAACCAATACTGAAAGGTTAAATAATGGAATAAAGCTTAACGCTGGAAATGCCATCATCATTAAAGTCAACCAGATAGGCACTTTAACAGATGCAGCTGAAACAATTCAGGTTGCACAGAGTAACGGTTATGATGCTGTCATGTCGCATCGTAGCGGTGACACCTGTGACTGGCACATCGCTCACTTGGCCGTAGCCTACAAATGTCCCGTCATAAAAACTGGTACAGTGGAAGGCGCGCGTATAGCCAAACTCAATGAGCTCATCCGTATTGAGCATTTCCTTGGTAGCCGAGCTAGAATGGCTGACCTAAACATACACTAAAGAGAAGATGAATAGAATGTCTGAAGAACAAAATAAAGAAAATATGCCTGAAGAAACCCTGGAAGAAGCATCTCAAGAGGAGCAAGCTGAGCCTGTTGCTGTTTCTCAAGAGGAATTTGAGGAGGAGCAAGCTGAGCCTGTTGCTGTTTCTCAAGAAATAATTGAACCTGCAATTCCTGAAGCCGCAGAAGAGGAAGCAGAAGAAGTGGTTCATGAAACTCCGTCAGAGGAAAGTTTACTTCTGCCAAGAGACACTTTGCTCTCTGCCGGTATTCACATCGGCACCCGAATGAAAACCTTGGATATGGAACCCTTCATCTATCGCGTTCGTCCTGATGGTTTATTTGTCCTAGACGTCAAAAAAACTGACGACCGTATACGTACAATCGCTAAATTCCTCTCACGATATGAGCACGCCAAAGTGGCTATAGCGGCAACCCGTCTCTACGCTCATGAACCCGTCAAAATGTTTTGCAAACTCACCGGAGCTACACCTATCATCGGGCGATTCATCCCTGGACAACTCAGTAATCCCCAGTACCAAAATCGCATTGACCCCGAAGTCATCGTCGTATCCGATCCCCGTGCAGATGCACAAGCCGTTAAAGAGGCTAGCGACGTTGGCATACCTATTGTTGCATTGTGTAGCACTGATAACGAATTCGCCGGTGTTGACTTAGTAATCCCAACCAACAACAAAGGCCGCCGTGCACTTGCTGTTATCTTTTGGTTACTTACCCGACAGGTCCTAAGAGAAAGAGGTGACATTGGTCCAGACAAAGACCCGCCTGTTAGTATTGAAGAGTTTGAGGCTAAAGTCACCCGTGAAGAGGAGGAGGACACCTAAAAGTTTGCCAGGCATTCGGCGTCCAATTGTTGCTTCTCAATTCTATGAGGGCGACGCCGAAGCGCTCAGGGCACAACTCACCTCCTGTTTTCTCCATAAACTTGGTCCCCAAAAATTCCCCTCCATTAACAAAACAGCTCACCCGCGAGAAATCATGGGGTTACTTTGTCCCCATGCCGGCTATATGTATAGCGGTCCTGTTGCGGCATCGGCGTTTTATTCCTTAGCCCAAGATGGCAAACCCGACACTGTTGTCCTTTTAGGGCCTAATCATACTGGTTATGGGTCTGCTCTCTCTGTTATGCGTGACGGTCTCTGGCAGACCCCCCTTGGTAACATCGAAATCAACACTACAATGGCCGATGATATACTTCATAAAACTCCCCATCTTACTGTTGATGCACTGGCCCACCGATTTGAGCACTCTCTTGAGGTCCAACTGCCTTTTCTTCAATTTCTCTATGGTAACTCCTTTAAAATTGTACCCATATGTTTCCAAATACAGAACTATGATGTCGCAGTCGAAATCGGACATGCCCTTGTTGAAGCCTTAGAGGACACTAACACCTTGGTTATAGCCTCCTCAGATATGACTCACTACGAATCCGCCAAAGAAGCCCTTGCCAAAGACCAAGCGGCGCTAAAAAAAGCCTTAGCTCTAGACGTCCGAGGTTTCTACGATATCATACAGACCCAAAACATTACAGCATGCGGATTTATGCCCCTAACCAGTTTACTTATCTATGCGGCAGATATTTGTGCCAAACCCGAACAGCTCAGTTACCATAACAGTGGCGATATCACTGGTGATTTTTCAAATGTCGTTGGATATGCTGCAATGAGCTTTAAAAAACAAGCTGATTCTAAAATGTCTTCTTTTTCTCACAGTTGTTGAATTTATGGCTGCACGACATTATGATAGAATTATTTGATGTTGTCTGTTGTTTATTTTGTCTGTTTAATTTTTGAGTTTTTGTTTTTTATACATGTGCTCGTTTGAGCTGTTAAAAACAAAGTCATCAATATTTTTCAAACTCTGCACAAAGCTTAAATCAAAAAGTATTCAAACTAAACCCCAAATCACGTTCACACAAACAATCATTCATAGTAAAATACTGCTGTGTTCAACCCGTTTTCTCGAAAATATCCATCAAAAATGGATTATAGTGGAAAAATTGAAAACTCAGACTGCGAAAAAACTCCGATAAAATTCACCAAGACCACTACATACAGCAATAGATAAAGGTTGTACGCCATATGCAGTGTTTAGTGATGTTGTTTTTTGACCTTTTTCACAGTCTGAACGCACATATTCTTGTTTTGCACCGTTCTCATCAAAGGGTTGTCTTTGTCAAGTTATCCCACGTAAGGTAGTTTATAGCAAGTGACTAAAAGTTTTACTGTGCTCTATTTGCATGATTCATAGTGAAGTATTCGGTCAGTGTTTTGTGGTATACCACGAGCAATTATGATGAAGAAATAGGACAAATTCGTTTAATGACAATACAGGCTAACTTAAAGCCGAAGAACATATAGTAAAACTTTACACATGTTGCTATAATAGTGGGGTCGAACTGTATAGTTATCAAATATCATTTGTTACGTCTTTTCATATAAAACTGCTTATCATAACTTTTCCTGTATGTATCAATAACCTGATATTCTGGTTAGCACTACAGCAAACAGGTTGAACGTAGCGCTTATGCGAGCAAAACGGCGTTTTTGACGGTTGGTTACGAAAATCATTTGCGGTTATGTTTTTGTGAGCAAGACCCTGATAGCGGATACGATTTGAAGTATTGTTTGTTGTATCGCTACGTAGTGTTATATGGTGCCAGCCCAAAATGGACTTTTTTTACGCATTAAATTCACATATTCTCTGAGTACTTCTTGCTCTTCTGCGGTTAAGTCTCTCATATGCGACGTTAGAAGAATTTGCGCATCTTTCTCAGGAACCTTGACGAAAAGTACATCCCTCTCAAAGATATGCCGCCCTGCTATGGGCTTATCCATCGAAATTGCCACTTGGGCCCCTGCTTTAGCTTCACCAATGGCTTTGCCCCTATCCTGAATTTGCTGAATCTCACCAAGGTCAGTGCCATCTTCGACACGGATTAACGAAACTTTGGGTTTAAGCCTGCCTCCCTGGATTTCTACACCTGCAACAAGGGGTTTAGCACGGCGAAATATACAGTTGGGCAAAACCATGACCTTGCCCGGTTTAGTGAGCGCTTCAAATTCAGCTTCACTTTTACGTTCCCGTTTCTCTCTAACCCATTCCAAATAACCGTCAATTAAGTTATAGATTATGGGGTCACTAAAAATTTTGATCCCATTGGTTTCTGCTTCTACTTCAGCATCAGGCAGAGTCTTAACGCCAAATGCAAGAATGGCACCCACAAGTGGTTCATGCTGTTTTACAACTGATGCCTCAATGACGTCACGTTTGCTGATGTCACCTATGTCAGCACTACGAACCTGCACATTGTTAGCTTTGAGAATTTCCGCCATCGCCTCTAACGAGCCTAAGGTGTCCGCCTTGACGATGACACCATCAATTTCTTTGGTTATACGGATTTTGCCGATCTCTTCAGTGATAAGCTTACGATATTTTTCAACTTCTCCACCTTCAGGCACCGCAAGCAATGGTGCACCTGCTAATGCGCTTTCCAAATCCGGCGCAACAACTTTAATTCCTGCACTGGCATAAACGCATTCTACACTTGTGAACTTGTCTCGAGGATCACGCATTTCATCGAGTGGTTTAGGCACAAGTATGGTGCGGACGCGTGCTGATATCGGACCATCTCTACCACCGACAACTATCATATCCTCTTTGTGCAAAGTACCATCGTAGATAATTGTGTTTAGAGTCAAACCCAAACCCGGTTCCTCTTTAACTTCAAGAACTGAACCCTTAGCTGGTCCATCGGTGGTTTGAAGCCGTTTTTTGAGAAACTGTTGTGTTAATCCCACTAGTACCATAACCAGTTCTGAGAGACCCTCTCCAGTTTTAGCACTTGTAGGTACTAAGGCGATATTTTGAGTAAAATCCCGAATATGATCAAAGCGGTCAGTCTTAAATCCGAGACGACTGAAATCACCCATGACGTGATAGAGGCGATTGTTGAGTTCCTCTTGAATAAAGCTTGACTGAGAAGCATATGACTGCAAAAACGGCGTGTTAGCTCGAGCTTTCCAACCAGGAATACGATCGATTTGATTAACAGCAACAATAAAAGGGGTTTTTCGAACTTTAAGAATTTCAATACATTCAAACGTCTGCGTTTCAAATCCCTTGATGGCATTAACAACAAGGATTGCAATGTCAGCCACACTTCCACCTCTGCGCCGCAGATTCGTAAATGCTTCATGACCTGGAGTATCCACAATAAGTAAACCTGGAATTTCAATACCTGTTTTGAAACTAACCATGTAGGGCCCAATGAGTTGTCTAAGCGTTTCCACAGGGAAAAAGCTAGCCCCAATATGTTGAGTCATACCGCCTGCCTCACGATACTGTACATTGGTCTTTCGTAGTTCATCAAGCAACGATGTTTTACCTGCGTCTACATGTCCTAGAACACAAACTATTGGCTGGCGTATGGGCAACTTATTTCCTCCTGCTTTACGGGTGATTGTATTGGTTTCGGTTTATAAATACGTCTATCTATTTTTGTATAAGCAGATGTAAGCTGGTTATTAGACGTTTCCTATGGCCTGTTTTTTCCTTTGTTGAAAACGTTTTTACTTACATTCGACAGTTTGACCCAACACAGCCAAAAATTAAATTACCTCCAAAATATTCGAAGAATAAGAAAATTATTGTAAAAATAACCAAAAACTCGCAATAAATTGTAATGTAAATAATCCGACATACTTTTTCCCAAACCGTCGAATGTGGATTTTAGTGAAAATATTGCCTAATTTAACTAATACTTCTTCTATGAACCGTTAAAACATGACGAAAAAAGAAGATTGTTATTGTGGTTTAATGAGCAACAAGAAAATGCCCACTATGATCAAAACAGTGCTGAGGAAACCAAACAATATGCTAAATCCGCCTACTTCGGTTGTAACTGTAATGTAGAGTAATGCTGCGCCAATTATGATGAGGATTAATCCAAAAACTCTTTCATACAATGAAGCCCAGAACGGGTCGCCTTCTTCACTCATAGTCTCTTTCGCTTCCTTGCCTATTCAGTTGTGCATTTCTCTGATATAAACAAGTGGGGTTATTTTAATCTAATCGTGTTGTTTCTATAAAAACCGGGTTGTTTAAACCGAAAATGGACTGGATGGCTAAAAATAACAATGCGACTCAGTGGACTTTTTTTTGGAACTCATTCACCAGGTTAACTTGTAGAACTTTAAAATAGTTGTTGTTAGAAAAACAGTTTGAATTCGGGTTGTGTTTAGCTGGCTGGGCTTTGGCGTTAATGTGGGTTGTTTTTGAACTTTGTTATTTGGGGTATGTGGGTCTGTTTGTTTAGTTGTCGGGATATTATCTAAATCCATGCAAGCATGGATATCACATGCGTTTTCAATCATCCCTAAACTTTGATGCCTTTAGTTATTTCTTACTTTTGTTTGCAATATTAAAGTGAAGAAAACCGGGTTTGTATGGGGCATTCTATGAGCTAAAAATGTTGTTTGCTGTTTGGGAAAACAAGATTGTTTTATTGATTGAGTGAAAAAACCCTTTGAGTTTGAGATAAACCTGGATGTTATGCCCTTGTTACTTACATTTGGCAGTTTGGGAAAAAAATATTTTGAATTGTTTATATTGCGGGTTGTTGCGTGTTTTTGGTTATTTTTACAATGTTTTTCTTATTTTTTTGAATATTTTTTGAGTGTGATTTAATTTTTGGCTGTGTTGGGTCAAACTGCCGAATGTAAGTTGTTAGGTTGATTGATAAAATCGGTTTAATTGTTTGTGTGTGTAGTACTGATTAAACATTTTGTTGCTTTGGGGGCTTATTTGAAATAACGCTGGTTTCATTGTTGAAAAAAGCGAATCCGCTTGGTTTTTGGGTTGACAAGGTTTTTATGGGTGTAAGGGAAAATAGTGTTACATTAAAAGTTTGGGGCCTTCGGCTAGCTTGGTCTAGGCTTGTAGACTTGGGCTCTATAGACTCCGGTTCAAATCCGGGAGGCCCCACCATCCACATAACATTTTTATGTCATTTTTTGATTTAAAAATACAACTTGGGATGTTTTTGTTTAGTAAACATGATTGTATGTGTGTATGTTGGTGTGCTAATGTGAGTTAAACACATGAGTCTGTTGTGAACACAATCTCTTTTGATTATTTGTGTTTGTGATTGTTGATTTTTCTTCAATTAGTAACGTTGAGGTTTTAGTTGTGTGTGGAAGGGCGTCTTTGAAACGGTATGTTTATATTGATTCTCCGAGTTTAGTGACTACGCAATTTAGTGGAAAGATGGTAGAATATGTCTACTCATAGTAGTTTACGTAAAAGAAAACTTACAGGCGGAAAAAAGCGCGTTTACCGCACTAAGAAAAAGTATGAAGCCGGCGGATACCCAGCAGAAACAGTACTTGGTGAACCTAAACGTAAAATCACCCGAACTTTGGGTGGAAATAGCAAAGTTAAGGTTCTAACTGATAAATATGCCTCAGTAACTAACCCAAAAACCGGTACAACAGAAAAATCAACAATCGTTCGTGTAGTTCGTAACGGTGCTAATGTCGACTATAACCGTCGGGGCGTTATTACTAAAGGTGCTGAAATCGAAACTGCTCTTGGCTTGGCAAAAGTTACCAGCAGACCAGGAAGCGACGGTATTATAAATGCCATACTTATCGGTAAAGAAAAAGCCTAACTTTTTTATTTTCGTCTAACAGGTTGCTCTGAAGCCTGTTGATTCTTAATTTTTATCAATTGTTTAGACAGTTTTTTGATTATAACTTCTTTAGCTTCTCGTTTTTCCACAATTAACCTGCCCATTTTTACCCAAGGCATCTTGGGGTAGTGCGCTTCCAAGTTGATTTCATTTGGGAGTCCCAATCGTTCAGCGGCTTCTTTGATCTCTACTATTTTAGGAAACAGAACTGCTTGACCTTTGGCAATGCGGCGGCCCTCTCGACGACTTCGGTTTTGGTCAAAGTATACTGGCCAGATGATAATTTTATCGTTAAGTTTACGCATTTCTCACACCTATTTTTGGGCATAGTACGCGATTAATTTTTCACTGGCTTCGTTAATTCTCACAAAGCCATATCTCTCAAACTGTATGATGTCGTCTGGCTTTAACTTTTTGCATACCGATTCTGCAAAACCCATAGTTACTGAAGCATCTTGATGAATAACTTGTGCAGAGTATTCATCTCCTCTGTGTATCCACTGAATAAGCGGAGTTTTACTTTTACGTGCCTCTTCATAGGACTCACTGGCATAAGACGCGGTTATGTTGTTAGCTGTTTTTGAATTAATCTGAATATTGAAGAGTTCCATAAACCGAATCATCTGCTCTGGTTGCAGTGTCTCCGCATCCTTTTTGCTTATCCAAAACATAGCCCTTAATTGATCTCCCTCTGGTTCAATGATATATTCTCGAAAACCGCGGTCAACATATTCTGAATGCAACGGCATTTTTATATAAAACGTTTTTGGCAACCCAAGAACTTTGAGCTCAACTGGATTTGCAACAAAAAAATACCGATTGCTTGTAGCATCAAGAATTTTTCGGTTATGTGCATAGAGATTTTCCCAACTCAAAGTAACATCGTTTGGTTTAACGCCAACCTCTATAATCATTTTTTTGATGGCTTCTGGCTGAATTCCTCGTTTTTTGAGTGCTGCAAAAGTACCCAATCGTGGATCATCAAAATCTGTATAATCTCCCTCATTTACACCCGCAACAATTTTGGATTTCGATAATGCTGCCCCCATGATTTTTAATCTTCCATAATGGATGGCTTCGGGATATTCCCAGCCCAGATGTTGATACATGTATTTCTGCCGAATCATGTTAGTGTAGTGTTCTTTACCGCGAATAACATGGGTCATGCCCATAAGATGGTCATCTATACCGGCTGCAAGATTGTAGAGCGGCCAAAGATGATATTTGCTTCCGACTCGGGGATGTGGATACTTTTTAGTATCAATGATGCGCAACGCTGGCCAATCCCGAATTGCTGGATTGGGATGATCCAGCTCAGTTTTGATACGTACAACTGCTTCTCCTTCTTGATAGTTCCCCTCAAGCATATTTTGCCAACGCTGAAGCTGAACATCTAGCGAAACATTGCGACATGGACAGGCTTCTTTTGCCACTGTTTTATTACGGAACTCCTCTGGTGTACACTCACAAACATAGGCATTGTTATCGCTGATCATCTTTCCAACAATCTCATAATAAATCTCCAGCCGATCACTTTGGATATATTCTTCATCCCAAACACACCCCAGCCACCTCAGATCCTGACGAATACTCTCATAGAACTCAAGCTGAGGTTTCTTAGTTTTTGGATCAGTATCTTCGAAGCGCAAAATAAATTTGCCATTATACATGCGTGCATACTCATGACTCAACACTATGGCACGGGCTGAACCCAAATGGAGAACACAATCCGGATTAGGCGAGAAACGGGTGGTTATGACACTATATCTATCTGCATTTGACAGAGGGGATAACCTTTTTTCTTCTGTTTCATGTTTTTTTTGCGTTTCTGGCCAATTTTTCTCAACAATCGATTTTTGCTCAGAAAGGGCTAAACTATTAACTTCAGACACAACGGTATTAATAACAACTGTGAGTTCCCTGACGCGGCTACGGTATTCTGCTTTTTCACCCAAAACTTTACCAACAAGTGCACTTGCCTGTGCTTTCCCATCATGTCCAACCGCGTTTAACAATGCGGCTCGACGAATAAATTCTCTTAATCCGGTATCATCTTCCAGTGACAAAT
Organism: Nitrososphaerota archaeon; assembly: GCA_031274765.1. Classification (GTDB taxonomy): domain Archaea; phylum Thermoproteota; class Bathyarchaeia; order Bathyarchaeales; family Bathycorpusculaceae; genus Bathycorpusculum. The sequence continues at coordinate 24,216 of JAISPR010000097.1, read as the reverse complement.
TCGCTACCCCATGTTACTTGTTACGTTTGATCAAAAATTCAGCGAACGCTTTTAATTTTTCCTTAGCTTGCGGAGTAGGAAGAAGGTTATCTACTTCACTCCAGCTATTCCCTACCATCTGTTCTGCAAGGGATTTAACATGCTCAAAAGCACCCCATTTCGTGATTATATCAATGGCTTCATCACGTAGACTTTGATCGCTTGTATGCATACCCAGAATTTCAAGAAGCCGCTTTCTGTCGGTTACGTTTGCTTTTTGAAGTGTGTAGATAACAAGCAATGAGCGTTTACCCTCAGAGATGTCTCCACCGACACAACCTTTGCCCTTGGCAAACTCTTCTCCTATTAAATCCAAGATGTCATCTTGCATTTGGAAGGCAACACCGATACATTCGGCTAATTGGCCCAATTTTTCAACGAGTTTTTCGTCTGCCCCCGACAAAACTGCAGCAATCCTTGCGGACATCCGTGCCAGAGTGCCCGTTTTGTAAGCACACATTTGCAAATAGTCTTTCTCGCTTAGGGTATTTGCATTTGCTATGCCACGATGCCATGCAATATCCATAGCTTGTCCCATGCTGAGGTTAACCATCTCTTGTACATACACCTCATATACATCACGCTGTATCTTGGCCGATAGTCTTTTTTTATTTGCCATCAATGGCAAAAGCGGTAAATAGTACATGGCATTCCCTGCGTTGATGGCTATGTCAACACCAAATTTTTTATGTAAACACGGCTTTCCCCTTCGAACTTCTGAGGAATCTTCAATATCGTCAATAATTAGTGTGCCGTTGTGGATAACTTCAGGAATGATTGCATATTCCAAGCAATCCGTTTTATTATCCAACGCTTCACAGATGAGCAAAAACAGAGCCGGGCGCCATCTTTTTCCACCCCTATCTATCATGTCCCAGATAGGGTCAGCGATGGCTTTGTTTAGCGGTTCAAGATTATAGCTATAACGTGGTGGAACAATTTTAAAAAGTGATGCCTCTTGATTGAATTTTCTTGGTATGTATTTTTCAATGGCTTTATCTATCTGAGGTGCTGTTTGTTCAAGAAATTTTTCAATATCCAACTTGGTCTGTTCCTCGTTTAGCATATTTTTGTAGACTAAAGCCACGGGCGGTAAGCCACTCAGCAGTTTTACCCCTAATTACTACTGGTATTTTTGACAAATCTGAAATCTCTTGGGCTCCAAGCAAAAACATGACTGTGCGTAACTCCTCGATTAGACCCTGAAGTTTTTGTTCTGTTTTGTCTCTGCCTTGTATGGCGGTTTGAAGAATCGGTTGGACAATGCTGGCCAAATTAGCTCCTAAGGCGAGCGCTTTAGCTATATCAGTGCCGCTTCGCACTCCTCCAGTTGCAATCAGGGGTAACTTGATGGTTTGGGCTGTCTCGATTAAGCTTGTTGCCGTAGGTATACCCCAGTCCCAGAGAGATTCACCCAAAAACGACGGGTCACCGGTTTTTGGAGCAACACGATAGTATTCAACTGCTGCAAAACTGGTTCCACCTGCGCCGCCTATGTCGAGGGCTTTTATGCCTGCGGTTTCTAAAATTTTAGCATCTTCTGCACAAATACCTGCACCTGTCTCTTTGACGATGACTGGCTGATCAATGGTGTCTGAGATTTCAACGATTTTTTCCAATATACCTTTAAAATTAGTTTGCCCTTCGGGTTGAACTGTTTCTTGAAGGGCATTTAAATGGATTGCAACGGCGTCAGCATCAATCATTTCAATGATGCGTTTAACTTCTTTTACCCCGTATCCGTGTACAAGCTGGACTCCGCCAATGTTAGCAACTAAGAATGCATGAGGCGCTTTTTTGCGGGCGATGCTGTAGGTTTTTTCAAGGTTTTTATTTTCGATGGCTGCTCGTTGGCTTCCTAATCCCATACCTAACCCCAGTTTTTCAACAGTTTCAGCAATAGTTCCGTTTATTTCTGTGGCTTCTTCTGTACCGCCTGTCATGGCCCCAACTATTATGGGTGCATTGAATTTTTTGTTCAAAAAAGTGGTTTGGAGGCTGATCTGTATTTTATCAATTTCTGGCAAGGCCCGATGGATAAGCTGTATGTCCTCAAATCCTGATGTTGTCTTTTTAGCTTGCGCTTTCTCATCGAGACAAATACGAATGTGTTCAACTTTACGCTTGCCTGTTTTCTCAGCCATTTTACGCCTTCTTTATTTCAGTGCCCAAAACACTCTGGTCTGTTAAGGCTCTATAGATGGATAACCGTTTTGTGGCCCCGGTAACGGTTATGTGAATTCCAGCTTCGACAGCGGGGATGAGTTCAGCGATTTTACCTGCCATACCCCCAGTAACGTCTGTCCCTTGAGCTTTGCCAAGCTTAGGCTGAAGTTCTTTGAGTTCTTTTAGGTTAAGGGTTTTGTAGGGTTTGGCATCAGGGTCAGTTTTGGGGTCGCGATCAAAAAGTCCATCGGTATCTACTCCAATGACGATTTTTTTGGCTTTATATTTAAGAGCCAAGTACGTAACCAGTTGATCACCACTTAACACAGTGAAGCCCAATTTATCATCAAAAACCACATCACCATATAGTACCGGAGTATAGATTATTTTTGTCATGGCTCTAAACACGGTGTCATCAAAGAATTTGACTTTACCGTCTTCTGTAATAAAGCATGAAGAGGGTGCAACACTCAACGCAGGGATTTCATGCAAAATCAGCGAATCCATCACTAATCCGTTGAGCACAGTCATCATGTGATGAGTTTCTGCGAAGCCAAACCGTTGTGTAGGGTCTTCTTTGTAACCCTCTTTTATTGCGTATTTAGCTGCTGTTGGGTGACCAAAGCTCCCGCCCCCGTGAACAACGATGAGGTTATCGAGGTCTGCACGCTTGATTTCCTCTGAGAGTTGATTTATAATTTCTGTTTTAGGGGTTGCCTCAGCTGTTTTGTCAGTGATGGCTGAGCCGCCAAGTTTAAGTATGATTGGGTTTGCATCGTTCATCGCAAATCTTACCTAAATATCCTATCTATGTTCTGCTAATTTAACGTTGCAGTGTTCTCTTCTACTGTAGAATGGTGATCATGTAGATTGCTTAAATTTACAGAACAAATTACATCGGGATGCATAAAAAAGTGTGGTGCACCCCGTTTAGCCCCATGACCCGCGGGGTGAATAAAAATCAAATGATGGTAACAGTGTCGTTTTCTACGGTTACTTTGTTGCCTGTTTTAAACTCTAAAATATCCACTTTGTCTACAAAAGGAATTTCGCTAATGATTGCACCAACGGCGACAATAGTTTCGGTTTCCTTGTTTATCATGGCAACTGGAGCCGTGTCATTTTTTTTCATGCGATAGAGTGTATAGCTACCCACAGTGCTACCTTTACCCTGGGGAAACACAAGAATTTTACCCTTAACGCTTTGCCCCTGTAATTCATGTCCTTTTTCTATAATAACACCTGTGTTGGGGTCAACCCCACCATAGAAGCTAATCGGCATTGAAGTGACGAGCGCTTCGCCTTGAGCTTTGCCCTTGTAGATTATTCTGCCCTTTAATTCCATTTTCCAGTCACCGCCGCATCAATGCATTCTTTTATGCTACCCATCTTGGTTTTCATGAGATTTTGCCGAGAATAAAAGCACCCCTTTGCCGATGTTGTTGCCAACGCTTTAAATCTACCCTTGAGTGGAGCTACGGCCATACAGGTATCACATGCAAATTTACCGCCCGCCGCTTCAATTGTGGCAGTGTAGCCCCGGTTATCTGCATGGTGCTTTGCAATTCGAGAGGTCGCAACCCAGAATTCCGTGCTTTCTTTCACCTTTTTATCCCTGAGCAATTCTGCAATTTCTTGGATCTCTTTTATGCTACAGTGGGGACAACCTACACAAACAAAATCAATATCTGAAACATCATCATTGATATTGTCATAGGCACTTTTGAGGTCTGTTGATTCAATGCTCACCGTCTGTGATGGTTGCACTTGAAGCTCTGCACCTGGAGTTATACCTTTGATGTAGAAAAGTGGTTTTGTGCCATAAGTTACAGTGGACGCGCAGAAACTTTTGAGTTCATCAAGTTGTGCAGTTTTGATGCCTGTGATGTAGGGAATTTTGTTTTCGGCTTTTTTTCCGATTGCATATCCAAGTGCACCCCAATCTGAGAGCTTGCTTATCTCTGTGTTTACACTAACATGGATGTCTGGTGCCCGCATTTTGTCTAAATGTAAACCATAACATGGAGTTTTGCCCACAAACGCAGCGGCTAAAGCCGATGGACCGCCTTCACGGTTGGTTTTAGCCCCTAAAACTGAATTAGCAAATGTAACTGCACTGCTTTCTGACCATGCGAGGTGTTCGCCATAGAGGGGGAGATTGCCAATCAAATAAGGCGTACAGGTACAACTTATAAGGATGCCCATACGTTGAAAGGCTTCAATGACAAGAGTTTGTTTCTCCGCAAAGTCGATGCTGATACCTAATTGTTGCCAGTTTTCCAAGTCCATACCTGCGGGATTGAGTGTGGTTAGAACTTTGACTTTGCCATCTTTTGAAAGTGTGTCAAGAAACTCTAAGCCGGCATCGCCTAGGTTATGATAAGACACGCCCGCGACTTGTACGCTATCCACGGCAATGAGATTTTTAGCACCAAAAATCTCGCCTAGTGCAACCAAAATTTCCATACTTTTGCGAACCGCATAGCCCTCTTTGCCATCCAGCATCGCTTGTTCTTGGTTAGTTAATTCCATAGTCAATCCCTATAGATATTTACTTAGGTCAACTTTGATGTAGTCCACTTTACTAAAGCCTTTGCCCGTCGAAATCAGTGGTGCTGTGGCATCTATGCCTGCTTTGGCAGTGGTTGCTTTTTTACCCTCTGAGAGGTCGCCGGATGGGTCAAGGGATGAACCGGGTTGATTGCTAAGGATAGTTGTGTTTTTGTCGGCTTGGCATCGGGTAGCGATTGCCCATTCTACATCTTGGGGGTCATAGATGTTTATGTCTTCATCAACGATTATGCAGTGTTTTAATGAACCATGACCATTAAAAGCGGCTGTTATGGCTTTTTTTCCGTCTTGGGGTGTTTGTTTTTTAATTTGGACAATGGCATGGAGCCAGCTGCATCCACCTGGTGTTATATAGACGTCTTTGATGTGGCAGACTTTTCCAACCTCTTTGTAGATGGTGGGTTCTTTTGGCATGCCCATGAGAAATTTGTGTTCTTTTCTGCCTGCAAGAATAGTTTGATAGATGGGGTTTGTGCGGTGGGTGATGCATTTGATCTCAACGATGGGTTGCTGGCGGGTGCGATCTACAATACCTGTTAAATCCAAAAAGGGGCCCTCTGTGGCTTTTTCTTTGGTAATTTTGCCTTCTAGTATAAATTCACTGTCTGCGGGTACTTCTAAATCTATAGTTTTGCACTTTACGATATCTGTTTTTTCTAGTGCATTTGCCATGCCTAACTCGTCGGTACTCGCAGGGAGTGAAGTGGCTGCTGAGAGTAACACTGCTGTGGAGTTGCCGATGCAGATGGCAATATCGAGTTCTCCTTGGGTTTTTGAGAGCACTGTATCGGTGCCTCGATGTTCAACGATGCGTGCAATGAAATGATTTTTATCTTTAAGCATGAGCCGATGAAAACACATGTTTTTGATGCCGGTTTGCGGGTCTTTAATAATAGATACTGCTGAGGCGATGTATTTGCCGCCGTCTTTGTCGGTGTAGTGCATGATGGGTAATTTGGTTAAATCTATCTCTGGTTTGTTGACTTCTTGGCAAGGTGCGTTTTGAACCAATTTAGGTCTAATGGGATGTTCGATAGCATCTAATAGTTTGGGTAATAGTTGTTCTTTGGTGATGCCCATACTTTGGCAAATTAAGTTTTTAGAGGAAACTAATCCTGCTACTACTGGTATGTTTGATTCTTTTATATTTTCAAAAAAAACCGGTTTTTCATCCAAAGCATCGATGATGCCTGCTATTTCATATTCTACTGAGACGGGTTTTGTGATGGTGGTTAATTGGTTTGCTTTTTTTAGTTCTACAATGAAGTTTCTTAGACCCATTTACTTCACCTTTAGTCCAATTTAGTTGTTGCTTCTTAAAAAACAATTGTAAATTTGCCCTTTTTTTCCATTGTCTAACATCTGAAATAGTTTACTGTTTTTGTTTGTTAAATAATTCGTGATAAATGCGTGGGCTGTGTTATTTGAAATATGGTGTGGGTGTTTGATGCTTTTTGATTTGTTTTTGTTTTAATTATTCAAAATTATCGTATTATAGTGTAATTTCATTTGTTCATCAAGCTCAACTTTGTGATTGTTGCGTTTGTTTTGCTTCCTGTGTTTATCGTGCTGAATGGTTTTGCTTTTTGAGTTTTTGCTTCATAAAGCAGTTATTATATTCAATTATTGTTGGTGTTTTGGGATAAAAAATAAATTGATTGATTATAAAAATTGGCTATTTTGCACCAAGTTTTGTTGCCAAAACCTCATAACCTGCTGTTTTGAATGCCGTGACAACTTTATCCTGTAGCTCTTTGCCCGGAGTTAAGGCAACCATGCAACCTCCGCCTCCGCCTCCAGTGAGCTTTGCGCCGATGGCCCCATAACTACGAGCCGTTTCAACAAGAAAATCAAGCTCTTCACTGGAAACTCCTATTTCTTGGAGAATGCTGTGATTTTCGTTCATGAGGGCACCAACTTTTTCCATGTCCCCCATTTCTAACGCACTACGGCCTGCAAATGCAAGTGTCTCTGCCTGCTCAAAGAGTGGATCATATTTTTTTGGGTCTGCTTTTTTACGTTTAGCAACCCCTTCCACCATAAGTTTAGTGTTAGCAGTTTTGCCGGTGCTCCCAATTACAATCTCAACTGGCTGCTTTATACAAATTTTTTCCACGAAATCCTGGCTCGTAGGGTTTTTTTTAAACCACATCAAACCCCCATAGGTTGCTGCCGTGTTGTCAATGCCGCTGGGATTACCTGCATAAGCTTTTTCCCCTTCATAGGCAACTGCATTAATTTCCTCATTAGATAACTTGAGCTCTAACTCCTCGTTGATAGCGCGGGCGATGGCAACACTGGATGCCGCCGAAGCACCTAAACCGCTAAAGCCTGGTAGTGATCCTCCAATCCAGATGTCAAGTGATAATTTAGGTTCTATATGCATGGCTACAAGCATGCGTTCGATGGATTCAATTTGTTGGAGCCGTTTTTCTTCGCCATACCCTTTGGAGGTTTTACGTTCATCGCGGATGTTTGTGTTCGTTGATTTTTTGACTTCTGCATCTGTTGAGGAATCAATCGCTGAAACGACTCCGGGAACGCCGTGAACCACAAAGTGCTCGCCGAATAGAATAACTTTTCCATAACCTGACCCTTTACCCATTGTGACTTACCTGACTTTAATTATGGACTTAACCATAAAAACATTCGGCTAACTTTGTTGTTTTATCGGATTAACAATCGCAGGACTGCAATAAATGGTAACCATTCTCCATCAATGAATAATTCGGCGTGGAGTCGTTTGCCTTCTGTTTTGGTGAAGTACATGATAAGTGCATAACTGTAGAGTGTTCCAAACATCATGGCGGGTAAATAGCTGATAAATAAGCCTGAGGCGATGCAGAAACTAATCCAGAGAAGCAACATGCTGTTGACTATGAGTAAAAGTTGTCTGGTTCCATATTTTCCAAGTTGTATCGGTATGGTTTTCACGTTTGAAATGTTGTCACCGTATATGTCAAGCGTATCAAATAATACAGTTCCAACAAAAGTATGAATTAATATGTAGATAAAAACCAAAATTATTTTTTCTGCAGCTATCACAGTTGTAAACGTGGGCAACAGGGCTCCTGTAAACGCCCAGCTGAACGCAACTAACACACTTTTTACACCCAGTATCTCTTTGAGTCTGGGAAAAGATTTAGAAAACTTTACACTGTAAACAATTCCGATAAACAGCGGTGTCAGAAGCAATAGAAATGTCGCACATCCTTGTATGATGCCTATTATTATGCTGCCACTGAAACTAATTATCGAAAGACTGAGATAGTAGGCTCGACGGGTTACGGTTTGTTCAGGTTTGTTGATGGAATCTTCAGCGGTATCGGTGATTTTGTTTAAGCTGTAAACTGCAATGGTCGATAGAAACGTCGCTAGTAATATCAACGGTGAAACAGCGATCCCGTAAAGAGTGGCACTAAAGCAAACCACTAAAGCAGTACTTAACCCCAAAACTATCGAAGAAGAAGTGAAAAACCGTGCTATTTCTACTATCCTTTTAAGTTTTTGTGTATTAACTCTGATGTTTGGTTGGTTACACTTTTGTACTCTTATCCAAAGTTTGTTTAAACATTTGGTTCCCCCACTCAAGTGCCTCCTCCCCACTACAGATTAGATCAACCGAACTGTCATATGTTCCTGATAAATTGAACAACCCAAAAGACACATATTTGTCGGTCACAGTCAAGGCGAACCGTAACGAATCATTCAAATACAGGCCTATTTTACCTTCTGCGATGAAATTTTCCAAACGTTCATGATTGGGGTGGGTTTGTATCTTAGCTAAAACTTTGCTTGTAACTATTAATTCGACTTTACAGTTTCTATTTATGAGTTCTTCAAATACGGTGATGTAGTCTGGATGGAATACTGGCGATACTCCTGCGATAACTTTTGAAGAAGCAACTATACTTATAAAATTCTCAAGCACCTTCTCCAAATCTACTTCTCCGGTTTTTACCAAAACTGCTTCATCCAATGCACCGATGTTGTTTATTAGCACGGGCGGGATAACGCTGGTATCGTGAGTTAACCAGAACTCTTTGTGTTTTTTTAGCACATCCAAGGATCGACTACACCCTTTACAGATGTGTGCCTCAAGAATTCCCAGAGGGGTTAACTGATATGTTCCGTCTGATTTTACTGTTAATCCCAATTGTTCAAGTTCTTTTAAAATATGCAGAATTGTAGTTTCTCGTGTACGTGTGTCTTTTGCGAGCTCGGATAATTTTTTTTTACTTCCCAGTAAGCTGATGATTATGCCTAATTTCAGGTCAGACTTTAATGGTGTCAGATAGCTCAAGAAACACAACCCATTATAAACATGGCGGTTGGATATTTAAGGTTTTAAGTGTAATCCGTAGTTCCGAAAGTAAAACCATTACGCTAAATTGTGAGTCACACTTACAGACTACCGATCAAAGAGGTCAACAAGTATGACTCACAAAATACCCCCGAACATAGTCTGGCTTTTCACCTTTTCGCTAACCCTTGCAAAAAAACACCCCAAATACCCACAAACCAAACGCCAAATACCAACCAACCCACATCCTACGCGCCCAAACACACCCAAGGAACAGTTAAGCGATAACCTGAAAAAAATCGTATAAAAAAAGAACTGTTAAATTTGTGGATATGTTAAAACCGCCTCAGATATGCCTCAGATTTACCTGCTAAAAACTGTTTGAACCCGCAAATTATCACCGAACTGTTCCTAAGCCTACAACCACCCACGCACACAACGGCCTAAAACGCCTAACCAAAAACCTAACCCACACAAACACAAACACAAACACAAACACAAACACAAACTAACTCCAAACTAACTCCAAGAACAAAAACAAATACAACCCAATACAAATAGCAACACCTTCCTATACCGTCTAAACCAACTAACAGAAATACCCAAAAAATAACTAACAACTATTATGTCATTTTAAAAAAAGAACACAAAAAAGAGTCAACAAACACAAAGTCATCCAAACCATAGACCTCACTTATTTCCCCTATGGAAAAATAATCCGGATGAGTAAACGGAGGCAAACCCAAGCAAGGAACCCGCTACTTTCATGTCTGGGTCACCCTGCGAGTTGTTTCAAATGGGCGGCGCTTCACCCTAAAAACCCTGCCATCAAACGCGGCAATCTGGGTGGAGCGGTCATGCCTAAGACGTTGATGTAGCTCTTAGAGGAAGCTAAAAAATTAAACCTACCGGTAATTTTATTTTGCTTGATAAGGGGTTTGTTGGAAAGAAACCCTTTAAACTCTAGGCAAAATCCAAAAACCCCATTTCAGAAAACTAAACAACACAATTACACGGTTTCCAGCAGACGATCTTTGGAAAAATATGGGTTTTCGGAGGCCGCCTCTAACAGTTTCAGACACAACTATTTGGTGGTTCTAAAAAAATGATACGGAGGTTAAATGGTGATGTGGATTATTTTGGTACTAAAGGGTGGTCAGGCAATTCAGTTTAGGCGAAGGCTGTCTAAAATTAAACCCTTTTGTGATTCTATCAAAAATGAGTGGAGCGCAGTGGTTCTTTTTTGTTTTTATCGGGGTTTTACTATTTTTCGAACAATTTGATGGTGTTGCAAAAGGGGGAGATTGTCTAAAAACTAGAATTTTTTGTGTTTTTGGTGTAAATGGGTGGAGAAAAAGTGTTCTTTTCTTGTTTTTTGGGGATTTTTGCTAGTTTTTAAACAGTCTGGGGGATATTTTAATATGGTGACTCTTCGTTTATGCTCAACTTGAGCAATATTGCTAAATTATGGCAAAATGTATATATACAGTTCAGTATTTACACATAACAACAAAAGTGTAAAATACCCTTTTACTTCTTGGGCTCCTGTTTTTACCTTAACTGCGGGATGTTCTAACGAAAATATCGGGTTTATCACACTTGCCCTTTGTAGAGTTGGGTAGCTTCAACTCTTGGGCAATCATCAATTGAGATCTGGATAAACATGTGTACAAGCAATATGTCTTCAATAGTCTCCGAAGAAAAAAATCAAGTTGCTTTGATTGTGGATGATGACAAAGCGATTCTTCGAACTTTTAGTATAATTCTCAAAAGAAAGGGCTATACGATTGATACGGCTGAAACTGGTAAAGAAGCTTTGGATAAAATTAGTTTTAATAATTATGACGTTGCACTCATAGACATGCGGTTACCTGACATACAAGGTATTGAATTAGTCGCGAAACTGCCTGCTAAATCCACCAAAATGGTTAAAATAATACTCACCGGATTATTGCCTATAGATGTGGGTAATCAAACTGACTGCGAAGTAGATGCTTATCTGCTTAAACCCATAAAACCTGACGATTTAATCAGTGTTATAGAAAAAAACCTGCAAAGGCGTGGCTTAAAGAGTTCGGGGTCTCAGTAAAATTCGGTTAAGCTTAGATGTTACTGGTATCTGTATTTTTAGGGTTGCTCGAGTTTTTGCATAGCTAACTTGCCTGGCTTATAAAACAATAAACGTGTGTCTGGCGGTTTGTTTGCGTGAGAGACTGTTTAAAAAATAGACTTTTCGTGTTTTTGGCGTAAATGAACGGTTCTTCGTCAATAGGTGGGTAGGTCAATAAGTTGGTACTATTTATTGGTGTAATGTATAATGATAGTTGTTTTTTAGCTTAATGACATTGGTGTATATGTACCTCTTAAATTGTGTTATGCTTATATTCCCCCTCTGTAGTAGTTATTTTCAAGGAGAACAAAAACATGCCCGCTATTGAAGTCGGCCGAATATGCATCAAACAAGCTGGACGCGAATGTTGCACTAAATGCGTCATAATAGATGTCATGGACAAAAGTTTTGTTTTAGTTACTGGACCTAAAAAACTCACTGGCGTCAAACGAAGGCGCGTCAACATCAACCACATCCTGCCCATAGAAGACAAGCTCGATATCAAACGGGGTGCATCCGACGACGAAGTATCGCAGGCTATAGAAGCCCAAGACAAACTCGACGTAATGCAGGGTTAAACATCGTTTTAACCTTTAATTACCTCATACTTCTTTTTCTTCCCCTATAAGGTGCAAACAACAGATGCCTAAAACGACTCCGCCATGGGAAATCAAACGTGAACTTTTAACCAAAGCAGAAGACTATACTAATCCTAAATATGGTTGTAAACCCCGTGAACGTCCTGCCGATCAATATATAAAATATGGAACTATAAATCTTGACAAGCCTGCAGGCCCCACTAGCCATGAAGTTGCGGCGTGGACAAAAAAAATTCTAAAACTCCAAACCATTGGACACGGAGGCACACTTGATCCCAAAGTCACTGGGGTTTTGCCGATTACGCTAGAAGAAGCTACCAAGATGGTGCAGGCTTTGCTCTACAGTGGTAAGGAATACGTTTGTGTTCTTAAGCTTCACGGTGATGTGGCTGAACCCCAAATCAGACATGTTTTGTGTCTTTTTGAGGATGAAATTTATCAGCGTCCTCCTCTACGTAGTTCGGTTAAACGGCAATTGCGTACGAGACGTATTTACTACATTGACTACATAGAGCACGAGGGCCGTAATGTGCTCTTCAAAGTTGGTTGTGAGGGTGGTACTTATATTCGTAAGCTTTGCTATGATATTGGTGAGATTTTAGGTGTCGGGGGTCACATGCAGGAACTTCGTCGTACTCGTGCTGGGCCTTTTCAGGAAAGCAATGCTAATAGTGTAACTCTCCATGATGTGGCATATTGGTTTGGCGAATATGAACGTACCAAAAATCCTGTTAATCTTTACAGATTTATTGAGCCCTTAGAAACTGCACTTGTGCAATTACCCCGGATTATAGTTCGTGATTCGGCGGTTGATGCACTTTGTCATGGTGCTAGTTTGACGGCACCTGGTGTTTTGCAAGTGGATACTGGTATTGAAAAAGGTAGCGTGGTTGCTATATTTACTCTTAAGGGTGAGGCGGTGGCGCTTGGTCGTGCGCAGGTTTCCACGCAGGAGATCATGGATATGCGACATGGGGCTGTAGCGGTTTTGGCGCGTGTGTTGATGCCGCGTAATGTTTATCCCAGGGTTTGGAAAACTGGGGTTGGCAGCGATGAGCAGGGGAAATAGTTGTCTGAGCACTATTTTTCTTCTTCACCTAAAAGTAATGATTGTTTTGGCGTAGTTCATGCGTATTTACGTGGTCGTAATTTTGAGTTTTTAACCTCTTCGAGTGTTTTTTCTAAGAAAAAAATTGATTTGGGTACTTGTGTGCTTATTGATGCTATGGTTTTGCCTCAAAGCGGGGGTGTGCTCGATATTGGGTGTGGTTATGGTGCGGTAGGTATAGTGGCGGCGGTATTTAGTCCTCAGGTGCGTGTGGTTATGACTGATGTGAATATGCGTGCGGTCCAGTTGGCAAAGCGGAATGTGGCGGCTGCCCGTGTGGGTAATGTGGCGGTGTGTTGTGGGTATTTGTATGAGCCTGTTTTGGGGATGCGTTTTGATTGTGTGCTTTCTAATCCGCCGGTTAGTGCAGGTATGGATACGGTGAAAGCTATTATTGAGGGTGCGGCTGGGGTGTTGGCGGTTGGGGGTAGTTTTCAGATGGTTATTCGTAGTAAGATTGGTGCTAAAAGGTTGCCTGAGGTTTTTTGTGGGGTGTTTGGAAATTGTGAGGTTTTGGCGCGGGAAAGTGGGTATCGGGTGCTTATGGGTAAGCGTTTTGGTTAGTTGCTAATGGTGTCTTTTCCGGAAATTATGGCCGAATAGATTACGATTTTGGGTCTTCGAAATAGATATACCGCTTCTTGCAAGTGTTGCCCTTGGCACAGTTAAAAAATAACTTGGTTTTTATCATTATAGGTGGATATTTTCCAAGGAAAACAGGAAATTTCACATTACCTTACCAGGTATTTTCTAACTGATCTTATGTAACAATCAACTAAAGTGTTCTTCATATTGGCTATCGCTTCTCAATTCGATTAAAATCTACAAAAATACCCAAGGTAAAACACCAAAAACACCACCCGAACAGCCAAAACAAACAACTGTTTTGCCAATGAAACCATATTATCCAAAACATTTGTTCCGCGGGAAATCATATGTAATAACTCTTAAATCACCTTAAACATCTTGTTGTTGAGTGATCATTTCATAGGCACTACAACTTTGCCCTTAAATAGGTTGTCTATGACGTTTAGGCGGTGAAATTTTGTTGTAGTTTTTGAATGTTTTTTTGTGGGTTGTGTTTTTTGGGTTGGAGGTTTCTGGTTTTTGGCTTTCTAGTTGCGGTGGGTTTGTTTGTTATGTGAGGGTTTTATAGGTTGTTTTATGTTTGTCTTTTTTGTTGGTATATGTTTTTTTAAGATCTTTGTTGTATGTTATAATTGATGGTGTATTGTGCTGTAAATTTATAATAGTCTGCCCTACTATGTTATATACAATGATTTGGTATTTAAAAAGGGGCTGGATTTGAATGAATATTGAAATAATTAACAAAAAGTCTGAAATTGCAGTAGCGGTAAAATTTGAGGCTGTGGAATTTACCAAAATGGCAGAAATTATGACGGCAGGCTATCAAAAACTATGGGGTTATTTGGTTAAGTGTGGTAAGCAAATGGTGGATGTGCCTTATTGTAAATACACTAACGGGAGTGAGAATTTTATGAAGTGGGATATTGAGTTAGGTGTGCCTGTTGGTGAACCTTTGCCTGAACAAGGCGAATTTTATATGAGCAAAACCTGTGAAGGCAAGGCGATTACTGCAGTGCACAAAGGCGCGTATAAAGATATTGAAAAAACGTACGCGCCCATGATGGCGTATCTTGTGGAAAACAAGTTGGAATCAACAGGAGTGTATTACGATTATTATCTTAACAATCCTGCTGATACGCCTGAGGGTGAGTTGCTTACAAAAGTGGTATTTCCAATAAAGTAGTTGGCGATAAACATTAAATCGCCACAATTCTGTGTCTTAATTATGAGGTTTTGGCGAGAAAGTAAATATTCAAGTCGAAAAAAAGTTCAAAAAATTGGTGAATTTTTTGATGAAATTCAATATTTTTATGTGGCTTTTAGTGTAGAACCTGTGGTTGGTGCGTAAACTGTTGCGGTTGAAGTTAACAATAGTCTGTTGATGGCTTGGTAACTTCGGTAGTTTTCCATAAGTCTGCGGGTTGTTTAGCGTGAGCGGTCGGTTGGAGTGTTGGATGTATTCGTGTTTTTGTAGGTTCTGAGGTACTAACTATGACGCTGCCTGTTGTTTATTCGGGGATCTTAAATTTTTCTCGTAGTGTGATGCCTTGGGATTTTGAGGGTCAAGTTCAAGAAATTTACGAAATCATATTCAGTATTGGGTATTACTTGTTTTTATCTGACATCCACCACGTTGGCATATGTCTTGGTGTATAAATAACTCACATCATGTTCTTATAAAACTCTGCATTGCCGGATGATTATTTTATGGCCGTAGGGTTTAATTTTTGCGTGTGTTGTAGTGTTTGTTATGGTTTACAGGTAGATTTTTGATAAATGACTGCGGTGCCGGGAAAAAGGGTGGACAGATATGTCTATGTGGAATTTTACAAAAAGGCACAGCATCCATTTTGAAAGGTGCAAATTTTAAACTATTCTGTTATATAACCAAGTGTAATTAGATTATGTTTTTGAGAAATCCTCTAAATTTATATACGTGGGCTTGTGTTGATGGTGTAGAACAAACATGGGGCGATACTATTGTTTTCTTCTGACAAAAATTTAATGGTTTTAATGCAATCCCTAACAACTTTTTCACACGCTCCCTTTTTAAAAATAACTCTGTGATTGGAATATGTGTTGATGTGGTGGTATATGGGTATACTGCTTTATTAAAGTCATTAAAAGCCTTATCTATTTCATTTGAGTTACTATATTACCACTTGTTTACAAAACGCTATGGTATTGTTAGGGTTAAATACTTTTTTATGCAGTTGGGTGTTGCAAAACGTGAGGTATATGTAGTGGTGGGTGATATTTAGTAAATGGTGTGTGTCTGTGTTTTTTGGATTGGTGTTGAAGTTTGGATATTGTAGGTTGTGTTCTGTTATGGTTTGTGTTTGAATAAACGTGAGGTGGTGTGGAGAGTTAAATCTTTAAGAAGTTGTTTGGTGTTTTTGGTGTTTTTGTGTTGTGGTGATGGTTTGTGGTTGTCTGTTCGTGTTTAATGATGAAAAGTATATGTCATTAAATATGTTTTAATTGCACATGCGGAACAAAAAAACAACATGCCAAACAGCTTCAAAAACAAAAGAGGTGCGTATGCTAAGATGAATAACATAAAAAATACAAATATTAAAAACAATATTTTAAAAAATACTGAACTAATACATACTTATACTGACAAATTTTTAAGACATCAATCAAATATTTTTAGCATTTTTTCTACAACAATAAAACAGACCTCTAACCCTGCTAAACAAACCCCAAAATTAAGGGGGCTATTAATTTGAAATTACGCGTCCTATTTCTCCCACTACTGTTGCCTCTGTTTCTAATAGGCTGGATAATGCGAATTGTCGGCGAAAAAAGTGACCGTGCCGCTGAAGAAAATAAACGAAACTGGAAAGCTTAACAACGACTAAAATAAAATAAACCCCAAATTCACAAACTAAACGTCTAAACATAAACTACAAACAATGTATTATTTCAAAACATTCACAACCATCAACAAACCTGCCCGTGGAATTAAAATGACTCTGATAAATACCGTATTAAAAACTGACCAACGAACAAACCTAATTTCTTACGCACTTGTTTATTAACGAACAAACTAAACTACCGCAAAATACAAAAGCATAACCGCCGCATATAATGAAACAAAACCCGCATGGAGATGTATAGGTGAAACTGAACAAGACAGACGAAAAAGTTGTCGCAACTCTACAAGCAGAAGGAAAAGAATTAACCCTCCAAGAAATCACAGAAAAAAGCGGAGAACCTTCAAAAAAAGTCTTCCGCAGTCTGCGCAAACTCTTTGAAAACGAAATAGTCTCAACACAAGCCCGTAAATACAAACTTATTATACCTGACACAAAAACAATAAAGTCAAAAATCGCATCAAAAACTGAAGAAACACCAGAAACTTGAGCCAAAACCAACCTGTTAACAATCACCCCGGGATTATTACCACGGCTGATGTTTTCACCAACACAGCCACTTTAAAATTCTATTAAACTCTAAAAAAAATAAACCCCAAAAACAACTATGATCAAATAGTTTAAACATTACATGTTCAAAATAAGCATCACCATCTCTTACAAAACCTGCCAGACTGCCAAAAAATAGCAAAAATCCTTAAACCAAAAAAACAGATTTTCTCCATCTATTTTTGCCAAAAACACAAAATTCTATTTTTAGAGTTTCCCCCTCCAAACAACAAACACTATTACCCACCACTTCATAACCCCATTAAAATCCCCAAAAATATACAAGACAAAACACCAACAAACTCAGCTGTCTAAAAAAAGACAATGTCCTAATATACGATATCTTTATATGGGACATCTGCACTAATAATGCACGTGAACAATATGTCCAAAGGAAGACCCCAAAGCCAAACCAACACAGTTTGCCAGAGCTTTAGAGAAGTATCAACCATGACATCACATCTAGAAACCACCTTGCTACGGCGCGTAAACCGCCCCAAATGATGCCACGCATTACTATTATCCCACCCAACCGCGGTAGTGCGAGACTTACCCATAACATGACGATCTTTGGGCAACACCCTGGCAAACGCATCCCAATCATCGGTATAGAAGATACAGTGCTCTAAATGTTTGACTTTGTCATAGAGCCGCTGGAAGGTTGCAGTATCCCAATCGCCAAGCACCCAGACCACAACTCTCCGCTTGCCACGATCAACGGCTTTGAAGACCCAAAGCTTGTTTTTTTTGAACCTACAAAAGCCGCCATCTCATCAAACTCCATCTCACGAATTTCACTTATTTCTTCTGAGGCTGGCATTTTTGCACCAGCTTCCACAATCCACCGATATACAAGAGACGGTCAGGTGTCAAAAATATGAGCCAGCATGTTAAAAGAAGCCTTGCCCAAAGAGTAAAGTATGATACACATGGCTTTTTTAGCAATCACGCCCCCGTTTGTTCGTTGGTCACCTTCTGTGAAAATATGTCCACACTCCCTACACACATATCTTTGCTTTTTTCGAATTATGCCGTTTTTTACTATTTTTTCAGATAAGCATTTTTTACATGTAGCCATGGCAAGTAACCTTCTCGCAAGGTTACCGCAACCGCCCTTATCTCTCTATCGGTGAAAACTCTCATATTTTTAACGCTGTGCCCTAAATAACGGCAAATGCCTAATTTGAATTGTGCGTCGGCATTGCCTTGTTCTGCGTTTTTGCGAACTCTGAACTTCTAGAGCACGGAATGCAGAATACGTAGTTGGTATGCGCATTAATTTCTAGGTTTGTTGGTGTTCACTTTCAGTTACCCCTCCCCTACTTTGGGAGTACGTTTGAACTTGGAGTTTAAAAGGCACAAGAGACTAGCTACGATAAGGCAAGTGAAAGCGATGAACCGAAATGTAGTCAAACAATTAAGCGGTATACAAAAAGGAAATGTAGGGGTTACTGCATGCATAGTTTTATCTCTCAAATATTTGTTGACTTGTTATGGTTGTTCATTAAATCGCTTAATAGGGGAAAATTTGCGGTTAACCAAACGGTATTCGACATGTTTTTAGGCGGTGAGGTTGATGAAGAAATTAAACACTGAAATAGCCAAAATCATATTGCACGAACTTAGCCATCAGCCGTTGGGCCGAACTGAACTCGAAAAACGTACCATACAAAAAAGTGGCATCACACACACCGTATTTGAGAACACCTTCAACTGTCTAATACCTGATGGGTACGTCAAAAAAACCGCACCCAACCTCCGAGCCAAATATGCAATAACAGCCAAAGTATGGTACTGTTAAATGTTTTCAAAGAGCCGAGTCCTTAATGTGTTTACCGTTTGCATGCAGTTTATTGAGAAATGCGACCACACATACAAGCGACACAACAATTGCAACTAACAAGACAACCGTGATGACCTGTAGCCAATCCAAAGCTAAATCGTCTGTACTAGTAGAGCCAGAGGAGTTAGGGGTTGGAGTTGGGCTTTGTAAATTTGATGTTGGTGTTGGGAGTGTCTCTGTTAGGGGCAGGGTTTGTGTATTACTCCAAGCACTTGTTTTTCCCTCGAAAACCCAAGGATACTTGTCAAGTAGATGTGTTGCACTGGCGTTGTATATCCTATGGACATAGCCTATAAGTGCTTGTACTTGAAAATCTATTTTAGCATTCAAAGGAAGCTCGCTTAGAGGGCCTACAGAAAGATAAGACTCTTGTATTTGTATATTGAAGGATATTATTGTGTTTTCGGAGTTGCTTTGAGCGTAATACGGCGTAATTGTGGGTGTGTAGAGGGTTAGCCAGTCTTCGCTAAAGTGGCCCTTAATACGAACGTTATAATAGAAGTCAGTATCCCAGCCGTCAATATTTGTAGATACAAAGGGTTGATTTTTTATTATCAATTCAACGGTTCTGTTTTCAACACGATAGCCGGAATGAGTTACATTAGCCCCTGTATAAGGGTCAATTGACCAAGTGGGCGGTACGTCATAAGAATTATCCACTATTTTTATGGTGAATTTTGGAACAGATGGTGGGATATTTCTGAATTTACAGGTTTGATGAAAATGAAACTTGACAGAACTAATATACTGATAAATATTAAGCTAATATATTTACTCATATTTAACTTACATGTTCTCAAAATAAAAAGTTATTGTTTGTTGTGTTTAATTTATCGCCTCTAGAGATATCAAGTGGCAATTACCTGACATATAAAACCTGCATAATTGTAGTTATTTAAACCCGAAAACGTTTTTTCATACTGATTTGATATTTACAGTAACTGAATTTTATAAAGTATTAACATACAACTATTAATATTGATATTGACGATGCTGTTTAACAAGTCAACACTAGTTTAGGCTCTTAAAAATTCAGACAAGGTTTATTTATGGTGAACTAGTTTGACTGAATATGTTCAAGTTGATAAAGAGTTGTTAAAGGAGATTTTAAGAGAGATAGGCGAGCTTAAGAGGCTCACCAATGAACGGATTGCATCCTGTCTTGAGAGGCCATCAGAGACAAAATAACTCTTCAAATTTTTCTATTCTTTACTATTTTTCTGTATTTTTCTTTTCAATAATTTTTTCTGTTGCCGCCTGTTTTTTCTCTTCTAAAACTGCTTCTCGTATGCCATTTGTTGCATATGGTACATTTCATTTTTCTGAAGCTGATCTGCAAAGAAGGTATATCTGTGAAGGCAAATTAAATGTGTGGCTTTGATTTGGTTTTTGTTTGTACGTGTGTTTTTATAGACTTTATATAACATGAAAAAAGATACTACCAGCAGAGGGTAATTAGTTATGGCACTTGATAATTCTGAGATAGTCATTTATCAAACTGATGATGGACATACAAAGATTGATGTGAGACTGGAAAATGAAACGGTCTGGTTGACACAGGCACAAATGGCGGAATTGTTTCAAACAACAAAACAAAATGTTAGTTTACACATTAATAATGCGTTTGCAGAAGGTGAGCTTGATAAAGTTTCAGTTGTCAAGGAATACTTGACAATTGCGATTGATGGTAAAAATTATCAAACAAAGTATTACAATTTGGATGTTATTATTTCAGTCGGGTATCGTGTAAAGTCTTTGCGGGGGTTCAATTTCGTCGTTGGGCAACAGGGGTTCTGCGCGAATACATCGTTAAGGGTTTTTCGATGAATGATGACTTGCTAAAAAAAGCGGGTGGGGGGAGTTATTGGTTTGAGCTTTTGGAGCGTATTCGGGATATACGTTCTAGTGAGAAGGTGTTTTATCGCCAAGTTCTCGACCTCTATGCGACAAGTGTGGACTATGACCCGCGAACGCCTGTGTCGCAAGAATTTTTCAAGTTGGTTCAAAATAAAATTCATTTTGTAGCGCATGGTCATACGGCTGCTGAGGTGATTGCTAAACGAGCTGATGCGACGTTGCCGTTTATGGGGTTGACTGTTTTTTCAGGTGCGCAACCTGTGAAAAGTGAGGTGGGGGTTGCGAAGAATTATTTGACTGAGGAAGAGTTGGCTGTGTTGAATCGTATGGTGTCGGCGTTTTTTGATCTTGCGGAGCTTCGTGCTATGCAGCATAAGCCTATGTATATGAGGGATTGGGTTGGGGAGTTGGATGATTTTGCTAAACGTTATGGTAAGGGGGTTTTGTCTGATGCAGGGGTAGTTAGTCATCAGGATACACTTACACAAGCAGAGGATGAATACGCAAAATACCGTCAAAAAACAGTAGTCACTTTAACATCTGTTGAACAAAGCTATCTTACAAATCTTAAAGATGCACAAAAAAGCTGGAAAACAAACAAAAAAGAGCGTCAGTAACAAAGGTTAGAGGTAACAAACAAAACTAAGTTTTGCTCTGAGAGGCTATTAGAGTTGAGATAGCTTCTTCGAGCTTGTTTAGTCTTGCTTGTAATTCCGTATTATTCTTTTCAAGGGTTTTTTCTTTTTGTATTTGGGTGGTTTCTAAGTTTAGGGTGGTTTTTTTGTCTATGGTCATGCTGCAGGTGTTGCATCTTATTTTGCCTGGGGGGTTTTTGTTGCCACATCTTGGGCAGTCAACTAGTTTTGCTATGCCGGCATTTTTGGTGGTTTGTTTTAGTCCGTGGAGTTCTAGTATGGCATCTTCGAGGTCGCGGGCGGAGAAGTGTACGTATCGGCTGGTCATTTTACTTCCATATGTCCAGCCTGCGAATTGTTCCAATCGGGCTTCGGTGAAGACTTTGGCCATGGCGGTTAGACTGGTGTGACGGTAGAGGTAAGGCCATATGTCTTTTTTTATGTCTGCTTTTTGGGCTAGTTTTTTGATTTTTAGGCGGAACCGTCGGTAGCTTAAGCGTTCGCCTATGTGACGGTTGTCTAAAGTACACCAGAGGGGTGCTTCGAGGTTGTTTTTGTTTGGGTGATCTTCTAGCCATTCTAGTAGGGGTTTGCAGGATAGGACTGTGGGTATGCGTTTAGGGCCAGTTTTACCGTTTGCGGATATAAGACAGTATTCTTCTTTGAATATTACGCTACCGATTGTCATGGTTAAGGGCTCGCCGGGTCGTAGGGCGGCTTCGAAGAGGACATAGACCATTGCGCGGTCGCGTTTGTTGTTGTTGGTTTTTATGATGGCTGTAAAGTCTTCGGGAGTGAGCAGGCTTTCAGGGGTTACTCGTGGGTCTTTTTCTTTTACGGTTAGGCTTATCCAGCTTACTTCTGGAGGTAGGGGTGTACCTTTGGCGCAGCTACCTTGTTTGGCGTATTGGACTAGTTTGCGTAGGAGGAGTTTTTTGTCGTGTTTGGTCCATTCTTTTTGTTTGCTGGCATTTATGGTGGAGACGATTGTTTCGAGGTCTTGTTTGGTTATTGTTTTGAGGTCTGTTTGTATCATGCGTAGGAGTGGGGGTGAGTGGGTGGCGTATTTGGTTACTCGGGCTACTGATAGTCCTAGGGCGCCCTAGGTGGTTTAGGAATTGTAGTGTGATTTGTCTGTTTGGTAATTGTTTTATGTTGTGGCGGTGTCTTGCTAGGCGTTGTTCGTAGTCGTGGATTGGTTCAGTTGTTGTCATGTTATTGTTTGTTTTTGGGGATTTTAAAAGGAAACAGGGCTTTGTACTCAAAGAGTAGGAGCCTCGAGCGGGCCTTGCTCCCGCGGCCTGCTGCTTACAAGGCAGCCGCTCTACTGGGCTGAGCTATCGAGGCATTTAAATGCCCAGTTATACAGACACATAATTTTCTATCCAAATAAAAGTTACTGCTGAGTTCAAGTTTTGTGTGCAAGTTGTATGTTGTTACGTTGTGGTTGTGGCTCTGGATTTGGTTTGGTGGTGGTTTGTTCTAAGGTCTGTGTGTCTTGTGTTGGTTCATGTGTGAGTTAGATAAATTGGCGGCTTTATATGGCTTTAGATTTCAATTTTTTTTGTTTTATTTGGAGCAAAAGTTGTTTATGTTGTTCTGTCTGTTGCGGCAGGTTTATTTGAACGTGTGTAGCTTAGATATTTTCCTTATCGTTTAAGGGCATCATCAAAAACAGGTGGTGTGTGCAGAAGAAGTTGTCAAGTCGCCCTTTAAATGGGTGGACGGCGAACGTGGTTAAAGTGTAACGATACACTTATATTTGCGTTGTATGCTTCTTATGCAATCCCAGTAACATGGGTTACACAAACAAACGATGCAGCTCCCCACCAGAACACGATGGGGGGTGAAGCGGTGAATAGGCGCTACTGGCGCTTAAGATGACACCATGCACAGGTCAAATATATACAACGACGCAAACACTTAATTTGAAACATATGTGTTTCACCAAACGCCAAACAGACACTACCATTGGCCCGTAACATGCCACGCTGTCTGGAGGATGGCTCGGCTTGAGAGCCGAAGAAGGGCGCGGCAAGCCGCGATACAGCCTCGGGTAAGCGCAAGCAGCCTTAGAACCGAGGATACCCGAATGAGACTTCTCAACAACCGTAAGGTTGTTGCTCCTAATGGAGCGGGAACCCCCCGAACGGAAGCATCTTAGTAGGGGGAGGAAAAGAAACCAACACGGGATTCCCTTAGTAGCAGCGAGCGAAATGGGAACAGTCCAAACCGAATCCCTTACAGAAATGCAGGGGAGATGTAGGGTTAAGGGCCTTGCTTCCTCTTCGCTGGCAAAGCTGAAGTAGCCTGAAAAGGCTCGCCAAAGAGGGTGATAGCCCCGTAAGTATAAACCAGAAAGAGCTGAGCGAGAGTCCCAGACTACCACACCGTGGCTTCGGTGTGGAAAGTTGGAAGTCACCAACTTCCAAGACTAAATACGCCTCAAGACCGATAGCGCACTAGTACGGTGACGGAAAACTGAAAAGTACCCCGGAATGGGGGTGAAAAGTGCCTGAAACCAGACAGTTACAGACGTGCATGGCCCAGAAGAGTAGAAATTTTCCAAAGGAATCTGTAGTGATGCAGTTGTACGAGGAAGATGGATCAGGGTTATGCGTTCCGTCTCGAAACACGGGCCGGGGAGTTTATAGCTATGGCAAGCCTAAAAGGTAAAACTTGTAAGCGTAGGGAAACCAACACGCACGCAGCTCGCAAGAGTCAGGTGCAGGGTCTGAAAGGGCCCGAAGTCATAACTATACATACTAGAAACCAGACGATCTAGCCCTGGGCAGGATGAAGCTAGGCGAAAGCCTAGTGGAGGTCCGAAAGGGTTCTGACGTGCAATTTGTTCCCCAGACCTGGGGCTAGGGGCTAAAGACCAATCTAGTCTGGTGATAGCTAGTTCCTTCCGAAGTGGGCCTGAGCCCAGTCCTGAGCGAGGCAGCTGGTGGGGTAGAGCACTGATT
>JAISPR010000080.1 GCA_031274765.1 Nitrososphaerota archaeon | reverse complement strand
TGACTCAGTTTTTGTCTTGGGTGCGTGGGGGTTGGTTGTGTTTTTGGATAATGCGCGGTTTCATAGGTGTAAGCAGTTGTTTGTTTTGGCTGTTGGGGTGGGTGTGTTTTTGGTTTTTTGTCGGCGTATTTTGCGGTTTTTAATCGGATTGAGGAGTGGTGGGTGAATTTGAAGTGGGTGTTGTTTGATTTGGTTTCTAAGTGTGAGACTGTGCAAGAAGTGGTGTATACTCATTTTGGACAGTGTAAATCTTAAACTATTCCACTATATAACCTGCCAGAGCGCTAACATCAACTAATGGTACACCATAAAAAAGAACCCGATACTTTAAAAACCAACAGCACCCAGTCACCCCTGCCAAAATTTATATTTTACCCAACCAATTGGGTAATACTGTTGGTAGTGTACTATGACAGAGGCTACATATCACGAAAACAAGCTTTACCTCCCTAAAAAAGTACGAGAAACCCTCCGACTAGTTGATGGTGATGTGCTGCACATAGAAGTGGTAGAAAAAGGCACCGCCAAACTATACGTTGTCCGCAGAAACAACGCAACTAAAAGCATACTTGAAAAACTAGACAATCCACCCGATATGGGCAAAATTAACGGTAAATTATCCAGAGACGAAATTTATGAAGATATTACTTGACACAAACATCTGGGTACACGCTTACAACAAGTCCTCACCTAACCAAAAATCAGCCGCTGCCATCATAAAAAAAGCAATACGCGGCGAAATAGATGTCTGCCTCACATCCCAGGTGCTCTATGAATTATTTGCTGTTCTCACTAATCCGAAAAGAGTTGAAATCCCCCTATCAATCAAAGAAGCTGTTGCGTTATGTATTGAGCTTTGGGAGTGTAACGAAATTGAAAAGATAAACCCCTCAGGTGTTGTTCCTCTTGAGGTTTTCAAGTTGGCGCAAGCTTTTAAGCTGTGTAGAGCGGAGATTTTTGATTGTAATTTAGTTGTTATTGCAAAAGAAAACAGTGTTGATGTTATCTATACGGAGAATGTTGCTGACTTTAAGCACTGTGGTTTTGTTAAAATTGTGAACCCTTTTGAAAAATAAGTGGTTGGGCATAACATCAAATAACTTCGGTAAATCATTTATGGTGTTTTGTAAGTTAGTGTTATTTTTATCGCTAGTGATGGTGAATTTTTGGGGCAGGAAAATGTGAGTGTTATGTGTCAGCCAATGTTGTTATTTTTGGTTATTCGTCAAATCAGGTGGGTAGAGCCAATAAGTTTCGTTACGGCATAATGTTATATGAAACATGAGGGAAAATATAGGCAAGTTTGAAGAAGAGCGAATGAGTGTACCTACCTAAAATAGCGAAAGACCAAAAATTTTTTCTGTTCTACGTGTCTATGAAAAGCAAGTTAAACAATAATCCGTATTGCTGATTGTTTGATTTCTAATACAAAAGAGGTTTTTGGTTGCTATAGTTTTAATGGTTGGTTTCATGTTTGGGTTTTATCTGTTCTAATCGTAGAGTGTTTAACAACAATAACATGGTCAAACCATCATCGCCTGCTGCCACTGTAAACCATAAAGGGACCCACCCCAAAAGACCCAGCGCTCCAAGAAACAACTTTATCGCCAAGGAACCTGCGATGTTTTGCTTAGCTATAGTCATGGTTTTTTGGCTCAATTTAATCAAATAGGGAATCTGTAAAAGCTCATCATTCACAAGCACAACATCTGCAGACTCTAATGTCACATCAACTCCGCGCATACCCATGGCAATCCCCACATCTGAGGCGGTTAATGCTGGTGCGTCATTGATGCCATCTCCCACCATCGCCACCAAACCCGCTTGGCTCTTCATTTCCTCAATACAGTTCAGCTTGTCTTGTGGCAATAATTCAGCGTGGACTGCATCAATACCCAAACTTTCTGCGGTTTCTTTAGCGAGGGCTTTTTTGTCACCGCTAAGCATCACTGTATATATGCCTTGTTGCTTAAGCAAACTGATGGTTTTATGAGCCTCGTCTCGAACTTTATCCACAACATAAATCTTTGCCAACCCCCTTTTATCCACCGCGACACAAACCACTGTATGAGAGTCTTTTGCTTCTACTTCAAGAGTCTTGGTGCAATCCCAGCCCAATTCTTTCATAAACTTGGGATTACCAATGGCGACCGGTGTTCCCTCAACTACCCCCACAATACCTTTCCCTGGTATCTCTTCTACTTCGCTGACTCTGATCTTGCTCACATCAATACCCCGTTCTCCTGCGTGGCGCACAATTGCTTGGGCAATAGGATGATTGGAGTACTGATCAAGAGCGGCAGCGTATCTGAGTGCTATATCTTCTGTCTGAGATATATCGGCCAAATAGATTCTATGCACTGCTTGCTGTCCAAGTGTTAATGTGCCGGTTTTATCAAATACAACATGCTTAACCCGTGCAAGCTTCTCAATAAAAACGCCGCCTTTTATGATAACCCCTTGTTTTGCTGCAATGGTTATGGCTATAAAGACCGTTGCAGGTACAGAGATGATAAACGCGCTGGGACAAGACACCACAAGAAGAATTAACGACCGATAAAACCATGTCTGAAACCCTCCGCCAAAAACAAACGGCAACACCGCCGTAGTGAAAATCGCTAAGCCGATAATTATGGGAACATAGAATCGGGCAAATCTATCAACTAGACGTTCTATGGTTGCTTTACGCTTTTGTGATTCCATAACCAATTCGATGATGCGAGACACCAAGGTTTCACTGGATTTTTTAGTTACCACAACTTTGAGAACCCCACTGGTGTTGTGGGTTCCAGCATATACACAATCCTTGGCTTTTTTGGGCACTGGTATTGATTCGCCGCTAACTATGGCTTGATCAACATAGCTAGTCCCCTCGGTGACATTGCCATCAAGGGGTATGCGTTCGCCTGGTTTAACCATGAAGACTGTACCTGGCTGCACCTGTTTGACATCAACTGTTGTTTCTCTATTATCCACGATAATTCGGGCTTTCTCTGGCAGAACCTGTGAAATTTTCTCTACGGTGCGTCGTGCTCGGTCTTGAATGTAGCTTTCAAAGTATTCTGCTATACAATAGAAAAACAGTACGGTGGTTGCTTCAAATCGATAGTCCAGTAGTAAGGCGCCCAAACCGGCAACTGCCATGAGAAATTCTACGCTAAAGTGTCGCTCGATTATTAGTTCTTTTAGTCCCACCACTCCGATGTAGGTGGCAACAACTATGATGGCGGTATAGTAGAGTATCATGGAAATGGTTGCTTGGATGTTGATGAGTGGGATTGTGAAACCCAGCGGTATGCCGTTGCCAAGCAAATCAAGTAAGCCGGCAATGAGGATAGTTATGCCTAACCATATGGCAAAGGTTATTAGCAATTTTTTGTTTTCTTTTTCTTCTTCCTCAATTGGGTGTGTTTTTTGTGGGGGGTTTGGTTTTTCTTCATGGGATCTCATGGATTGAACCTTAATTATGCTATATCATTTAGAAATATTAGGCTGATGCTAATTTGATATGCAAAAATATTAATAAACTATTAACAGTTAACTTAAATGTTAATAATATCTGAGGGTGATCTATGACTGTAATTAGTATAACCTTGCCGCCAGAACTCCTTCGCAAATTTGAAACTTTTATGGAAAGCAAAGGCTACTACAGCCGCTCAGAGGCTTTTCGCGACGCCATACGTAATCTAATTTCTGAGTCCGAAATAGCGGCGATACAAACCGAAACCGTGGCTGCCACTATCATGGTCACATGTGATCATGAACGTAAAGATATAGATCTAAAAATGATTGAGCTTCGTCACGAATTCGACGATGTGGTCATAGAAAACGTTCATCGTCACATCGGCGAAAAATACTGTCTTGAAATTTTCATAACTCAGGGTAACAATACCCGTATCCTTAACCTAATCAATCGCCTCCGGGGTATGCATGGAATTCAACAAGTAAAATCCATGTTTCTGATGCTCTAATAAACTGTCTGGTTGCGCCGGCAATACATTTTTCAAAACACTTCAAATTCCCCAGAACCTTTAAGAACTAAAACCCTAAGCATCTTAAATGTCATCTCCAAGGACCATCTCCTATGAAATTTGGCATAATGACCCGTAATCCAGAAGCATGGAGCAGCACACAAGTTCGTGAAGCGCTAAACAAACATAGCATCCCCTATGAGTGCTTCACTTTTCCCCGTATGGTTGCTCGACTTGCTTATAATCCTCCCTTCAAAGTCAACACCACAAACATACTTGACGATTTAGACGCCCTCATCATTCGCCCCATCGGTCGCGGAAGTCTTGAGGAACTGGTTTTCCGCATGGATATGCTCTATAAACTCGAGCGTCAAGGCTTCTATATGATCAACCCTCCAACAGCAATCGAGCACTGCGTTGACAAATATGACATCCTTGCATTGCTTGAAGATGTCAAGATTCCTGTTCCCCGCACTCTTGTCACCGAGAGCGTAACCGAGGCCCTCAAAGCGTTTAACGAACTTGGCGGAGACGTAGTTGTTAAACCCCTCTTTGGAAGCCGCGGCCAAGGTGCCACACGTGTCAATGACATAGACATCGCTGATACCATTTTTAAAGCCATAACTTTTTACCACGGGGTTATATACATGCAAGAATTTGTTGAGCATGGACACAGTGATATCCGCGCATTTGTGATAGGTGACCAGGTTATCGCCTCTATGTGTCGGATAGCTGATGGCTGGAAAACCAACTATAGCAAAGGTGCACGACCTGTCTCTGTTGAAATCAGCGAAGCTTATAAAGAGCTGGCTATAAGGGCTGCAAAAGCAGTCGACTGTAAAATCGCCGGTATTGACATCCTAGAAGGCCCTCAAGGACCCTGTATTGTTGATGTGAACAGTCAGCCTGGTTGGAAGGGTTTGCAAATGGTTGCAAAAGTCAACATTGCTGATGAACTCGTTAAATTTGTACTTGCAGAAATCAAACGATAGCTTTTTTATGGTTAACGAATTTATGTAATCGAGACAATGCCCTTTTTAAGCTAAGCTGTTGCCCTTCTAAAGGGTAGCGGCCATCAAATCCGCATAAAAGTCATTCTATTGATAAACCAAAATTCAGACTGCGCAAAAAGTCAAAAAACAATGGCACTAAACACTACCGACAGTGTATATTCCTTCATCTATTGCTGTATGTACTGACATTCGGCAGTTCAAAATAAGACCTGCCCCAAACACCCCAACAAACCAAAAAACACAAAAAACAAACCCCAAAAACAAAACAAACCAAACCCAAACAACACAAACCAAACCCAAACAACACAAACCAACCCCACCAAACCCAAACCCAAACCCAAACCCAAACCCAAACCCAAACCCAAACCCAAACCCAAACCCAAACCCAAACCCAAACCCAAACCCAACAACCAAAAAAACAAAAAACAAACAAAACCCCAACTAACACACCCACCACCCAACAAACAGCCGCTACGCCACAAGAGACTCTAAACTATACCCCAACAACTCCAAAACCACCCCCCAGACTGTCCGAAAACTAACAAAAATTCCAGAAAAACAAGGAAAGGATTGTTTTTCTCCGTCCGTTTCCGTTAAAAACACGAAAAAATTTAGTTTATGACCAGTCTCCCCCACACGCACCTCCGCATGCTCATGCGGCCAACAAAAACTATAACACTCAACCCCTCACGCTCAAAATAACAATTAACCCCATGCTCAAAAACATCTTAAACGTAGGCACCCGCAACTCTCCTCCACCCCACCCCGCACAAAACGATTTACCCGGACATTGTTCACGAAAAGCCCCCAACCCCGCCCGCAACCAAATACTCAATTAACGCACACACCAACAAAGCAAACACTAAGACCATAGATAAAACCCCAATCCGACGAGGGGTTTTTAAATAGATAACGGAAGCCACTTGAGGCGACTTTAAAGCCTTAAAAGAGCACTCAACCACAAACTGCCCCACATACGCCAAAGCAATCTCCCCATCAGACTTATCTAGTGCATTGCTGGCAAGAACAATCAAGTCTCCTGAGCCATAAACTCTTCATAAACTGTCGTGTTGCAATTAATTTGGAGAACTTTTATCTGATAAGTGTATCTGATTTGGGGAACAGTGTCTTTGCCCCGCCGACCCGCAGGCCAAACCTCATGCGACAAAGAAACAATATCAAAAACAAACCCAAAAAGCCGTGCCGAAGCATTTTTTCTAAATTGTTCACACGTAAATTGTGCATCAGATAAATTTTTAAACACTTGGGCACATAATTTAACAACCAGCGGATTTAATTCTAAGCGTTGCTTCTCATAGGCTCGCACAGCACTCTCACGCAAACTGCTGCTCTCAAGAACCACTAGGCGCAAAGACGCTCCAAACACCTCTTGTGTAAAACCCATGCCACGATAGCTGCAAGCATCTTGGCTCACTAAAACATCCAAACTCCACCCATTCCCCCTAGCATAGGCTTTTGTTATTGTTTTACTTTCTAGTTTATTGGAAAAATTGGCGGGGTATCGTGAAACAAAGTCTATGTGATTTGTCGAATCATTCATTTGAGTGACGTGTTCTTTGGTCATGAGTTTGCTGTCGGCCACATAGAGTTCTGTAGCAAACCTTGGGTGTGTATTTGTTGGATGTAGTTTAGGGTTTCGCGGTTCCAATTGCTGTCACTTGTGGTGTCGGATTGGGTTTTGTGAACTATGGGTAGCCTGTTTGGGTGGTTATTTGGTCGATGAGGGTTTGTTTGGCTTTGGGGCGGTGGTTTTTGTTGTAGCCGCGTTCGATTTTAAATATGTTTTTGAGTTCTTCTTCTGTGTATAGACTGTTTTTTAGGTCGTATTCGCCATAAAATGATGGGGTGGTTGTGTCGTTATGGCAGTTTTTTATGGGTGTGTTGTATTTTTGTAGAGCTGTTAGGGCTGTGGTTTGAGATATTTGTTCATAGTTTATGTCTGTGATGTGGTTTAGGGCTTTTGCTATGTTGTATTGGTTTATTTGGTTTGTTTTGTCTTTTGGGTTTAGGAAGTAGTCTATATCGATGGGTTCTGGGTGTTGGGTTATTCTTGTTGGGGAGACTGTTCGAAAACTATGATTTTTTGTGTTTTTGGTGTAAACGGATGGAGAAATTTGGTTCTTTTCTTGTTTTTTAGGGATTTTTTCTAGTTTTTGGACAGTTTGGGGGGTGTGTATGTTTGTGAAGGTGGTTAGGAGTAGATTTTTGTTTGTGTGTTGGGGTTTGTGTTTTTTGTGTGTGGGGTTTAGGTGGTGGTTTGGTTTATTTTTTCGATAAGTTGGGGTTCTTTTGTTATTTGGTTTGTGATGGTTATGGTTGGGGTGTGGTTTTTTTGTGTGTGGGTTGTTGGTTTATTGTTGGTTTTGTTATGTGTTT
This sequence comes from Nitrososphaerota archaeon, assembly GCA_031274765.1. GTDB lineage: Archaea > Thermoproteota > Bathyarchaeia > Bathyarchaeales > Bathycorpusculaceae > Bathycorpusculum. The sequence goes on along the minus strand of JAISPR010000080.1, from coordinate 15,525 downwards.
TTTTTGTGTTGGTGGTTTGTTTGGTTGTTTTTTTGTGTTGTGGTTTTTTGGTTTTTTTGGGGTTTGTGTGTGTTTGGTTGTTGGGGTTGTGGTGTGGTTGTGTGTTTGTGTTGTTGTTTGTTAAATGGGTGTGGTGTGTTTTTTTTGTTTTTGGTGTGTGTTTGTGTGTTTTTTGTTGTGTTTTTGTTGGGAGTTGTTTGTGTGTTGGGTTTTAAGTCGTTGTGTTTTTTTGTTCAAACTGCCGAGGATAAGTTTTAAGGGCCCCAACATTGACTTATGGCTAAGCGGTCACTTATTTTGGTTTGCATTTTACGTGTCTTTTTCTTTTCTAGCTTTTTTAAATTCCCAAGTTTTTATACCTATATTTTGCGTTCGACTTAAAAGTTAAATCACAAAACGTTCAAAACAAACAAACCCCTTACGCTATAGGCACAAAAATTATCCTACACAAATTGTTTATTCACAGTACTCTCAACCATTTAGATGCTTATTGTTTTACGATGTTTTACCACAATACTACTGGAGGTATAAATTTTTCGAGAATTCAGGTTTATCACAAACAAAACAGAGAAACGCTTACTGGAGAATAGCCCAGTTTGAACTCTATGAAACCCTATTTACAACTTAACCATGAGACCAAAAATTTGAGAACCCAAATAGATTTAACAAATTCTTTTTCATCAACCAATTAGCACGTACCTACTTAGTTCTATCGCCACCAGGTAACAAACCAACACAACAACAAATTTGTAGGGATACTTGTTCTAAGTAACACAGGAAGCGATATAAACCAAGCGTTCAAGTATCAAAGGGTGCTCGATGGCATCACATGGTTAACACAAATCCCCCTCTACATTAGCGTAACTATAGCCATGCTCATACTTGCCATCCTACTGGATTTAATTTTAGGCGACCCTTCACCTAATTACCCAAACAAACTCACCTTCAAACTACACCCAACGGTTTTGATGGGAAAATTTACCAAAACCATCGAACCCCACTTCAAAAACCCAAACCCAAACATAGAAAAAATTCTAGGGGTCTTATTGGGCCTAACAGTTATCACAGCATTTACCGCACCCACGTTTTTTGGATTATGGACAATCTATACCATACTACCCACCTACCTCAACTTAACCATCTATGCCATCATAGGCATAATTCTACTCAAAATGACCATATGCATAAAACTCGAAACAAACTGGGCCAAAGCCACCGCTATCGCCATTAACCAAAACGACGCTGCAGAAACCAAAAAATACGCCCACTTCTCACGCCGAGACAGTAAAAACCTTAACGCCACCCAAATGGGCAGCGCAGTCATAGAATCCATGGCTGAAAACCTAATCGACTTTAAACTCTCACCTATGATGAGCTTTGCACTCTTTGGAGTCACAGGCGCCATAGCCTTTCGCGCCATAAACACCCTAGATGGCATGGTGGGTTTTAAAACCAAAGAACATATAAACACAGGCTGGTTTAGTGCCAATTTGGATAATTTTGTCAACTATATCCCCACCCGTTTAACAGCTTTATTGATGATTGGAGCAGCAGTCATTTTGAGACTGGATGCAAAGAATGCATGGCGTATTGCACGACGAGACCATAAAAAAACCCCCAGCCGGAATCATGGTTGGCCTATGGCCGCTGTTGCGGGTGCGCTTCGAATTCAACTTGAAAAACCAAACCAATACATTCTAGGAGATCCTCAAGAGACCTTAACAGGCGACAAGGTGCTTGGGGCGCTAAAGATTCGAAATGTTACCATTGTACTTTGGGGATTGCTTTGTGTGGCTGTGCTGGTTTTGGTGCGGATGTGGTTTTTACCACTATAACATGTTAGCTTGAACGGAATTTTAGTTTAATGTTAGCAATTAAGTGCATCCCAACGACTATAACAGTAGAGAGTTTAAAGCGCCGGGTTTTATCAAGGAAGTAGGCGCGTCTTAGGTAGTAGTGATGAAATGCACTCTCGCGGAGTTTACCTAAGTCTTTCATGCTTAACTGGGGGGTTTCAAAGATGGGGCGGGTGGTATCGTATTTATCAAAGTCGGTAATACGTAGCCAACCATTGGTTATGACTTGGTCATAGAGGGGAGTGCCAGGAAAGGGGGTAGCAACGTTGTAGAAACCTACGGCGTCAGGAGCGACTTTTTCGACAAATTTTATGGTTTCCCAGGCGCTTTTTTTGGTTTCTCCTGGAAAACCCAAGATGACGTTTGGGACGGGTTTCATGCCGGTTTCACGGACCCAGCCAAGGACTTGTTGGGTTAATTCGGGGGTGATGCCCTTTTTCATGGCGTCAAGAACTTGTTGGGTGCCTGATTCGATACCACACCAAAAAGAAACGCATCCAGCTTCTTTCATCTTTAGAAGAAGCTCTTTTGTGACCATGTCAACACGACTGCCGCAGTTCCATTCGATTTTTAGGTTGCGTTTTTGGATTTCACTACAAAGCTCTTCCACAAGGACCTTATCTACGGTAAAAGCATCGTCGCAAAAGGTGAATTTAGTTTTTCCATAAGTTTTGTTGAGGTATTCTAATTCGTCAACGACGTTTTTGGCGCTACGCATGCGATATTGCCGACCATGCATACGTACGGTGCAACAAAATTCGCACCAGTACACGCATCCTCGGCTCATCGCTAAGTAGAGCACATCTTCGTATTCTTTGAATTTTTCCATAGGCCACAGATGACGTGCAGGAAAGGGCAGGGAATCAAGGTCTTCGATGTAGGGACGGTCAGGGTTGCGGATGATTTTTCCGTTTTTTCGATAGGTTATGCCTATGATGTCATGGTAGGGTTTTTGAGCTTGGATGTGTTGTACTAATTCAAGAAGGGTTGCTTCACCTTCTCTTCGGATGACTATGTCAAGCTCGGGACACTCTTCTAGTGCATGGTCATCCCAAAAGGTTACATGGGGACCGCCGGCGACGATTATAGTGTTTGGGAGAGCTTGTTTTGTTGCTTGGGCAAGTTTTAGGCCGGATTTATAAGTTAGTGTGGAGGAGGTTATACCAACTATATCAGGTTGGCGTTTTTTGATTTCTTTTGTGAATTCTTCAAGCGTGAGTTTTTCAACCTGACAGTCGATGACATCGACAGGGTAGTTGTTTTTTTCTAATACGGCTGCGAGGTATCCTAAGCCAAGAAGGGCAAAGGGCCAATGCATTACTGCGCCGGCGGGCGCGGCGGGGTTAACTAGGGTTATGTGGGGTTTCATTTGTGCTTCACGCTTAGTTGTCTCTTTGAAGGGGTGCTTTGTGCTTAAACTTTTCGCATCTCTATCGGGTTCCCAGAATTATTTTTTGTTGCTGTTATGTCTATTAGGATCTATTCAAACAACGCCTATAACCAAACTTTTAGACACAATCTAAAGATTGCTATTTGGCGGGGAAGCTTGAATAGTTTTTTAAATAATGTTGGGTGATTTGGTTAGACTGTGAATCCAATAGAAAGCTATGAAGTTACAGATAACCTATTCCTCGATAAGTTATAACAACACTTAGTCATGAGCTTAATATACTCTAAATGGTGAAAAACGGAGAATAACGGTCGTTTTACAATCAGACACTAAAATTTAGAAAATAAACAGAGACTTACTGTGTGTAGCACCTAATTTTTATGGAATATGGGATTATCAACCACATAAGACAAACCCACACCATCATCATCATCCGAAGACACCACCTCAAATACCTCCCCACCCACACTCCTAACCACAATACTATCAGGCACCCCATCCAAAACTAACTTACAAACCGGATACGTAATCGCCATCGACACAAAATCATCAAAACCCGGAGAACGCTCCGACACCAAAACAACCACATTCCCACCAACATCCACAAACACATCAACAATACTTATCGAATACCCACCACTACTTCTAACCCCCATCGCAACAACATAGGACACAAAATCATCCCCAAACTCAACATAAACACCCCGCCGCGCATACGTAGAATCATAACAACCCATACCATTATCAACCACATAAGACAAACCCACACCATCATCATCATCCGAAGACACAATTGGAGATAATCGGACATCAACAAGCCACAGGGCATTGAAACTTTGCAGCTTGCCGTTGTTTTGGAGTAAACGGGGTATTTTATATGTGCCTGCGCCGTTAAGGGTACAGTTTGCGTATTTTGATGCGCAGTTCCACATAATATCGACTTCGACATTGCTTGTGATGACAATTTCGATATAGGGGTTGTTTTTATTGAAAATGATGTTGCCGACTTTTTTGTTGTTGAGTGTTATTTCACTGGTTGTAGTGATTTTGTTGCCGTGATTTGCGCCGCTGTTTTCAGCCTTTGTAATAACATCCATATATGGTATGTCGTCTTTTGTTACGGGTTCTTGAATTTCTGAGCCAAGAACAGGAAACGGCAACATCTGGGCAAACATACATAAGATCAAGACAATTGGCATGACAGTTAGAAAGAGGTTTAATTTTGTTTTTGACATCTGCAATCACTCAATACTTTCGCGTCATTAAATCATTAAAAATGTTTTATATATAAGACTTGTGATGAAAACATCATAAGACTTGTGATGAAAATATCACCGGCAAGTGCTCAAGTTTAATATTTGGAGGTTTAGATACCGTCACTGAGCTCAGAATTAACCGCCTCAGAAACCAACCACACAAAATAACACCCCAACAGATCCAAAACCACAAAAAAGTTCTTTGTCAAAACAGGCAAACAAAATCAACAAGTTTTGTTGCAACATAACAAATAGAACATAATTGAGAACACAAATAAATTTAGAAAAACAACAAAAACATTCGTTTAAAATAACAATCAAAACTAGTTAAAGCCTAAATTCTCGTCAAAAGCGCAGGCAATATGCAGAACTAAAAAGTTATTTACCGTTTTCCGGTATGTTATTTGTTATATTTCATCAGGTCATCTTTTGTTTGCTGACATTTGTTTTTTATATGTTAATTGTATCGTAATTTTCATTTCCAACACAGTACAATTATACCCTACAACGAAACGCAAAATGTAAAAAATGGCATCAACCACAGCCAACATATTAGTTGAATATTATTCATAAATCAAGTCAAAACTAACACATATGTGCATATAGTGTAAAAATAACGAGATCCAAGTTAAAACCAACACCATACCAAACATAAAAGGACAGGAATTCAAGCTCAGACCCAAACAACAACTCCAGCCATCATGGCAAAAATTCCCAAAGTCATTAGGCGATAGTTGTGCAAAATGTAGCCCCTTTTGAGAAAAGCACCATCATAAACAACAAACTCGACCATAACACGCTCCCTTCAATTTCAGGTGATTTATCAATTATTATTCGCCAAAACATCTATTAATATGTTGAACATAGAACATAACATGGAGATAAAAAAATGGGCATTAAAAAAATTTTTACAGGTTATTTGATTTTTATAATGACACTTTCAGCAATACTTGCAACTACTCCACCAATTGATGCGGTACAATACGATACCTACCTATACATCACTGCAGCCCCCAACCCCATTGGAATCAATCAACAACTAGGCATAACCGTTATTTTTCCCAACATTCCCCCCGCTCAACTACCCCTTGACTCGCCAAGATATGGATATTGGGAAAACCTAACGCTATCAATCATAAAGCCGGACAACACTACAGAAACTAAGGGACCATACAAAACAGCCGAAGCAGGAACAGGATCTATTCAATACACCCCTACAATGATAGGCACCTATAAGTTCCAATGGCACTTTCCCGGACAAACAATAGAGACGGGCTCCCGCAGAGGCGATTACTACAAACCTAGCACAAGCGCAATATTTTTAGTAACTGTACAAGAAGACCCCATTCTACCGCTGCCCAATAACCCTCTACCAACTGACTATTGGCAAACTCCAATTTATGGCGAAAACACAATGTGGAATGTTCTTGCTGGTAACTGGCTGAGTGGTCAAAACTATCGAAATGATGGCGTTAGCGGCGATGGCTATAACCCCTACACTGAGGCCCCTAACAGCGCCCACATCTTGTGGACAAAGCAGGAAATGTTTGGAGGCATCGCTTCAGGCGAAACAGGCACCGATTCAGCCTATACGGGCAGAAGACCCACAGAAAAGTTGTCTCCCCCAATAATAATGAGTGGAAAACTCTACTACAATGAGCCGACTTTTATTGGATCTTACGGTTCCGCGTCATATAATGGATTCAAATGCGTCGACCTATATACTGGAGAAACAATTTGGACTACCGCCCCAAATGAAGGCCAATACATAACCACCGGTCAAGTATTTTACCACTATTCAACATCACAAGAATCAGTAACGCAATACCTTTGGAAAGCTGAGGGTTCTGAATGGACGATGTATGATGCCTGGACTGGACGTTGGATTCTTAACATAACGGGTGTATCAAGCGGAACAAATTACTTTGGACCCCATGGTGAAATATTACGGTACAGTATTGATGCACGAAACAATGTGTTATCTATGTGGAATTCAACTAAGGTGCTGCTCACTAAAATCAGAGCTATCGGTGAAGCTATTGATTGGACTCCTGTACAAGGCGTATATAACTACTCAGATGGCATCCAATGGAGCGCATCAATACCTATCGTAGCAGGAAACCAAGCTATTCGCGTAGTTACCCCTGACTTAATACTGGCATCTAACTTTTTCCCCATCACTGACACGCAACCAAATGTGATTCGACAAGACATGGCCTATGACATCAGTAAAGCACCAGAAAATCTACGCATGCTCTGGGTTGCCAATAGAACTGTGTTTGACACAAGCGACCCCATTCTTGGATACGAAAACGGCATCTATGTTGCATACGCCAGAGACAAACTGCAATGGTTTGGTTATGATGCATACACAGGTAAACAAATTTGGGCCGCAGACCCATTTGATACCGCCCTTAGCACCTATTCAGGCATCAACCCCGATAACAAAGTTATTGTCAACGGGGTACTCTACAATACAGGTTATGATGGCATGGTGCGTGCATTAAATATGTCAACCGGGAAGCTGCTATGGGATTGGTACACAGGAAGCGGCGGATTAGATAGCCCCTATGGAGGCTGGGCAATCCAGGGAAGCTACACCGGTCCACGATTTGCAGATGGCAAATTCTTTGGCATCAATGGCGAACACACCCCCCTGGCTACTCCCTGGAAAGGTGGCAAAGTCTATGCAATTGATGCACAAACAGGCAAAACGGTCTGGAGCATCTCAGGTACACAAGCTGAAGCGGCAGCATCAGCAATTGCCTATGGAAAACTAGTTTATCTAAATGGTTATGACGGAACAATATATTGCTTTGGAAAAGGCCGATCCGCTACCACCATAGACGCGCCAGCAGCTGCAATCACCTTGGGCTCAAGCCTGGTAATCCGTGGTACAGTCACTGATCAATCACCGGGCAAAACATGTCTTGGGATTCCAGCAGCAGGCACTCCAGCGATATCTGATGAGAACATGAGTGAATGGATGGAATATCTATATCAACAGCAACCCAAACCCACAAACGCAACCGGGGTTAAAGTAACGCTCTCGGTTTTAGATGCAAACAACAACTACCGCCCAATTGGCACAACCATCAGTAGCGATGAGGGTTTCTTCTCATATAACTGGGTGCCAGACATTCCAGGTCAATATATGGTTTATGCTTCTTTTGAGGGCAGTGAATCCTACTATCCGTCTCAGGGGGTCACATCATTTGTAGTTGATCCAATAGCACCAACGCCTGTGTCTGCAGATAAACCTGAACCTTCTTTGGCAGATCTTTACTTCATGCCGATGTCAATTGCTACTATAATTGTGGTCTTAGCAGTCGGTGCAGTTATAGTTATAACATTGAGAAAACGTCCATAACCCAAGGCTAAATATTTTCCACTCCCTTTTTATTTTTTTGACAAGTTGGTTGTGTTTGGTTTAATTTTGTGTTAGTTTGTATGTATGTTAAAACGGGTTGTTGAATTTTATTTAGTTAATAATAGTTATATTAGATAGTTGTTGGGTTAAATAATTTGTTGTAAGTGTATTTTTGCAGGTTGGGTATGTTTGGTGGGTTTGTTTTGGGAAACATCTTTATCTTTTCAGTTCGTTGATAAGGTAAGATGAATAGAAACAAATTATGTTTGTGCTTAGGGGGGCTGTTTTTATTTTCAACTCTGCTGTCTAGTTGTGGGCAGTGTGGTGAGGAGAATTGGGTGATGTTTCGGGGGGATTTGGCCAATACGGGTTATTCTACCACACAGGTTCCAGGGTCTAATCAGACACTTTGGAAATTTAACACTGGTGGACAAGTTGGTTCACCCACCTATAGTAAGGGCCGGGTTTTTGTGGGTGCATATGATCATAGAATTTATGCGTTTGATGCTGTTGGAGGTAACATTGTTTGGGTTTCTACTACAGGGGGTATAGTTGTGTCTAAACCAGCAGTTGAGGGGGATATTTTGTGTGTGGGTTCAGAGGATAGGAATTTATATGCGTATAATGTGTCTACGGGTGCGAAGCTTTGGAATTATACAACGGGTTATTATGTGGATTCTGATCCCGTCATTGCTGGTGGGGTGGTGTTTTTTGGTTCGGAGGACAATAGAGTCTATGCTCTACAGCTCACCACAGGAAAATATTTGTGGAGTTATGAAACCGGGGATAAGATTATGTTATCATCGGTAGTTCTTTGTGAGGGGGTAGCTTATGTGGGTTCGTTGGATAGGAGTATTTATGCGCTCAATATGTCTACGGGGGAGCTTGTTTGGAGTTATGCGACTAAGGATATAGTTGTTTCTACGCCTGTGGTTTGGGAGGGGGTGGTTTATGTGGGGTCAGCTGAGGGGGTTCTCTATGCTATAGATGCCTCGCTTGGTAGTTTGAGGTGGAAGTTTTTTACTGGGGCAGCAATTTATTCTTCGCCGGCTGTGGGGGGCGATAGGGTCTATATTGGCTCGATGGATGGTCAGGTTTATGCTATAGATGTGTTGAGTGGAGCAGCGGTTTGGAATTATACAGCAAGGGCAGGGGTTGCCTCTTCGCCGACGGTTTTGTATGATAGGGTTTATGTGGGTTCAGATGATGGTCAAATTTATGCACTTAATGCAAGAGATGGGGGTCTTGTTTGGAGTTTTCTAACTGGTGCGCAGGTGATTTCGCGTCCTGAAGTTGCTGGGCAAAGAGTTTATGTGGGTTCCTCAGATGGTAAACTCTATGCGCTGTATGCATCAGATGGGACTCTTGCGTGGAGTTTTGCCACAGGCGCAAGCATTGATGCTACGCCCACGGTTGCAGAGGGGCTGGTTTATGTGGGTGCGCATGATGGCAAAGTGTATGCGCTTGATGCCAAAACAGGGATGGGGGGTTATGATTGGGAGTTGCATAATAAGCCGGTTTGGAGTTACAATACAGGTGATAGGGTAATGTTTTCATCGTCCTGTGTTAGTGAGGGCAGGGTTTATGTTGGGAGCTATAATGGCAAAGTGTATGCGCTTGATGCCAAAACAGGAGTTTATCATTGGAGTTATCAGACAGGGTTTGGAGTTGTTTCTTCACCTTTGGTTTATGGGGGGGTGGTGTATGTGGGTTCAGAAGATCACGCGTTTTATGCTCTAAATGCAACGGAGGGTAGTTTGATATGGAAATATGTGACGGAAGATCAGATTATGGTGTCTTCGCCAGGTTTTTTTGAGGAAAAAATTTATTTTGGATCAAATGACGGTAATGTATATGCATTAGATGCAAAAAATGGCAGTTTGCTGTGGAAACTGCAAACAGGAGGATATGTTGTTTCTTCGCCAGCCATTGCAAAAGGGGTAGTATATGTTGGCTCCTATGACCACAAACTCTACGCTATTGACGCCGTTAGCGGAAATTTAATCTGGGAGTATGTGACAAATGACGCCGTTTCTTCTTCACCAGCAATTGGCTACAATAAAATCTATGTCGGCTCAGATGATGGTTGCCTCTATGCCATAAACCCTAACGGTACCCTTGCATGGGTTTATCAAACCAAGGGCAAAGTGGCCTCTTCACCAGCCCTTGCAAATAACACCGTGATTTTTGGGTCCACCGATGGTAAGATTTATGCCCTCAGTACAGAGCAGGGCAAACTTTGGTGGAGCTATCTCACCAACGGCGCAGTGGTTTCTTCACCCGCCCTTGCAAATGGAGCAGTGTATGTGGGATCCTATGACCACTTTGTATATGCCATTGGCCACACAAACAAAGAGAAAGAAAAAACCACTCAACCAAACACAGATATAATAATTTTGGGAAGTATAATTGCAGTAGTGGGAATTGCATTAACCCTTTGGACTCGAAAACACAAACACACCCATAAATGACTAACCACCAAGAGAATCAAATAACAGGTTAACCAAAACTTGGTTCTTCGTTAAAACAGGTGGATAGACCTAGCAAGTTTTGTTACGGTATAATGGTTGTATGGAATATATGGAAACGTAACGAGTTTAGAGAAAAAATAAAGTGCACCCACCTAAAATAATGAAAAGTCAAAATATTGATATGACAACAATTGGTCTGAAAAAGCCAGGACGAACAAATTTGCCGGGGTTTATTAATCCTTTTTCGTTTTCGTAACACGTAATTAAAAAGCTATATAACTTATGGTTCTTCGTCAAATTAGGCGGGTAGGTCAAAAGTTTCACTACGATATGGTGTTGTATAGGACATAAAACATAAAGTTTAGAGAAGGCATAGCGTGAGCGTACCCACTTAAAATAACGAAAGCCCAAAACTTCATAAGGAAAAACACCATGTTAGACTAAAATACATATTGTCTAGCATAGTGAATCTTGATGACTACATTTAACAAGAAAATAGCCCTTATCACTCCGCCCCTCCTTGAAGATATTGGACACCACCCCTTGTTTCCACCCCTTGGGTTAGCATACATGGCAGCAGTGTTAGATCAAAGGGGGTTTGAAGTAAAAATTATTGACTGCCCCATAAATCGTTACGATTATAACAAACTCGGCTCAGAATTAGCATCGTTTGAGCCAGCAATTATTGGCATTGGCTCTATGACCCCCATCGCAGAGGCCTCTTTTCAATCCGCACAAACTGCAAGAGAAGTCTGCCCAGACGCACAAATCATAATGGGTGGACCCCACGCTACCTTTCAAGGCAAAGACATACTCACAACAGAAAAAGCCATAGATTTAATCGTGCGAGGCGAAGGGGAAGAAACCCTTCTGGAACTTGCCAACCAACCCCTAACAGGCAAAAAACTCTGCGACATCAAAGGTATAACTTTTCGCAAAGACAAAGAAATCATTCAAACACCCACCCGGCCCTTTATTGAAAACCTTGATACACTGCCTTGGCCAGCTTACAAGTTTGTACCCATTGAAAAATACTGGGTACAAGGTCAAAAATTACTCTCAGTTATAACCAGCCGAGGCTGTCCCTACCAATGCCCATTTTGTGTTGCTTCACAAATGTTTGGACAACAATTCCGAGCAAGGAGCGCCAATAACGTACTCAAAGAACTAGAGTGGCTGCGCAATGAGTACGGAGCAGAGGGGGTGGCATTTCAAGATGATACGTTGACATTTGACAAAAAAAGAGCAACCGATATTTGTGACGGTATGATTGAGCGCAAAATCAATCTGCGATGGGGATGTGGTACCCGAGCCGATGTTGTCACAAAAGAGCTCCTAGAAAAGATGGCCAAAGCCCACTGTGATGAGGTTATGTTTGGTATTGAATCGGGGTGTGAACGTATGCGTGCAAGCCTCAAACGGGGGGTTACAAATGCACAATGTGAGAATGCTATAAAATGGGCCAAAGATGCAGGTATGTTTGTCACAGTTTCCGTTATCTTGGGTTATCCAGGCGAGACCAAAGAATCATTGCAAGAAACCCTTGATTTTGTCCGAAAAATTGAACCCGATGACGCTTGGCTCTGTCACGCTACACCATTCCCAGGTACTCAACTAAGAGAGACCGTAGAAAAGAACGGTTGGAAAATGTCAGAGAATTGGAAAACCTATAGCACCATGAACGCTATCTTTGAAGACCCCAAACTACCCGCTAAAGAAATCGCACAGATGCGTAAACAGTTCTATGACAAATTCTACTCGGTGAGCTATATTTTACGCCAGGCAAATAAGGGATATGTTAAGGGTAATATCTACAGCAAGATTATGGCCCGAACCGCAGTAAACTATAATCTGTGGCGAATTATGTCAGTATTTCACCGCTAAAATTTTGGATCCCCCCAGACTATCCGAAAACTAACAAGAACCTCAGAAAAACAAGAAAAGAACCGATTTTTCCCGCCTGTTTCTACTAAAAACACGAAAAATCTAGTTTATGGACAGTCTCCCCCACCCACCCAGTTCCCAGAAACCGCCACAATTTTTCATCAACACCTTGGATGTGAACAGGACAATAGTTGATAAAACCAGCTTGTTGACTATATTGTGTCTTACATTCAGCAGCTTGATCTAAAACAGTCAAAAATTAATCATGCTCAAAAAATATTCGAAAAAATAAGAAAATTATTGTAAAAATAACCAAAACACGCAACAATCTGCAATATAAACAATTTCAAATATTTTTTTCCCAAACTACCAAATGTAAGTTCCTAAATTCCGGCAAAATTTATACACACGTGTGGGAACTATTTGATAAATGTGTTTGGTTTTGAAAAAACGCTTCAAAACAATGTTTAGTGATTAAACAAAACATGTGTATAATTCAGATTTAATTATACATAGGCCATATTGTTTAAGGCGTATTTTACAGGCATTTTTATATCGGTTTTTTTCATGGATTTCCATCAACTTATGTATAATAAATCCGGGAAATCAGGTAAGTTGTGTGAATTTTAGAGAGAAGAGATTGAAAATAAGAAACAAAAAAAATAAAAGAAATTGAGATAGTTTATGGACGTTTCCTAAGCATAAGCATAAGCAGCGCGCCAATAATAACAATCACAACAATAATAGCCGCAACAGCAGGCAGGAAATAAGTATCGGCAACACCAGGACCAGGGGTAACAGGCACCACAGTAGGCTCAATAGCCTCATCAACAGCAAACGCAGCCACAGCCTGAGAAGGCCAATACGACTCACTACCACCAAAGACCGCATAGACAGTATATTTACCAGAAATATCAGGCACCCAACGATAACTATAGAAACCCGCCTCATCAGACACTGTTTCACCAATCATACGATAATTATTATTACTATCCATGACCCAAAACTCCACTAGAACACCAGTAACATTAGCCGGCCTAGACTGCTGCATATAAACATACTCCATCCACTCACTCTGACACGCATCAGAAACCGCCGCAACACCCTGAGGAAACCTAGCAGACCTATCAGCATCCCGCGTACCCGCAGACAAATCAAACACTGTACCAGTAAGAAGAACACCAGTATTCCAAGGAACAGCATTTGCAGCCACATTAAGAGTCGTCTGTGAAGGACCCTTCCCAAAAGTATAGATCTGAGCATCATAACTATTCCAACCCACCAAATAGCCATCAGCGATTGCACTGGGTTCACGAGCATAAGTACCCAATATATCCCAAACTAATGAGCCATCAGTTGTGTTAATAGCTAACTTGTGCGCATTGATGAAAAGCGGAGGATCATACATACGACCCTCAGACAAAAACAATTTACCATCAGCAATACTATGAGAACCAAAATGCCATATAGGATAGATACCATAAGGCGTATCATAACCAGCACTCCGGGGAACAAATGTCCATGCGACTGATGCATTAGATAATTCAATAGCATTAACGTACCCGCCATAGTCCCAAATGTAACATTTACCATATGCAATAGCACCGCCACGTGAAAGAGTACTCAAAGCATTCCCTTCCAATTGAATAGGACCACCCACTTGCACACCAGTATTTATGTTGTAAACATATGCAGTGTTAGTGTCTTTGTCGTGAGCTACATAGTAGCCATCACCTGCAGCAAGAATACTAATTTCATTGTGAACTGTATAGGTTCGATTAACTGGACCCCAAAGCAAAGAACCATTAGTTGCACTCATGCCAAGTTCAATAGTAGAACCTGAACCGAATTGTCGCGCAAAAGTAGCAATAGATTCACCCGCAGAACGCAACACAATAACATCATTAGTTCGTGCAGAAATACCCAACTGAGGGTTTGTTAGCAAGGTAGCTGAGTTTGTTGGATTGGTGATGTTTGTTGTGACTCCGCCAACAGTTATGTTTGAGGGAATTGGAACAGACCACTGAATACCACGCGAATAGGGAATATTACCCGAAGGACGTATCGTAGAAGGACTAGCAGTAGTTCCCGATAAACAACGGGTTGAGTTCCACATAGTAAGCGATAAATTAGGATAAGTTCCGTTTATGTAGTGGTTGTATACTGCACCCTGGGTGTTGCCCTTTTGGGCTTCAACTAGACCAGAAGCAGTTGTGCTTTGAACACCGGTTATGGTTGCGATATAGTAGCCAGTTAGAGGGTCATAGAGTTTCCAGGTGTTTTGAGGACCAATAGCGACTAGAAAAGCTTGAGTACCGTATTCTTGTATTGTGTGGAATTGCATGTCCCAACCAAAGGCTAGGGTATCGTTTGTGTCTTTGTGCCAAAGTAACTCACCAGTACGCAAATCAACTGCGTCCCAGCCAGGTGTTCCACCTGCACTAGTTACAGATGTAGGAACATTAGGATACAGTTTGTAGTATATGATGCCGTTTAGAATAATGGGTTCAAATTGCCGATAGAGAATTGAGGTGGAGGTGTATTGGCTTTCTTGGTCGCCGCTTATGGGTCCGCCGACTTGGCCGCCAAAGGCGGTTGGTTTGACCCACATGATGTGGCCGCTGTTTGGTGCTTGGCTGTAGGGATTAAAGTTGTTTCCGGTAGCGTCATATCCGCCAGTGTCAGTGAAGCTGGGTTTGCCAAGGCCCCACCAGTTGCCGCCTAATTGGGACCATTGAAAGTTGGTTGAGTAGATGGGTCTGGACCAGTATTCTTGGGGTAGGGGTGTTTGGGGTGTGCCGGGAATGGGGTCTTCTTGGACGATAAAGGTTACAGCTTCGCTCAGAGTTGGGAGGATGTCGTATTTTAGGCTGGTGGTGCCGATTGTTTGGCCTTTGTAGAATGCTTGGACGGTGTAGTTGCCTGCGACTGTGGGGGTGAATTCGATGCCGCCAACGCCTCCGGTTGTGTCGCTTATGTAGGGGCCAAAGGTTTGGTTTTTGCCGTCGGGGTGGATCATGACTATGGTTAGGTCAGTGTAGAGGCTTCCGCCGCCGCTTGAGCCGACGATGGGTATGGGTTTGGTGAAGAATAGGCTTAGGTATACGGGTTGGCCTACTCCGACTGGGCTTGGTTCGGCGTGGACTTTTAGGTATACTGGGATGGGTGTGTTTTGGGCTGATGTGAATGAGATGATTTGTAGTGTTGTTGGTATGATTAGTGCGATTAAGAGAATTATCGCGATCAAAGATTTAGTTTTTTGCAATTTTTTTTACTCCTTAATTTTGACAAATATCGG